>JBEKBO010000052.1:0-28345 GCA_050015355.1 Candidatus Korobacteraceae bacterium | reverse complement strand
CTCGGCCGAGGCGCTCGGACATCGCGAGTTCGTCCTCACCCGCCTGTACGAAAGCGCATAGAACACGGTGATTCGAAATCCCACATCTGCCAACTACGGCAGATGTGGGGCACCGTCCGGAATCGTCCGGGTTTGATGAGAGATCTGGGTCACCGGCCCACTCGCGCGGGTGCCCCAGGTCCCGCGCCGCCAATGAACTCCTTTGAGACAATCCGCGCAGCCTGGCTGGCCGCGCAGCCTATAGCGAAAGCTCCTTTGACAGTTCGGCGCTGACCTGGGGTAGTTTCTTTTTGAATCGTAACGTTGTCCCCAGACCAGACACACCTCGTGAGTGTCATCCGATCGAAACATTTCTGCTCCAGTTGGGTTTAAATTATAAACGCTGAAAAACCGTCGATGCCAAAAGTGCATCTTAATCAGTGTTGGTTGAAGCGTACTAAACTGAGGTGATTGGATGTTTGCTCACGCGTTTATTTTCTTACCAGCGGCAGGTTTAATGATTGCTGCTGCCGGCGGAATACTGATGCGCACTCGTCGCGAACGTGAGGACAAACGGACGCGTGAGGGTTTCAAGATTACTGAATAACATTGCTGTTGACCGTTTTACAGCAGTGCGATTTACCGCTCCTGCTTTCCCCGTTTCACGCCGGGTGGCCTATTTCAGCGAAGCTAGGGCAGTGATGCGCGAACCTCCCGGACGCTTCTCTAGCGGTAGTCCTGTGGGTTCAGGCCGTGCTTGCGGAGTTTGTACTGTAAGGTTGACTTGGGGAGATTCAAGACCGCCGCGGCTCCCTTTCGGCCGCCGACAACGCCCCTGCTCATCGTGAGTACCTTAATCAGGTGAGTGCGTTCCACGTCGGCGAGGACCGTGGGCGTCTGCTGAACCTCGACTTGGCCGATATCGAGCAATGGTTCTATGTCGTGCCTGGTCACCTGCTTGCCGCTGTAAACAATTACCAACCGGTTCATGACGTTGCGCAGCTCCCTGACGTTTCCGGGCCAGGAGTGTTGCTTGAGGGCCGCGATGGCCTCGGCGGTGAACACCGGTGGTACCCGATGCGTAGCCAGCGCTTCGGCTTCGGTCAGCCGGTGCACCAACGGTTCGATCTCCTCCGAGCGCTCGCGCAATGGGGGGATATGGAACGAGATGGCGTTGAGACGATAGAACAGATCGGGACGGAAGTTCTTTTCGTTGAGGGCCTTTTTCAGGTCGCTGTTGGTAGCCGCGATAACTCTGAAATTCGCCTCGATGGGGTGGCTATCGCCGACTCGCTCGAAGCGCCGGTCCTGCAACACATGCAGCAGCTTGGCCTGGAGCTGCGGCGGCAGCTCGGCTATCTCATCCAGAAAAACCGTGCCGCCGGCCGCCATTTCGAAGCGTCCCACGCGCTTGGCGTCCGCTCCGGTGAAGGCCCCTTTGGTGTGGCCGAACAACTCACTTTCAAAAAGCGTCGCCGCCAGCGACGGGCAGTTCACCTTCACGAATAACGCATTGCGCCTGGAGCTCAGGTGATGAATGAAGCGGGCGATGTAGTCCTTCCCGGTGCCGGTTTCCCCCGTCAGGAGCACGCTTGCGTCGCTGTCGGCGATGACTTCGATCTCGCGCATGATCTTGCGCATCGCCGGGCTGCAGTAGAAAAAGTCGGCGGGGCGATAGCGAGTGTCCGCATGTTTCAGCAGGTAATCTTTTTGCTGCTGGAGACTGGCATTCACCTCCACCAGTTTGGTATGGGCCAGCATGTTATCGACCGCCACTGCCACTTGGCCGGAAAGCTCGACCAGAAACTCCTTGAGCTCCTCCAGGTTTTCAGGCGTTTCCCGGAAGGAAAAGTGCAGCGAGCCGAGCACATCGCTGCGCACGATCAACGGGAATGCCATGGTCGCACCCAGACCGGCGGCCTTCATCAACCTGATGGTGTGCCAGTGCGTGTATGCCGACATATCAGGGATGATCACCGGCTGGCGGGAGACAATGACCGCGCGCGCCACCGGCCCCTCTTCGAGCGAGCGCGGACTGTCATCCATGCTCTTGACGGAGACGCCCTCGGCGCTGGCGAACCACCGCAACATCTTCGACGCGGAGTCGTAAATGTTGATGCTGAAGCGGTCGTAGGCCACGATCTTGCGAATTTCCCTGGCTAAGGCGTGGAAAAGGTCTTCGCGGGTGGTCTGGTTGATGATGGCATTGTTGACGTCGAGCAGGAGTTTGTAGCGAATCCCTGAGTCCCAGAGCGTTCGTGCCGATGATGGCAAAAGCTCCGCTCTCGCGGCAACGGAATGGCCGTCAAACTGGCCCAAGAAAGCCTCCTCCTCAGGGGGTGTATGTGTGTTTTTATCGCTAGATCGGCTTTTTGGCAAGCCCAATATTGGGCTAGCCCAGCCGGCGGTTCTTCGCCAAAACCATGATTTGCTTTTAAATCAATAGCTTACAGCGATTCGTCAGGCTATTTGCAGGCCAAGCTTCGGCCCTGGCACCAGTGGGCATGAGAGTTCAACTGGTACGAGAGGAGCTGGAGGTATGGCCAGCTAAACCCTTATGGAACTAGAACGATTTTGCCGAAAGCACCGGGCTCCAAGACTTCTTTGTGGGCGCGGGCAGCCTCGGCGAGCGGCAGTTCTTTCCCGACGATAGGCCGCAGCGTGCCGTCCTCCAGGCCGGCGACGATCCCAGCGTGAATCTCCTTATCTTCGGCTTCGGTGATGCCCCACAACGTAAAGGAGTGAATCGAGGCACGGCGCGTCATGAGGTCGCGCGGCGTGATGGTGACGTCGCCGCGGCTGCCAATGACCACAACGCGGCCTTGAAAAGCGAGCAGCTTCAGGTCTTTGGCGAGGTTCACGTTGGCGAGCATTTCCAGGATGAGGTCGACACCCTGCCCGCTGGTCACTTTCAGAATCTGCTCCAGGTAACCCGGCTGGGTGTGATCGAAGACGTGGTGCGCGCCTTCGCGTTTGACCAGTTCGAGGCCTTTCTTCGTGCCGGCCGTCCCCAGTACGATCATTCCCATGGCGCGCGCGATCTGAACACTCGCGATGCCCACACCGCCGCTGGCGCCGTGGATCAGCAGGGTTTCGCCGGCACGAGCTCGCGCGCACTGATACAACGCGTGGTAAGCGGTGCCATACGGCACCCAGACGCCCGCTCCCTGGGCGTATGTAATTTTGGCTGGAAGCGGATGAACCTGGCTCTCCAGGGTCAGCGCAAATTCCGCATATGCGCCGGTCAGAGTCTTCGCGACATATACCCGATCGCCCGGCTTCACCCGGTTCACGCCTTCGCCAACAGCTTCCACGACCCCGGCGCCATCGGAGCCGGGAGTGTACGGCAATGGCGGCTTGATTGCATAAGTACCGTTGCGCATATAGGTGTCATACGGGTTCACGCCCGCGGCGTGGATTCGTACGAGGACCTGTCCGACGGCGGGACTTGGTGTGGGGATTTCTTTGAGAGTTAGAACTTCGGGACCGCCAAATTCTGGAACAAGGATAGCCTTCATTGCGTAACCTCCGGGTCCTTCACATTCATTCCTGGATGAATTGTAATGCCTCGCGCGCGCCTCAGCAGCCGGTACTCTCCTTCGGTCGTGGTTCCGGGAGAACATACTTGGAGGCCGCGGGTTATAGAATTCAATCCACGGCTGTGGCTGGCGGCCACGCGTGAGCACATTCTGTGAGGTAAAAACGATGAGGCTCTCCCGCATTCTGTTTTCGGCATTGATTGCCTGCGCTATGGTGATGAGCGCGGTGGCACAGGATCAAACACAGGCTCCGCCGCCGAGCAAGCCTTCGGCTGCTCTGCCGGCTCCGGCAGCTCCGCCAAGTCAGGCTCCGGCAGCTCCGCCAAATCAGCCGCGACTGTGGGTTCCGGAGGGGATTGCGGCGCTGGGGCAGAATGCCTCGTCGCGGACGGAGTTTACGCTGGACCACTCGACGCTGGTGCTGGCTTCCAAGCTGGACAAAGCTGACGAGGCTCTGCGGAGGGTGATTGCGGGAGTGAACGGAGTTTCGGTGCACAGCTTCCGCTTCCCGGACGTGGTTTCGTACGATCCGGCGATCATGGATTCGATCTTCCGCCAATATCGCGAGGCTGGCTGGCAACACCTGGTGAACAAGCACAAGCACGATGGGGGACTGACGACCGATTTGTGGGTTCACCTGGACCACGCGTCGATCCGCGATATTGCAGTGCTGTTTGTGGGGGCGAAGGATCTGAACTTCGTCTCGGTCTCGGGGTCAATTACGCCGCTCGACCTGCTGCACCTGAGCGGTCACTTTGGGATTCCTAAGATGGACGGGGGAGCGGTGGTGCCGGATCGATAGGGCGCGTCCCAAGCGCGAGCGTACCCAATCCGGCGGCAACTGCACGCGACTGGCCGATGCAACAAGTGTCACTAGACACACATATTGCCATCGTGCAGCAAACTTCAGCCCCTTGCAATTCATCCATTCAGCTTGCGGGTCGAAGCCTGTTTTCCCGGTGCTCTCCTCCATAGCCAAACCGCAACCTGAGATGCGCACCCATGAGGGGCTGGGATTACAGGTTCTGCCCGAAAGAGCGGAGAGGTCGCCGTGTCCACAGAATTAGCAGAGCTGAAGCCGGCGCTGGCCGCCGCCGCGGCTGCGGATTCGCAGTTCCCTGCCGGCCGTTTCGAAGGGCGAGGCATCGTTATCTGTGCCGGCGGCGCACGCTTGTTCACCTGCGCCTGGGTTTGCAATTGCCCTGCTGCGTGGCAAGCTGGGTTGCACGCTGCCCATCGAAGTGTGGCATTTAGGGCCGGATGAAATGGGCCCGGCGATGCGCAGTCTGCTGGAAGATCTCGGAGCTCAGGCGATCGATGCGCTCGAAGTCGCAAAGCGTCACCAGGTGCAATGCCTGGGCGGGTGGGAGCTGAAGTCTTATGCGCTCATGCATTCCCGCTTCAGCGAAGTACTCTTCCTGGACGCCGACAATGTGCCGGTCAAAGACCCGAGCTGCCTTTTCGAGCGGCCTGAATTTCAGGAGACCGGCGCAATATTTTGGCCGGATATAGTCCGGCTCTCGCGGACGAACCCCATTTGGGCGATCAGCGGACTTCCTTACTACGAGGGGGCGTCGTTGGAATCGGGTCAGATGGTGTTGGATAAGTCGCGATGCCGGCGCGCGCTTTCCCTGGCGCACTGGATTAACCAGCACTCGGACGCGTTCTACGAGATTCTCTATGGCGATAAGGACACGTTCCTGATCGCCTGGCTGCTCCTCGGTCAGCCATTTCACGCCGTGCGGCACAAGCCCAAGCTCCTGGGAGGATCATGACTGGGTTCTCTGGCTGGATGTCGACGTGGTCGAGTATCCGCCGGACCTGCTGCAGATTCTTATCGGCACCGGGCGCGACATCGTACACCCCCACTGCGTGCAGGAATATGGCGCGCAAACGTTCGACCTGAATGCCTGGCGCGAACATGGGCAGGTACATATGGATGTCCTGCGGGGTGGAGCGAACCTGGTAAGGCTCGATAGCGTCGGCGGAACCGTGCTGCTGGTCCGCGCCGATTTGCATCGCGATGGGTTGATTTTTCCGCCATTCCCCTACGGCGGTGAAAACCCGGCGATTCGACGGCCGCATCCCCTGGGTCCACAAATTCGCGGCGAGTTGGAAACCGAGGGGTTGGGCATTATGGCGATCGATATGGGCTGCCAATGTTGGGGAATGCCTAACCTCGAAGTCCTGCATGCAAAAGGCTGAGCGATCGCATTGGGCAAGCAATGAAACGAGCGTCCGTCCTCTATATCGCGCCGGTGCTGCCCGCCTGCCAAGGCAATGGATTGGCGATGCGGGCGGGCCTGATTCTGCAAGGCTTGGCGCGCTGCTGCGACGTTCACTTGTTCGTAGTTCCTGTCGCCGGAGAAGGCGCTGCAACCTCCGAATTTGTCCGTCAGCATACCGCCAGGGTTGGCAGCCTTGAGTTGAGCCGCTATCTTGACCCCCACTTCGGACTTATCGCGCGCGTTTTGAATCCCGAAGAACGATTCCAGGCGGAACTCGCCTATCCCAAGCCGCAGCTCAGCCGATTCTGTACCAGCGAAAGCGTTCGCCGGGTGATGGAATGGGCTGGCCCACGCATCGATGCGGTTCACGTGATGCGCCTCTATCTGGCGCCACTGGCCGAAGGATTCCTGCGACTGTCAGCTTCGGCAAGGCCGATGTGCGTGCTGGATCTTGACGATGACGAGGTACGGACGCGCGAGCGAATGGCGCGACTCGCCGCAGCCTCAGGCGATGCCAAAGTAGCCGCCTTCGAGGCGGCAGAGGCAAAGAAGTATGCCGTCGCCACAAAACGCTATCTCGCAACCTTTGATCGCGTGACCGTTTGCGCTGCCGACGATACCACGCGGCTCGGCGCACAGTTTCCCGAAGCCACTTTCATGGTAGTGCCCAATGGTTGTGCGCCCCCTCCGGCTTCTTCCGCGCGTCGGCCATTGCGTGAGGGACCGCTGCGGGTGCTGCTTGTGGGCACGTTCGGCTGTTACGTCAACCGCGATGCGGCATTCTTTCTCTGTCGCGACGTTTTGCCAGCGTTGCGCCGCTTAACAGGCAGGCAGATCCAAATCGACCTGGTTGGCAGCGGTGGGGCGGAGGCGCTCGGCGAGCTTTCCACCCCAGCACGCGAACCGCTGCGCGTGCCGGGGACAACGGCGCTGAGCCCGGCCGTCAAAATTCATGACTACGTCGAAGATTTGGGACTGCTTTACTCTCTGGCTGACGTAGCGGTGGTTCCGCTCCGCGCGGGTGGTGGCACCCGGATCAAAATCCTGGAGGCCTTTGCGCACGGCGTGCCGGTTGTGTCGACGCGAATTGGCGCAGAGGGCATCAGTGTGGCTGACGGTAAGCATCTACTATTGGCGGACGATGCGGAAGCGTTCGCGCGAGCCTGCTTGCAGGTAAAGGAAAACCCGGAACTGGCCTGCGGATTAGCCATGCGCGCCTCGGCATTGCTCCATGAAAGGTATATCCCCGCGCGGATAGTTGATGCGGTCTCAGCCCTCTACGCTGGAATTGAAGGGCATGAGCCTTGAATGCAATGCCGGCCCGGCCACCGATTCGAGCGAAAGACCGGCCCGGAAAAGGAGCCCTGATGTCCGACAGCCCGGAGCACTGCCCCAAAACGGCGCAAGGCCTTGAAATCAACGTGGTCGCCGATGGATACATCGTGTACCAGTCCGACCGTGACCGTGTTCATTATCTGAATCAAACCGCCGCCTTGATTCTGGAACTCTGCAATGGACGCAACGCGGCAGCCGACCTTCCCGAGCTGCTGCAATCGGCCTTTGATCTGCCGGACGCACCCGTTGAGGAAGTAGAGGAGTGTCTCAGAACACTGCGCACGGAAGGATTGGTCGCCTGATGCATGTCGAACGGCTTCAGTTCCTGTCCACTGAATTCGAGATAAGGACGAATTCACCGGAGCTGCTGGACCAGATGTGCGGCATTGCTCCGCACTTGCAGCAGGAGTTTTCGATATCTCATTGCCGCACGATTTCCATCACCTGGACCGGCGAGGAGTTTCGCATCAGCAACAGCGACGGCAGCGAAGATTACGAGCTGAGTACGACGATTGTCATCGATCAACTCTTCACGCGGATGCACAGGCTGGCGCTGGCGAATCTGCCGGATCATATACGGCTCCGCGCCGTCACCGGCAATCAAGCCGGGCGGGCCTTTCTCATGGTTGGGCCGAAATGTTCGGGGAAGACAACCTTGGCAGTTCGCCTGCTGCTCGCGGGCTACGAGGTTTGTGGCGACGAACTGGCCTTGCTGCTGGATGGCCAAGCTGTCGCCTTTCCCCGCAGATTTCTTGTGCGCGGAGACTGTGTGGAGTTGCTGCCGCAGCTCAAGTCTTCCGAGGAGTTCATCGCTTTTGCATCTGACCCAGCCAGAGAGACTCTCATCGGCGTCGACCCGATTGGGCTGGAAAAGTTCTGGCGCCTCATGCCGCTGAAGGTTTCGGCTTTTTTCTTTCTTGAGCCCAATTATGGCGCGCGGACAACGATACAGCCTTGCGGCAAATTGGGGATGCTGAGGCGCATCATCCCGCAGTGCACCCCGCCGGCTTCCAAGCGAGCGAATTGGATTGGCGATCTGAGCCGCACCATCGACAACACAGATACATTCATGTTGCGTTTAGGAGAGCTGGATTCGGCAGTACTCGCGATAAAAGAAATACTTGAATAACAGCAACTATGAGTCAACCGCGCGGCACTTTGGACCATCCATTCCGCGATAAGGAGATTGCTCAATGGACGATCAACCAGATCCGAAGCTATTAGAGAGCGTCGATGAAGGCAGGCGTGCCTCTTTGAAGAAGATTCTTCTGGGCTCTGCCTTTGCCATACCGGTCATCGCCTCTTTCACCATGAGTGGGTTGGGCGTCAACGAAGCCAACGCCGGTATAACAAACTCGACCGGCCACCATCATCACCATCACCGTCACCATCACCATCATCACGATCACGATCACCATCATCACAAACACCATCACGACTAATGCGACAACACCACCGAACTGGGGCCGGCGAGGTTGACGGAGATGCCTTGCCGGCGCCGAACTTCGATACCTGCATTGACATATGACCTACAGAGCGAGTAAGGAAACGACCCGGCCACTCGTCTCGGCCACTCTGATCGTGCGCGACGAAGAGAAATTCCTGGGCGGATGTCTGGCATCAATCCGGGAGCTGATTGATGAAATCATAGTCGTCGATACAGGATCGCGTGACCGGACCAAAGAGATTGCGCGCTCTTATGGCGTGAACGTATTCGGCTATGCCTGGCATGACGATTTTTCGGCGGCACGGAACTTTGCACTTGACCGGGCGCATGGCGAATGGATTCTTTACATCGACGCCGACGAGCGCATTCGCAGCTATGATCGCAGCGCGCTGGAGTGCGAGCTGAGCGACCAAAGCCTTGTAGCGTGCACCGTGCAGTTTCACCAAAGGACCGGATTCACCGCGTATCCGGAGTACCGATTGTTCCGGCGCGATGACCGCATTCGTTTTGAAGGTGTGATGCACGAGACCATGCTTCCATCGGTGATGCGCATGGTCGAAGAAGCCGGACGGCGCATTGGATCTTCGCTCCTGACGATCGACCACCTGGGCTATGACGGCGACCAGACACACAAGCTCCAGAGGAACCTCCATCTATTACTGAAAGAGATCAAGAACGATCCTGCCAGACTTTATCTTCGGTGGCACCTTGGCACTGTCTATCGCGATCTCGGACGGCTGGCGGATGCCGAGGCGTCGTGGCGTACGGGGATAGAACTAACGGAGTCCAAGAGCGAACGGGAGGCAGAGGACTGCCTGTGCTATATCGAGCTGGCGAAGCTGCTTTTCACCCGGCAGCAGGACGCGATGCCATTCATTGACCAGGCGCTGGCACTGCAGCCCGGCAACTGGCTGCTGCAATGGCTCAAGGCCAAAGTTTTCATGGCAAGCGAGCGATATGTAGAAGCAATACAGATTTTCGAGAAGCTGGGATCGATTGATGCGGATGCGTTGATTACTCCAGTGTCTTACGATAAGCGCATCTTTGGAGCCGCGGCAATCGCCGAGATCGGGCAGTGTGCGTTTCGCATGGCGCGGTACGCGGAAAGCGTGGAGTGGTATTGGCGCGCGGAGTTACTGGCCCCCGATTCTTTGGAGTTCCGGGTGAAGCGGCAGCTCGCCAGTGCACGGGCGGGAACGGATAAGAACGACACCGTGCAGGCGAATTCGGCGTCTTGATTCCTCGCCGGATAGATATCCTATTCCCGCACCCTCTCGATTACTGCCCTCACATTATGGCGTATTCACTCCCTCAAACGGGCGTCATCCCCTAGCCTTTTTTCTTGGTTACCAGCGGGGAGACTGGTTGCAGACGGCTGGCGCCTTGGCGCGGAAGCATCCATCCCGGGTACTCGGGCGGCAGAGCGCTCACCTCGTCGAGTCGCTTCATTTCGTCTTCAGTGAGCTTGACGTCTACAGCGGCGAGGTTGTCCTGAAGCTGGTCGAGACGTTTCGCTCCGATGATGACGGAGGTGACGACGGGCTTAGTTAGCAGCCATGCGAGTGAGATGCGGGCAGCGCTACAGTTGTGGGCCTTCGCTATCGGAGCCATGGCGTCGAGAATCTTCCAGGTGCGCTCTCTATCAACTAAAGGAAAGTCGAACTCAGAGCGGCGCGAGCCTTCAGGTTTTTGGTTTTCGCGGCTGAACTTACCGGAGAGCAGGCCGCCGGCAAGTGGGCTCCAAACAAGTAGCCCGGTCTTGTCGGCTTCGAGGAGAGGGATGATCTCACGTTCCAGGTCGCGACCGGCGATGGAGTAGTAGGCCTGCAGGGTATCGAAGCGAGCAAGATTCTTGAACTCGGAGATGCCCAGCGATTTCGCTATCTTCCAGGCCTGCCAGTTGGAGCAGCCGATGTAGCGGACCTTGCCCTGATTGACGAGGTTATCGAGGGCACGGAGGGTCTCCTCGATGGGTGTAACCGAGTCGTTGCCGTGGATCTGGTAGAGATCGATATAGTCAGTCTGGAGACGGCGGAGGCTGGCTTCGATGGCATCCATAATGTGTCCGCGGGAGGCGCCCACGTCGTTGGGGCCGGGGCCGACGCGGCTGAAGACCTTGGTGGCGAGGACGACGTCCTTACGGGCGATCTTCAGGTTCTTAAGGGACTGACCGAGTGTCCTTTCGCTTTCGCCTTCAGAGTAGACGTCAGCCGTGTCAAGGAAGTTGATGCCGGCTTCGATGGAGGCTTTAATGAGCTCGTCGGCTCCCGCCTGGTCGACGGAGCCGATGGCCTTCCAGAAGCCTTCGCCCGTGTTGAAGGTCATGGTGCCGAGGCAGAGGGTTGACACGAGCAGACCGGTGTTGCCGAGGGTTTTATATTCCATATTCACCTTTCCCTGAGAGCGGTTCTATTGCTGGTGGCCATACGACCGGACTCACCAAGAGCACTCGAATTAGCGATCACATTCTTCTCTGCAATTGTACAAGGGGCAAACCCGCGGCGTGCGTTGGGGCAGAACGAGCCAGCCGCTATGTGACGTTGGCACGCTAAGGTACTGTGCAAGAGCCCGTAGGCCCACCCCGCCTGAAACTGTTTTTCCGCAGCCGCCTGGTGGTCTCGAGTCGAAGGATCTGCATTCACCAACTTCGGCTCGCACCGAGCGATGGGCCGCACAACTATTTCGATTTCGATCCGTTTGGCTCGAGGATCAACTTCTGTACTCGCCAGTCCAGCAATTCCCCGACATAGAGTTCATTTTCAGACGGACACGCGATTTCGTGAACCCATCCGAACTGTTTAAGCTGTCTTCCTGATTGCCCGAGCACGCCGAGCACCTTCCCGTCCAGGGAGAGCTTGTAGATTCGCCCCGGATACGCGTCGGACGCATACAGCACCTGATTCGGCGGAGGCGTGATGCAAACCGCCCACGGCGAGCCGGGCGCAAAAGTTCCTTTCACGTCGGGAGCGGGCTTGTTCCCAATCACGGGGCGAGTGTCCGGAGGAAAAGGAACATCGATGTGGATCTGGCGGAGGAATTTGCCTTCGGTATCGAACACCTGAATACGCCCATTGCCGCGGTCCGCGACATAGATGTTGTTCTGCGCATCGGAAGCAATGCTATGAGGTGTATTCAGTTGTCCGGGCTGATTGCCGGGTTCTCCCCATGACTTGATCCAATTACCGTCTTTGTCGACTTTGGCCACGCGTGAATTAATGTAGCCATCGCTGATATAGGTATTGCCAGCCGAATCCCACGTCACGTCGGTCACTTGTCTAAACAAGCCGTCAATTGGCGGCAAGGGAGGCTTAGGGTGCTTAAGCGGCTCGGTCCCTTCATCGGATGCTTCCTGCTTGCGTCCGAAAACCATCACCACACGGCCTTCCGGATTAAACTTGATAATCATGTCCGAGCCCTTGTCGGTAACCCATACGTTGTCATTTCGATCTACCTTAACGTCATGCGCAAATGACCAAGCGTAGAGGTTATGGCCGATTTCGCGGATGAATTTGCCGTCAGGGCCAAACTCCAGCAGTTGCGCGCCGGCGGCCGAATAAGCGGGCCCCGACGTGTTGCCACGATGAAATACAAAGACATGTCCTTTGGAATTGACGGCGACTCCGGAAACCTCGCCGAGATACATGTTCGGCGGTAACTTCAGAAAATCGGGCACTGAACGGTACGGAATCTCGGGGACTGATGAGCTTTGCGCCAGTGTAGACCCAGCCAAGGCTATAACCAGCGCAAGCAAAGTGGTCGCAACCGTAACCAGACGTTTCATTCGGAATCTCCTTTTCGGCTCTGAATCGCCGAATTGTACTGCTCGTGAGCAGTTTTTGGACAGCTTTATCTATCGCGTTCTCAGTTAGCGCAGAAAAGCCAAGTCCGGTTCGCGATGAATGGCGGTACGGCTGTGCGCCATGATTTCAAGTGACCTCAGTCAGTGCAAAAGCCGCATCTGCAAACGAAAACCAGAGTTCACGAGCGGCTTGGCGCCATCACGGCGGTGGCAGAGGTCGTGCTCACCGCAACGTCGAGGATAGCGGTTTGTTTTCGGCCGCGAATGCGCTATATTCGCCAAACAGGATGCTCCCAATCGCAAGGAGAGTCTATGACTACAACCGCCACCCGCCCGCGGCCACTACCCGTGGTGCTTTATTTTTCTGGCGATGTGGCGGCGCGCAAGGCGATTAAGGGCATTCTCAACTTCACCTGCGCGGCCTGGCGAAGCGGGACTTCACACCACAAGAAAGGTGCGGTGCTGCTAAGCTCCTGCGAGCGCACCCTGCACGAGCATTGGACCCGTTGGCGTGGAGATGAGCGCCTGCGCGTCATCGCGCTTAGTGATGAGCGCTTCAGTGACGCGGGGCTGGACAGGGCGGTCTACGCTTACCTGCCGGTGCATACCCCGCCGCCGCTGGTGGAGCGCATGGTGGAAAATGCGTTCAGCGATATTCGCGTCAGTGGAATGCGGCAGTATTCCGACCAGCGCTTGGACGAAGCCGATTGGCAGATCGACGAATTGAACCGCATCGGCACCGCGCTCTCGGCGGAACACGACACGCATAAGCTGCTCGAGATGATTCTGACCAAATCGCGGCAAATTACGCGGGCTGATGCGGGATCGCTGTACCTGGTCGAGGATACGGATGGAGAACGCCGGCTGCGCTTTGTATTGGCGCAGAATGACAGCGTGGCAATCCACTTCCGCGAAAGCACGATGGAAATCAATCCCCAGTCCATCGCCGGCTACGTCGCGCTGACCGGCGGGACAGTGAACCTGACAGACGCATACAAACTGCCGCGGGGCGTGCCGTACTCGATCAACCGCAACTTCGATGAAGCCTCGGGATACCGTACCAAATCAATTCTGGCGGTGCCGCTGCGCAATCAGAAAGACGAGATGCTGGGTCTGGTTCAGCTCATCAATTGCAAGCGTGACCCGGCAGTCAAGCTGAGCACGCAAGCGGCGGTCGATGCGGAGGTGACGGCCTTTACACAACAGCATCGGGAGCTGGCGACATCGCTCGCCAGTCAGGCGGCTGTGGCGCTGGAGAACAACCGCCTGGTAGAAGATATCAAGCGGCTCTTCGAGGGATTCCTGCGCGCATCGGTCATCGCGATCGAAACGCGCGACCCGACTACCTGCGGACATTCTTTCCGCGTGGCAAACCTCACACTGGGACTCGCCGAGGCATGCGAGCGGGCAGGCTTGTTGCACTTCACACCCGAGCAGATGCGCGAAGTGCGTTACGCATCGTTGTTGCACGATTTTGGCAAAGTCGGGGTGCGCGAGGACGTCCTGGTGAAAGCCCAAAAGCTGTATCCGCTGCAACCGGAACTGGTACGGCAGCGCTTCCAACTGGCGGCATGCGCCACCGAGACGGAGCTACTGCGGGACAGACTGAGATTCATGCTGCAGCACGGCCCCGAGTCGTATCTGCGCGAGCAAGACCGTTTCGATGCGGAGCTCGCGCGGCAACTCGGCGAGCTTGCGTCCTTTCGCGAGACGATTGAGAAGGCGAACATTCCGAGCCTGCTGCCGGAAGGAAGCTTCGAGCGGTTGGAGCAGATTGCGGCGCACTCCTACAAGGACGCCGAAGGGCAGTGCCAGCCGTTGCTGACGAGAGACGAGGTGCGTCTGCTGTCGATTCGCAAGGGGTCGCTGGATGATGACGAGAGGCGGCAGATCGAGGCCCACGTGGAGCACACGTATCATTATCTAAGCCAGATTCCCTGGACAAAAGACCTGCGCAACGTGCCGCAGATCGCGCGCGCCCACCACGAAAAGCTCAACGGACAAGGGTACCCGCGCCAGGTTGCGGCGGCGGAGATTCCGCTGCAAGCGCGCATGATTGCCATATGCGACGTATACGACGGAATTACAGCGTGCGACCGCCCTTACAAGAAGGCGGCAACTCCGGAGCAGGCGCTGGATATTCTGGCCGCCGCGGCCGCAAATGGCGAGATCGACGGCGAGTTGTTCCGCATATTCCGTGAAGCGCGGGTTTACGAGGCGGTTCCCAGCAATCCCCAAGAGATGGCCGTCGAGCCTGATTTCCCAAGGGAAGTGTAAAGACTTGCCAATCGCGGCTGGACGGCGTTTCAGCGTCGAACAGGAGGTCGATGAACCGGACCCGGCTCCATCAAGTGCTGTGGGTGATTGAGGCCGTTGTCGGCGCCCTTCCTGGAACTGTTTTTGCGCTCGCCTCGGTAGTGTGGTTTTTCTCGCTCGGTGTCTCGTATCGCTCCGATGTTATGAGATATCCCGTGAGCGTGCTTAGGGTTTTCTTCCCGTTTATCGCAATTGCGATCGCGACTACCATGGGATTTCTGGGTCTATGGACAGGGGTGCTGCTGGGGCCAGCCGGGCTGTGTCGAAGACCACGGCTTAAGCGCATTGCGATTCTGTTTGGCTGCGCTGGAATTCTGGTGGATGTTCCGGTCCTGGTAGCTTATGGGGTCATGACGATCCGCAACTTCGATCCTGAGCAACTGTTTATGGACTGGATGCTGCTCGGCCCGCTGATTGTTGGAATTCACTGTTTCTATCGCTTGAGGCGCTACGGCCGTAACGTGGTGTAACCCTGCAAACAGGCTCGGAAAGGAGATTCTTAGTGAAGACAATCCTAGGCGGACTCGTGCTCTTGCTCGCGGCGTCTTGCGCGGCAGGGTCCGATGCCAGCAAAGTTACAGTCAACAAGTCCCCCCTGACGCCCGAACAGATTGCTATCTATAACGTTTTTCTAAGCACGTACAACAACGGCGCCCGGGGAATCGTTAACCTGGGAAACCAAACCATCGCGCTGAATTTGAGCAACCAAGACGCGGATGATTGTTTGAGCGGAACCAAGCTGGAAAATCTGGCGGAGACTAATAGTACCGTCCATGCGATTGCTCCTGAGGCGATTGACAGCAAGAAATACAGGTTGGTCGATGCCGATCAGCAGACCGCCCAGATCCGGAAGAACGATCCAAGCCGCACGATGGCGGAAGGTAGACCGGTAAAGGACGCAGTCAGCGCCGCATTTGCTTCCGGGCTGCTTGAAATTTCGGAGATTGCGTTCGACAAAGAACACCACTATGCAGTGATGCGCTTTCGATTCGTTTGCGGCGGCCTCTGTGGGCATGGGGCCACGCTGGTGCTGGAAAAGATCGGGGATAAATGGCAACCGACAAAACGGTCCTGCCACGATTGGATTTCTTAACGCCGCGACTGACCGGGCGATCTTGTGGCGCCAGCAATTCAGGAGGCAAAAAACTGTGACTGTACAGGGCTAACCGCGCAGAATCAGAAGGGAGTTGGGGTGGTGGTGGGATTCGAACCCACGACAGTCGCTCTCCTGCTGGCCTCTATCTACCCGTGATTTCAACTGCTTACGTTCCTGCATACTGGCAACTTGGGTCCAAAACGGTCCAAAGTTTTATCTACATTGTCCTGCCGGCTGTCGGCATTCCTGCCAGTGCCGTCGGCGCGAGCATCTTACCGAGCTGATCAGCTACGGCGCGGTGGTCGCGCGATTCGGCGTGGCTGTAGATGTTGAGTGTTACGTCGTTGAAATCAAGGTGGCCCAGACGCTCCTGGCGGACCTTGTCGGGAGTCCGGAGCTGATCCATCAGCGACGCATTGAGATGCCGGAATGCGTGGGCGCCAGCCACGTTGATTCCGAGCCGTTGCAGCAGCGGCTTCAGGTGATCGCGCACCACATGATCTCCTTGCCATGCGGTCCCATCTTCCCGCTGAAACAAGAACTCGTCCGAGCCCTTGCCGGCCATGAAGGTCCGCAGGTGGTCGGCCAAGTCTGACGAGAGATCAAAGATGCGGGGTCGTTTGCCCTTGGTGCTGTCAACATGAACGGAACGCCATGCGCTCCAGCGAATCACCACCACACCGAGATCCAACCGGAAATCACGGGGCCGCAACGCGCAGGCCTCGCCCAGTCGGATGCCGGTTTCCGCGATGGTCCAGAAAAAGCTTTTGAACGGTTCCTCTGCTGAAGTGATTACACGGCGTGCTTCCTCCAGTGTGAAATGACGTGCTTCGGGCTTGATCCATTCCGGTAGAACCAAACCGGTGAACCAATCCCGGTCAGTGAGATTCCAGGCAACCGCCGAGGCGTGCATCAGGCTGAGCGTAGAGACAAGGTTCTTCACTGTCTTACCGCTCGGGGGCAGCACCGCCTTTGCCTTCTTGCTCGTTCGGACACGGATGCTGGAAACGAAATCCTGAATCTCAAACGCATCAATGGCGCCGACGAGTCTGCCCCCGAGTTTGGGAACCAAATGCGTCTTCAGATGTGATTTCACGGTCGCCCGCATACTGGGTTTGTACTGGCTGGCTACCCGTGTCTGCCACAACTCCGCGAACTCAGCAAACGTGGAACTGCGCTTCGGCCGGTAGTCGAGCCTGTTGATCGGCGACAAACGGCGTTCCAACTCCCGTTCCGCCAGCCGCCGTGTGGGATATTCCTTCAGCGTGCCGAGGATCTCATTCTTCCGCACGCGCTTGATCTGGCCATCGGGCGTTACCACGTCCTCGCGCCAGCGCGCCTGCCATTTCTTCAGGCGCTTGCCAATCAGCTTCAGAGTGCCCTGTTGATAACGTCGGCGAGCCATTTTCCCGTAATCCTCCACAGGAAAGGGCTTGCCGGATTCTGCCTCGGCGAGAATAGTACGCCGTTCCGGGGCGTCTATCATCACGTTTTGTCCGAGGCTTGCCATTGTGTTCGCTGTTTCTCTTTACCGCTCTGAAAACATTGCTTTCGTAGCTGCTGTTTCTGCCCGATCCGCCCTCCCGGACTCAATCGCTTACAGGGGTCGCTGGTGCCTGGGTTTCGTAGCGGCCTCTTGCCCCGCCGTTCCCTCGACCTCTGCGAGCATCAGAGATGACGTCATATAGCACCCAGTGCGAGCCCATAGGGGCCAGTGCACAAGCACGCGACCGGGTTCATGGCCGACAACCTGCCCAATTTCGCTTGAGCCGCTATATCGCAGCAATACCTTGCTGCCGATCGGGAAAAGCGTCTCAATCGCGTTCATTGGACCTTCTCTCCCTTCGCTGCTTCGACTGTTCCAGAACGGCCCGGGACGGTGAGAACCGCGGGGGCCCTCGAGCGAAAACTCCCCCAATCAAAGACGCACACTTGGCCGCCATTCTCACGAAGGCGGTCTATGACGCGTTCGCCCAGGAACCGCTTTAGACCCTCAACGTCACAGTTCGAAATGACAATGGATGGCCGCAGCTCGCGATATCTCATGTCCAGCAAATCGGTTAACTGTGTGAGCTCTGAGTCACTCCCAAAAGAAACTCCGATTTCATCGACAATCAGTAAATCGGGCCTGCAATATCCCTTGAGAATGTGCGCCTCATCGTGGGCCGCTCCGCGGTGCCAGGTTTGGCGAACCGCGCGAATAAAATCGAGCGCCGTAGTGTATCGCGCCTCGTGATCCAACCCGACAACGGCCTGGGCGATAGCGCAGCCGAGATGCGTTTTCCCGGTTCCCACGCCACCTAGAAAAACAAGGCAGCGACACGCTTTTAGGTTCGCTTCAAATTCCGCGGCGTAGCTCTCGGCGACGCGCAGAATCGCCTTTTGCTGCTTAGTCGCGGCGTGAAAATCTCCAAAGGACTTGCTGGCAAAGCGCGCCGGAATATCCGCGACCTCTAGCAACTCAGCAATGCGGGCCCTTTTTTCTTCGGCCTCGCACTCTCGGTTCTCTTCCTCGATACAGGCAGGACAGCCGGTCCAGCTCTCCAGGGGCACAAGGCTGCGTCTTTCAATCCAGCAAGTCCGCGCCTCATACTCGCCATGCTTCGGGCACGTCTTCGTGCATGTTTTTATCTCGCTCAAAACCCACCTCAAAATCCACCAACCCCGCTTGCCGCCGCAAGCTCACACCCTTTGGAGTAATCAGCCTTGCTTATGTCCCGCCGTACCGTTCGCTTTGCACCGTGGCCGTTGCCACGGTATTCGGCTGCTTTACGTAGCCAGTTACGGAATGTTGCATTCCAGTCCGATTTCCGGCCCCTTGCTCCCGGCAGTGCATTCCAGTAATCGCGAAACTTTTCGATTTCTTTATCTGGCGACGGCAATCCTTGAGCAGAACAGAACGTGCGGTGTTCTTCTGTAACTGCAAAATCAATCGGAAGGGCCGTGCCTCGATTCTGAGGAGCGTGCGCGCCGCCTTTGCGCGCCCTGGTAGGTGTCTCTGGTAGGTCATTGGTAGGTCTTGGTAGGTTGTATGAACGCTGGCGTTCACCCCTATCGGCGCTCCGTTCACCCCCCCCGGTGAACTGTAGAGTTCACCCCTTCAATATCTCCGTTCACCCCTGAACGCTGGTGTTCATCCTGAACGCTGGCGTTCACCCCTTCGGGAATTACGATCGTGTAAGAGTTTGTCTTGTGCGGACCCATCTGAAGGCCAACCCTGAGAAGGCCGGCGTCCCGCAGCCACGCAATCACCATTTGCGTTCCACGGACGCAAGTCCGCATTCTCGTGCAAGGGTAGCGGTACTTGGATAGCAGCGTGTTCCGTCAGAATTGGCGTGTGTGGCCAGCGCCAGCAGCACAAACTTGCGAGTCTGCCGGCCGTGCTCTCCACCGAACGCCTCTATCGGCAGATCGCGCACAGCGAAGACAACGGGCCGCTCTGCCGGCGCTGCTGCGGTAGGTGTGGCAGTCGCAGGCATTATTTGCTCTCCGGGGCAAGCGAGGTTAGACGGAACCGGCCGCCCCTGCGTTTATCAGGCAGGATGACCACCTCGTTTTCAATGTCATAGCCGCGCTCGTGCCTGAGTGTCCAAATCCGTGCGCTGTATTGGGAGATACCCAAGCGTAGAATCTCGGGCAATTCAACCCAACGCGGGTACGCCTCGACCAAAAGGTTCAAGATTCTTTCTTCCTGCGTCGGGCGCCGCTCTAGACTCGTGCGCTTTGGCCTTGTGCTTGCCTGGTATGTTGGAAGGTCGCGCTCTGGCCTCACCGCACACCCCCAGCTACGTCGGGACTTGCCGACACCGGGTCGTTGGGTGAACGAGTCAACTGGAAAAACGAACGGACCTGGCCGTTGACGAGGATGTTTTTGCTCTCAATGACGTATCCCTTAGCGCGGAACTCTTTCAAGTAAGCCCGATATTTCAGGGAAATTCGGGCAAGACGGGCGGTTCCCACCCAGTTGAACTTGTGTCGCAGGAGTAGTTGGAGGATACGGCGCCCGCAGAGACCGAGCGACTCTGTTGCAGTCTGCTGAGGTTCGGGATATGATTTGTTCGTCAATTAGAGGTTTCCCTTCCAGCGCATCCTGATCCGGTGCGCTATGTTTTTTGCCAAAAGAAAAAGGTCGCGGCGTGGCGACCTTGAAGAACCGACCCGGTCCCTGTTACACAGTGGCAGCCCTTTGACGCACCTGCAGGCGTTGTTCTACCGCACTGGCCTGCACCCGCCATTCACCGTTGACCTTCTGACCGCCGATTCTGCCAAGCCGCAGCAAGACGTACAGGCGGTTGAGATCAATTCCCAGGCGACGAGCGGCGTCAATGGCGCTCAGATCATCGATACATGTAGACATCATGCTCCTCCTACTCCTAAGTGCTCTGTTGCTGTGAATTGGCCCCGCGCGCTGAGTGCTGTGTTAATGGCCCAGCGGCCCGACAGTGTAACCACCGTGCTTGATTTGTATGTTGAACAGCTTGTGATTTGTTAGTTCCAACGCGCCGCGCAACTCGTGGTGCCGAAAGAACCTGGCAGCGCCGATTGTCACCATCCATTCCGCTCGGTCCTCACTGATCCATCCGAGAGGCGCGCCGCTTCTATGTTGGAGCTTCCCAAACACCGGGAAACACCTGCGAATCGTGGTAGGCATTTCGCCTCCTTTTTCGCTTGTTGGCTCGTTTGATTATCCTGAGCGGTGCTCAGCACTACATGATGAGCACAGAATATGAATGCTAATAATGCGCGTCAACGAAGATCGGCTATGGAGAGTTGGAGACTAGCGATTCGAGCAGTGTTTATGCGGAGTTAAGAGCTATTACGCGTTACGCTGATTGTTGGTCTAAAAAGTCGCTCAGAGAGACTAAAGCGACTTTTGAGGAAGGTGTCCGAGTATTCTTTTTAGTTCACCGGGGCTCAATTTATCCATTCTGCGCTTGGCTCGGTTTTTCTCTAGGGTGATCCGGCGAGTCCACTTGGAACTGGCGTAGGCGGAAAGATACGTCTCTGGCCATCCGTACTTTCTCTCCCAGCCAGGGCACGGGGCGCAGTGGTGGGAATCCAAAAAACGACAATAATCCCTCCCTTTGAGCCCCGACTTTATTGCGGTAAAGATGATTGCATCACGCCTCTCATCAAACTCACTGCGAGGGGGCTTCTCTGCTTTCTTTGGCTTAGCTGGCGCGCTAGGCTGGGCTTCCTGCTGAATCTCGCGATAACACTCCGCACTGCTGAGGTCGGTAGACGTTCGTAGATCTGTGAGAAGTGGGTGGTGCAGGTCTCGCCCGCACGTATCAAGGCTAACAATATGGCGTTTGTTTCTGCCTCTGGACAATTCGGATAGGCGCCCCTTCGCATCACCAATTCCATCCTCCACTGCCTGAGCAAACCTTCTGGCAAGAACCGTCCAGATTTGCAGTGCTTCGTCCTCAGACAACCATTCTGGGTTCGGAACATGCGCCTGCTGCGGCGTGGTGCTGGCGATTTGTTCGGCCTTGTTATCGAGCTCCCGTTTTTCTCGCCAGAACTGGCGGGTGCGAGCCGCATACTCGCGGGTGCCTTCGCCCGGCCTCTTTCCTGGACATTCATCGCCTGCGGCTTTAGTAATGCCCATTGGGTGCAGCCATCGCCTGACCAGTTCGCGATACCATTGGTTGTTCGCTTCTGCGTCCGAACTGCTCGCAAAATCAGCTTCTTCTGGTGAGCCGTCTGACCGATAGCTGAGTTGGTGGGGTGCGAGGGCGTCCAGCATGATAGTGGCTACCCTGTGCTGCGCCCAAGGCCATGCTTGTGGTGCCCCTGCACCCGAGTTGAACGCAACCTCCAGGTGACGCTTCATGGCATCGCGAGTCCAGGGACGAATTGTTCCCTCGAGCCATTTATCGCGGCAACGGGAAAACGCATCACTCTTTCGAGGCTGAGCGTCTGTCGCTTGTCCTTTTGCCGGTGTGCTTGTCATGCCACCTTCCCCGTGGCTTCCCATTCGTGTGCACCCGGAAGGGCCGGCGGGAAGAACCGGCCCGTTCGCCTGCGGTAGCTAGCTGCGGCTATCCGGATTCTTAGCCTACTTCGCCTTGGCCTTCTTGCGGCGCGCCGCGGCAGCCGCCCTGGATGCCTTGAGGGCGCTCGCACGGCGTTCCTCGGGTGTCATCTTTTGCGACCGTGCCAATCCCCCAATCCGGCCGAGTGCGGACATAGCTAGGGATACATCTCTAGCCCCGACGATGCTTCTCTTTCGTTTCTGTTTCTTGCCCTGTGGGTTCATGCTGTGTATCTTATTCCGTGCGCCACGGTGAAGCAAGCATAAAAAGCGGATAAGGTGATTTTTAGCTTGACAAGGAATCGGGGCAGATTTAAAAAGGTTGCATTACGTAGCGCGCCGCGCTGGTGGGCAAACACCAACGCGACGCTAACCACATCGCCTGATAAGGAGGCAACATGGCTAATACGGAGTTTACCCCATCACGCACGCCAGCCGGAACCCGTAATCCACTCGACGAAATTCTTGTAATTCACCACTTGAAACGCTGTTACTTCGTGCGGTTGCGCTGCGCAAAGCATGGCGAAATCAGAATGGCGCTTGCGGAAGCTGCGACGCAACGCCGTTGCCCCTTGTGTCGATCCCTCTGCGATGCCGAACTGCTTGGTTTCGGCGGCACTACGCGCCCACTGCCTTTTTGGAGCGTGCGCCAGGGCGTGCAAGCCCTCGAGGCTCCGGGGGTGCGCAATGACTAAGACACCCGCTCTCCCTCAAGGCGACGCATGGGCCGACAATTTCTTAACTTCGCTGCGCACGGAGCGCGATCTCTCGCAAAGCACCCTGGAGACTTATGGACGCGATCTGCAGCAGTTTCAGCAAACACTAAACAAGTCGCTGACATCCATCGGCCCCGATGACATTCGAACCTTCATTGCTGCACGCCTGACCGCGGGGCTTAGTCCGCGAACCCTCGCGCGCACTCTCTCCTGTTTGCGAGGGTTCTATCAGTTTCTTCTCGCTGAGGGCGTAACAACTGCGGACCCGACGCGGGGCATACCTATGCCTAAAACCTGGAAGGTGATGCCCCACTCGCTCTCAACGGAAGAAATCAACTCGGTTGTCGCATCGTTCGGTGATTCACCCATGGATCTCAGGGACAAGGCCTTGTTTTTAACCGCATTCGGATCAGGGCTCAGAGTCTCAGAACTTGTCAACCTCAAATTGGATCAAATCGAGCTCACCCGTGGGTTCCTGTGGGTGCGCTGCGGGAAGGGGAAAAAGGACCGCGTTGCCCCGCTGAGCCCGCCGGCCATGACTGCGCTGGAGGCTTACCTCGAATGCTCCCGCCCGCGATTGCTGAGGGGCGGAATCTCCCGTTTCGTTTTTGTGGGCCGCTACTCCAATCTGCAACTTACCCGAGAACGCCTATTCCAGATTGTTAGCCGCCGAGTGCAGAGCATGCTTGGCAAGAAGGTTTCCCCTCATTGGTTGCGGCATTCGATGGCGACGGCTCTATTAAAGGGCGGAGCCGATCTGCGCGACATTCAGACTATATTGGGCCACTCGAGTATTGACACGACGCAGGTCTATCTAACTACAGACCTCGATTCACTGAGGGCGATCTATTACGCGACACATCCCAGAGGAAGGATCCGTCATGAAGAAAAACATTGAGCGGTTCATTGTTTCACTGCAGGCGCGCAACTGTAGTCCTAACACGGTACGTGCGTACCAGGCGGACCTGGATACATTCCTGCAATTCGCTGGCGCCGAGATTACTCCTGAGCAGGTTGACAGGAGCATGGTCCGAACGTACCTCTCGCATTTGCACGAGCAAGGCGCGACACCCCGCACGACGCAGCGCAAGCGAGCCTGCCTTAAATCGTTGCTGGGGTTTCTCGTAGAAGAAAGTGCAATTAAACAGAACCCGTTCGCGTCCCTTAGGGCTGCCAAGTGCGCACAAGAGCTGCCGGAGATTCCGAGCCAAGGAGAATTGTCAGCGTTGCTCGAAGGTGATGTCGCGGGGCCATTTCCGGAGCGTGATCGGCTTATCTTAGAGTTGCTCTATGGTACTGGCGTCAGAGTGCAGGAACTCGTTGGCATCAACCTTAATGATTTCTGCGGTGATGACGTTATCCTGGTCCGCGGCAAAGGAAAAAAGGAACGGTTCGTCATCTTCGGAGAATACGCTCAAGCCGCGCTGCGGGCATATTTGCCGGTAAGAACCGCGCTACTCGCCAAGCAGAAAAGAAGCACTGAAGCGCTCTTGTTTGGATTCCAGAACCGACAGACAAAACGGCTGACAACGCGCAGCGTCGTGCGGATTGTCAAACACGTCGCCCACAGCAAAGGGCTACCAGAGCGCCATCCTCACGCCTTCCGGCATGCATTTGCAACGCATCTGCTAGACGGCGGCGCATCTATCGTTGCAATCTCCCGCCTGCTCGGACACGTGCACCTTTCGACGACCGAGCGTTACACGCGCGTTTCCGTAGGTCACATGCTGAACGCTTATGCACACGCACACCCGCACGGCAGCAAGCCCACCGTCACGGCCGAACTGGAGGAATCGCATGTATCAGCCTGATGAGCTGTTTTCAACTGCCTGTGAAGCGTGGCTTGCGCCGCGCAATATCGCTCCCGGGTCCGTCAGGAGCTATCGCGCCTGTTTCAGGGCCCTAATGCCGGCCTTCGGCAATATGCGCCTTAACGAGATTCGCATTGAGCATTTCAGCGCTTACCAACGATCGCGAAGCGCGGGCCCTTCGCGGATCAATCACGAACTTAACACTGTGTCTCAGATCCTGGACCGCGTGAACCTCTGGGAGCCCATGAAGAGAGGCTATGATCCGTTACCGCTACCCCGGTCCTGCGGGATCGCCCTCGAACCAGAGGAAGAGCGCCATCTGTTCACGGTTGCACAGTCTAAGCCGGGGCATTGGCTTGTTGCTTATTGCGCCAGCTTGATTTCGAACGCGACGACCTGCGGGCCGGGCGAAATCAAAGGCCTTCGCCTCATGGATATCGACCTGCCCCGTCGCCTTATACGCATTCGGGTGTGCCTGAAGAATCGCTTTCGCGAGCGGGATGTCCCGTTGAACGATGATGCAGCCTGGGCAGTCGAAAAGCTGCTTGAGCGTGCGCGCGAAATGGGTGCCTCTGCTCCCGAGCATTACTTGTTGCCGCACCGCGCCGACAAGGTAGGGGCCAAGCCCGATCCGTCACGACCTATGTATAGCTGGAAGAAAGCCTGGGGCTCACTCAAAACCGAAGCTGCAAAGAAGTATCCGCGCCTGGCTCGCATGCGCAGCTACGATTTGCGACACAATGCGATTACCAAGATGCTCGAAAACCCAGAAATCTCAGAGCGCGTCGTCGAAGAGATGGCCGGGCATCGCCTGGGGTCAAACGTCAAAGAGAAGTATTCGCACATCCGCATGCAGGCCCGTCGCGATACCGCGGCCGCGCTGAATGGCAATCACGCGCCCGCTCTCACCGTGATTCAATTTCCGCAAGCGGTTGCGGTGAACGAGCCGCCGCGCGCTTCAGCTACCACGGCACCGGTGCGCAGCACTCTCGACTTTGTGCGGAACTGGAAATTATGAAGAAAGAGCGGGGGCGAGAAAATCGCCCCCTTATTTTTGCCGCGCTCAACTCGGCGCGAACACTGGCTACCAGAGGAACATAGGAGATTTGCAATGACCAGAAGACACGGCAGCATTCCATCGGCTCTGTCTCAAGAGCATCCCATCTCCCGCGTGGCGCTGTATGCCCGGGTGAGCACCTCCAATGGCCATCAAGACCCCGAAATGCAGTTGCGCGAGCTGCGCGAATATGCAGACCGCCGGGGCTGGCAAGTGGTTGGCGAATATACCGATAACGGCGTCTCCGGCTCCAAGGAGTCTCGCCCAGAACTCAATCGACTAATGGCCGACGCCCACCAGCGCCGATTTGACGCAATCCTGGTCTGGAAGATCGATCGCTTCGGGCGCTCTCTCAAGCATCTCGTGAATGCGCTTGCGGACCTCGGCGCCTACGGCGTCGCGTTCGTAAGCTTGCGGGATAACCTCGACCTCAGCACCCCGTCGGGCCGACTGATGTTCGCCGTAATCGGCGCCATGGCGGAGTTCGAATTGTCGCTGACAAAGGAAAGAGTGAAGTGTGGACTCGCCAATGCTCGCGCCAAGGGCAAGCGCATTGGGCGGCCTCGAGCATCGCTGGACATGAAGCGACTTGCTAACCTCCGCGGCGAAGGCTGGGGTTGGAATCGCATCGCGGCAGACTTGGGTGTAGGCCCGGGCACGGTTCTGCGTGCGGCCGAGCGTGCCGGGCTTCGCCATCCAATCCAGCCATGATTGGACGTGGAACGTGCGAACATCCTTGAGCCACTGGCCGGCGCGGGCGGTTAGCTGATAGTGACACGTAAAGCTGTGTGCGGCGCAGAGTTGCGGCGGCACGTTGGGTCGAACCATCCAACGTGCTTGCTGTCGTCACTTACAAAACTTGCTCACGAGCGGTACAATTCCAGTGATTCAGGGCTGAAAGATGAAACCTACACGAGTCTTGTTTGTCGATGACGATCCGGGTATCCGTCTAACGTTGCCTGAGGTATTACGGCAGCACGGCTTTAGCGTGACGGCGGTTGGCACCATGCATGAAGCACTGGACGGAATCGCGTCTGCTCAATTTGATGTTCTAATTTCGGACTTGAACTTCGACCATCCGGCAGACGGCTTTATTGTGGTCAGCGCCATGCGCAGTATGCAGCCGAATTGTGTGACTCTTATCCTGACCGGATTTCCTGGTTTTGAAACTGCTTTGGAGGCACTCCGGAACCAAGTAGATGATTACCTGATCAAACCAGCCGATGTTCCAGCTTTGGTAAGCCTCATTGAGAAGAAACTGAAGCAGCGCGCGATTAGGCCGGCAACGGATTGACAAACTGGACGCCGACCACAAAAGCCTTCTCGGCGGGCTCGACTCGCAGCGTCCGTGCTTGAATTTGCTGCACCACTTTCGTCACCAGTGTTTGTGGAAGGAGACCGACAGGGATTTCCAGGGAAACCTGCACTTCCGTCTGCAGACGGCGCTTCAAAACCAGCAAGGCTCCCCCAGCACTGATGTTAAGCGCAGTAGCAAAATCCACAAATGGCTTACCGTGCTGGTCTGTGCCCCGCACAAACATCGGAATTGCGACTGTTAGTCTCGACCACCGACGCCGCTCCGCACGGACTGGGACGGTGCCTTCTTGCTTAGACATATTGTTCTTCCAGCATATTACCGGCCGCTTTGGATCGTACTACTGAGCGGAAGATCGCGACAAGTTTCCCAGCTTGGTACAGTAGCACTTTTATCGCCGGAACTGATAGTTGCTAATTCAGTAAACGGGATCATCCCTCGTTCCCTCACCACCAGTGGGGAACGCCTTTACCCTATATGGCTTACGAAGTAATCCAGTAGCGTCGTCGCTACTATACTGGTTGCCACGCGTGAGCATTGGAAGCCGAAGTGAAGGTCGGTAGTGCAGACTCTTGCGTGGTAAATGAGAAATGTTTTAATCGGGTGAACTGTGTTCGTGAGCGGTTTTTGCAAGACCAAGGCTGCATCTGCGAACGAAAGGCGGAGCGATGCCGCACCATTTTGGACTGCGCCGTGTGATTGAACTGTCCGTGTTCTGTCCGTGAACTGCTGCCGAAAACAGCCACGGTGAGGTACATGGCGGCTGGATTGGATCTAGCACTGTGTGCGTGACCAGCGCCCGGATGGTAATCCGAACGAGTGCCCGCGTGATGGCGTTGACAGATACGTTGACAGATAAGCGCCGATTACCCTGATTTCCCCCGAGCGTGCTGGGCTTCTCGCTACGAAAACGTGGCGCAGGCGGGCGGGCTAACCGCCTGAGTTTGCAATGCACGTTCTGGCTTGAATAGCTGCTACGAAACGAAGTGTTTTTGATTGCCAGCGCCCAAAAAACAGGTTAAGGCCTACTAATGCGCCTATGAACATTGCGCTAGGTACTGAGTCGCAGCTCTGGTGTAGCATGCTCCTCACGGCGTCGTTGGGTGTGCGTCATTCCAGGATTATTACAATCTCTCCCACTGCAGCACCTGTTCACGCAAGGTATTCAAACTGTTCGTCATACGATCTGTTTCCTCATTCACCAGCGCATAGCGAATCATCTCGGAGTCTGCCGAATCCACTAAGCGATGATGATCCTCGCGAAGATCGGGCAGGTGCCGGGCAACAACCTTCACTCCCCGCAGCGCCGTGGCCAGCTGTTCGAGGGTCTTTTCCACATCGCGCGCGAAGATTAAAAACTCCTCGTGCACAGGCTCGGCTCCAACGGGCACCACCTCCAATGCCATCGTTGCGCGCACAAAACGATGGGAATTTACGAGCATTGCCGTCAGCAGACTTATCTGCTCTGGGTGGGCACCTGGCTCCGCCCGTAGCCGGTCCGCGGAAGCTTCCATGTTCGACCGTGCCAGCCGTGCCGCCAAACGCACGCGATTCAACTCGGTCTCATTCTGCGGCTTGCATTGCAAGTGTGCTTCCGCCACTGCATGAAAGTACGCTCGATAGGCCTCCAGCATCTGCGCCAACATCTGGAAAACCCGGGTCCGCTCCCA
>JBEKBO010000051.1:0-28864 GCA_050015355.1 Candidatus Korobacteraceae bacterium | reverse complement strand
CTGCCGCGGACGCGTCGTGAGATTCAGTACCTGCTTATTACCTGGACCGGCTTCTGCGTCTACTGTGGGTGCAATATCGAGCGACCTCGCTCTCCTTAATACTTAACGTAGTAATACTAGTGTGGTGTCCCGGAAATACCTGCCATAACTAACTTTCCTCGGAGTGTCATGTTGAGCGTAGCGAAACATCCCATGAAAACCGCCCCAGCCCGCGCCGCGCTGGGATTCTTCGCTTCGCTCAGAATGACACCTCAAACGTTATTGCGCGAACTTATGTGACACTACGCTATACTCCCTGGCTGCGGCCGGCACGCGCTTCCTGCAACGTAACCTTCACGTCCATTTTCGTCTTGCCGCGGAAAATCGTGACGGTGACAGTGTCTCCCGTTTTGTGGCTGTTCATCGCGTGGGCAAGATCATGCTGGTCCGCGATGGGTTGGCCATCAATGGCGACGATCAAATCACCGCCCAGCATGATAGGCGTATTGCCAAGGTATGCCCGACGATTTCCACCGCGAAGCCCGGCACGCTCGGCAGCGGCTCCGGGAACGACGGAGATGATGAGCGCGCCGTAGTCGGCCGCGAGACCGATTTCCTGCGCCAGTTCGGGGCCGATGGGCAGTGACGCAATGCCAAGCGAAGGCCGGCGCACGCGCCCGTATTGCACCAGGTCATTGATAACGGCCTTGGCGGCATTGATCGGGATGGCGAAGCCGATGCCGGCGCTTTGCCCCACCTGCGAAGCAATCATCGTGTTGATGCCGATGACCTGCCCCTTCGAATTCAGCAGAGGCCCTCCGGAATTGCCGGGATTGATCGCCGCGTCGGTCTGGATCGCTTCATCGATGAACGCTCCGTCGGGGGTCTGCACCGAACGAATGGAGCTGACGATGCCGCGCGTCATGGTTCCGGCAAAGATGCCGAAGGGGTTGCCGATGGCAAACACTTTCTGCCCGACCTGCAATCCGCGCGAATCGCCGAGCACCACCGACTCCAGGCTGGGCGCCTTTATCTGAATGACCGCCATATCGTGCGCGCGGTCCAGGCCGATCACCTCTGCCTTGTATTTCTTCTTGTTCGCCAGCGTCACCTCAAGCCGGTTTGCGTTGGCCACTACGTGGTAGTTGGTGAGGATGTGGCCTTCCTTGTCGATGATGAAGCCGGAACCCGCACCCTCCTGCGGCACAGGTCCATAGAAGAAATCAAAAGCCATCTGCGTGGACGTGACGTTCACCACCGAGGGCGAGACACGCTTGTAGATTTCTACATTGTTCTGCTCCTCGGGGTCGAGCGCCGGGGCTCCGGCTGCTTGCGTAATCTGCGCCGGTTCGCGATTGCCGGTGAAGGGGACGGCGCCGGGATGATGCGAAGTGTAGTAAAGAAAAGCGGCTGCCAGCAGAACACCAACAGCGATCGGTCGTAGCAGGTTCATATTTTTTGCAATAAGGTTATAGATTTCTGACAAACGATTAAAGATAGCCCGACGGTGATCACCGGCCCCGCCGCTCGGCTTCGCACAGTTGTTGCCACACCTTTTCGACCTGCTGTGCGGTGTCTTCCAGAGGCCCTGAATTCTCGATGACGTAGTCGGCGCGTGCCGCTTTTGCCTCATCGGGCCACTGAGCGTGCATACGCCGCTCGACATCGGCACGGGCGGCTTCGAACGTGATGCCCACTCGTTGTGCGAAGCGCCGTATCTTGCTTTCCAACGGGCAGGTCACGACGATAATGCGATCAAAGCGCTCGTGCCCGCCGGCTTCGTAGAGCAGCGCCGCCTCGCAGACGGTGATCGCCCGCGGATCGCGACGCCCTGCTTCGTCCATCCAGCGGTCTTCAGCCTGCAGAACCGCCGGATGCACAATGGCGTTCAGTTCCTGGATGCGCCCGGCGAAGGCCAACTCCGCCAGCTTCGGGCGGTTAATGCTTCCGTCCTCATTCAGAATGCCGCTGCCAAAGTGCTCGACCACAGAGGCATAGACCTTCTCGCCCGGCCGCATCAGGTCATGCGCCAGCTTATCCGCCAACAGAACATAAGCGCCGCGCTCATGCAGCATCTGCGCAACGGTCGTTTTGCCGCAGGCGACACCGCCGGTAAGTCCTACGCGCAACATGTGCCGGTCTCCACAGCGCCTTCGAATAGTATTTGCAGAATAAATATTCTTCCTGATCAGGGTTACTGCATTCTCGTGACTTTGTTTAGGATCAAGTAAACAAAGTTGTCGTTTAGCATTTGGTAACACGCGTCGAATTTAATTTTGGTACAAACGTCTCACGCCTCAACATGTTTGCGCATTATCGGACATAACAACGCAAAATTTTGTGCGCAAAAACATCGTTTTTTGCTGGCAAAGAATGCACGAAAAGCCTCGTAAGACATTTGGGTTCATCCGCTTGCACGATATTTCTCCGGCGCGGCTGAAAATGGCTCTGCTGCAACACAACTATCATCTTCATTTAAAACCACTTAGCTTCGCGTGACCAGTGCCTCGGCGCATTGCGGCGGCTTTCACCGTGTTCACCATCAGCATGGCAATCGTGAGCGGACCAACACCGCCGGGTACAGGGGTCAGCGCACCGGCTACCTCGGCGACCTTGGGATGTACGTCGCCGACAAGGGTCGAGCCCTTGGCCGCAAAGTCCGCCTCCCGCGTGGCATTGCCGGCAAAATACTTGTCGAACTCGGCGCGATCGGTGATGCGATTAATGCCGACATCAATGACGGTAGCGCCCGGCTTGACGAACTCGGGCGTGATCATGCCGGTTTTTCCGATGGCGGCAATCAGGATGTCGGCGCGGCGGCATACCCCGGGCAGATCGCGGGTGCGCGAATGGCAGATGGTAACGGTTGCGTTGGCGTTGGTGAGCAGCATCGCCACGGGTTTGCCAACGATGTCGCTGCGGCCAACCACGACCGCTTCCTGTCCCTCGATGGGAATCTGCGACCGGCGGAGGATCTCGATGACTCCGGAGGGAGTGCATGGCACCAGTCCGGGACGCCCGGTCGAAAGATAGCCCACGTTGAGCGGATGAAAGCCATCCACATCTTTGGCGGGATCGACCGCCAGCAACACACGCTTGGAGTCCACCTGCTTGGGCAAGGGAAGTTGCACGAGGATGCCATCGATATCGTCGCGGGCGTTGAGCCCGGCGATCAGGGCCAACATCTCCTCGGTAGTGATGTCTTCCGAAGGCGTTATTTGCTCACTGAACAATCCAAGCGCTTCGCAGGTTCTCACCTTGTTGCGCACGTAGATCTCCGAAGCCGGATTGTGGCCCACCAGAACGGCGGCGAGGCCCGGTCTGAGGCCGCGCAGGCTCAGGTCCTTCACTTGTTCCGCGACCTCCGCCTTAATGGCAGCGGCAATTCTGTTTCCGTCCAGAACGGTGGCTGGCATGGCTTCGCACCTATCCCTGAAAGTGTGCTCCGCATCTAGTGTATCAACCCATAGCGTGGCGCCGCTGCCGTAAGATGGCCGCAACCATCAGACTGTGGCTGGGTTTATTAATGTAGCAAGGGTGAGTAAGGCGCACCGGTTAGAAGAGAGTTATCTCCTGGTAACGCCTGCCGCATGTGAAGGTTGCAAGTGCCCCGAGGAGTGCAGGGAAGTACCTTCGGTGAAAAAAATGCGTGCAACGTCCTTGGGTGATCGCGAGTCTAACCGATATAGCAGAGTAGGTCGGAGGTGAGGTATGCGGGAGAACCTGACGGAGAGCTGCAAGTTTTCGACGCCAGAGGTGGCTGGACTGCGGAACAGTATGCTGCAAGAGGTACTTGATCTGCGCGCCGCGGCGGAAGTGCTCCAGCTATTCCTCATGGGCAGGGGATACGGAGTCTCCAGCGACGATGCCCGCGAAGCAGTCCGCCGGTTTGGCGTAGCGGGCTGGCCGGTCGAGGCGATCCAGCGGGAGCTGAACCGGATTGCCCTGGTTCAATAGACCTGGTTCAGGAACTCTGGTCCAGTAGCTTGGTTTTAGAAGGGCCTGCGCAATCGGCGCGGGCCCTTTGATTTTGGCGGCGGCCAACCCCCGTTGAACCCGGATTGCATCTACCGCCGTACTCCGTCGAGGCACATACCTACCCCGAAATACAAGTTCCTGTTGTGCTGCCCCGGATAATTTGGTAACAATGGCAGCGCTTTCAACGCTTCCGTCTGCGTCGGTACCTGTTGGAACGTTGAAAGAACCCGGTGCTGCCGCAATTGCGCAGGCAGAGCGGGGTAAAAGGAGGCTTGGGTGATGCAGAATCGCAGAGAGTTCCTGAGACTGACGGGCGTTGCCGCCATCGCAGCCAGCGGTGGAGTGGGTGCGGCACAGGCGGAAGTGAAGCCTGCCGCCAACTATAAGCGAGGCATGGCGCGCGGCTTGACGTTGCTGACCATGCGGCGTAGCGGGGAATATCGGCTCGGCGTAAAGACCAACAAGGGCATTCTGGACGTGAAGGAGGCAGCCGGCAAGTTGAAGATGGGCGCTCCGGCCACTATGGACGAGCTGCTGCAAAACGAGGATGGCCCGAGGCTGAACGCGCTGGTCGATGCCGCACTGAAGTCCAATGCGGCCGCGTCTGTTTTCCTTAAAGAAGAAGCTATCGAGTACGGACCGGTGGTGGTCCAGCCGGAAAAGATCATCGGCGTCGGGATCAACTATCGGAAGCATGCCAAGGAAGTAAACATGCCGATTCAGAAGCGCCCCGTGCTCTTTAACAAGTACAATTGCGCGCTGAACCGTCACCAGGGCACGATCAAGCTTCCGGTCGAGGTAGCCACCAAGTTCGATTATGAAGTCGAACTGGTGATCGTGATGGGCAAAGAGGCGAGGAACGTCAGCGAGACCGATGCGCTCTCGTACGTCGCCGGCTATTGCACCGGCAACGACTTCTCGGCGAGAGACTTGCAGTTAGAAGTCTGCCTTATGCTGGGAAAGACGCTCAACGAATTTGCCCCCCTGGGCCCATACTTTGTTACCGCCGATCAGGTAGATCCCGACAACCTTAAGATCGAATGTCGCGTGAATGGCGAGACGCGCCAGTCGTCCAACACCAGCGATATGATCTATGGCTCGCGCCAGCTCGTCAGCTACATCTCACGCTACGTTACGCTCAGGCCCGGCGACATTATTTTTACCGGCACTCCGGAAGGCGTGATCCTGGGGAAGCCCAAGGACAAGCAGGTCTGGCTGAAAGCCGGGGACAAGCTTGCCTGCAGCCTGGAAAAGCTGGGAGAGCTGAGGTTCGAATTGGTCTAACCGCGCGCAGCAGCGGCAACACAGTTCTTTTTTGCCGAGCCCCATTCGGTGCGAATTGCGGGGGATGACACCCGAAGGAACTACCCCACGTTAGCCCCAATCACCCCAGCGAGCGGTGCTCGCCGGGGACCCCGACGGGCGAACGTGGGGCACCGCCATAAAGAAAATGCCTTTCAGGGCTGCTCGATTGACGTAAAGATCGATATATGCAAAGATTTATAGCTATATATGCCGGAACTTTCGCACTTTACGGCTGAGTTCTTCAAAGCCCTGTCACATCCTTTGCGGGTGCGGGTCTTGGACTCATTGCGCGGCGGCGAGGTTGGGGTCAACGAACTCAGCGCCCGTCTGAACGTCGAGCAGACCACGTTGTCTCAGCAGCTCTCGGTTCTCCGGAAAAGCAACATTGTGGGCGGCCGGAAAGAGGGCCAGAACGTTTATTACTCGGTGCGGGACCCGGAGATTTTTCGTCTGCTGGACGTGGCCAGGCGGATCTTTAACAACCAGCTTATTGATGTCAGGGACCTTCTGGCGCAATTAGGTCCGACGGGCGAAAAGTGAAACTCTTTTCGTCCTCAGCGGAACTACCCCACGTTAGCCAACTACGGGCAAATGTGGGCCACCAGACCAGACGGCGAACGTGGGGTACAGACCAGGCTAGATGCGCGCTATTTGCGTGACGAGAACTACCCCACGTTAGCCAAAAGCGGGCGGAACGTGGGGCACCCGCTGGGCAAAGCTAAAAGCCCCACCCTGCGCCGAAAATCACGGCGCAAGGGTAGGGCACCCCGAGATTGCTTTGATTCAGAAAGGGTGAGCCCCAACGCCGGGAAAAAAGCGAAATTACCCCACATTAGCCAACTACGGGCAAATGTGGGCCACCAGACCAGACGGCGAACGTGGGGTACAGACCAGGCTAGATGCGCGCTATTTGCGTGACGAGAACTACCCCACGTTAGCCAAAAACGGGCGAACGTGGGGCACCAGATGAAAACACAGAGTTTGTCGATATGGCAGGCCAAGACATTTAATGATTGAAATTCTGTTCAAGTTGGTTTTGTCAGTATTACTTGTTCTCCCCGTGGCGGTCTTCGCCGTGCGAGGGAAAAAAGCGCGTTTGCTACCGGCGCTGGTACTGTTTGGCGCACTCGTGGCGGGAGCGCTTGCCGCGATTTTAAGCCTCGGCCAAGGTGGCCATGTTCGCCTAGACCTCTCAAGCCTGACGCCGCTTCCTTTCGTGCTCGGCAGTGACCGGTTGAGCGCCTACTTTCTGCTGTTGATCTGCCTGGCCGGCGCGCCAGTCGCGCTGTTTTCGGCGGGGTACGTGGAGCGCCACTACAGCGGACGGCGCCGGGATTGGCTGTGGGCTTTGCTGCCGCTGTTCCTGCTTTCGATGATCGTGGTGGCCACCGCTGCCACGGCCTTCGCCTTTCTGTTCGGGTGGGAGCTGATGACACTGTTCTCGGCGGGCCTCATCCTGATCGACGGAGATGGCGGCCAGCGGCGCCAGCACATCTTTACCTATCTGCTGATGATGCATGCGGGCGCGGCTGCCGTCGCTGCCTCGTTCTTTGTCTTCCTCCCGCACTCGGCGAATCTCGATTTTGCTTCCATGCGCGCGGCGTCGCCCGTGCTATCGGCAAGCGCCCGCAACGCCATCTTCCTGCTCGCCTTCATCGGATTTGGAACCAAGGCAGGCATCGTCCCTCTGCATCTGTGGCTTCCGAAGGCTCATCCCATTGCGCCCAGCCCGGTTTCGGCGCTGATGTCGGGCGTCATGTTAAAGACGGCCATCTACGGATTTGTGCGCCTGGTATTCGACCTCATGGGAGGCGGACCGAGCTGGTGGGGATATCTGGTGCTGGCGGCCGGCGCCGTCTCAGGTGTTCTGGGCGTGCTGTACGCCATTGCCGAGCACGATCTGAAGCGCCTGCTCGCATACCACAGCGTGGAGAACATCGGCATTATCTATCTGGGTTTGGGTGCGTCGATGATCTTCACGGCACACCATGCCCTGCCGTGGGCCGCGGTGGCGCTCATGGGCGCACTGCTGCACTCGCTCAACCATGCGCTGTTTAAGAGCCTGCTGTTCCTGGGCGCCGGCGCCATCGCAGACGCTACGCACACGGTCGATATCGAAGAGCTTGGCGGATTATTCAACCGCATGCGCGTGACCGGAAGCGTCTTTCTTGTCGCCTGTTGCTCGATTGTCGGCTTGCCGTTGTTCAATGGGTTCGTCAGCGAGTGGCTCACGTTTCGCAGTTTCGTGGCTGGCGCAACCCTTGCCAGTCTCTCGCCGGCAATTGTTCTGCCCTTGATGGCAGGCGTGCTGGCGCTCATCGGCGGATTGGCAGCCGCGTGCTTTGCCAAAGTTTATGGGGTCGCATTTCTGGGCCGGCCGCGCAGCAGGGAGGCCGAAGACGCGCGCGAAGTTTCACGGAGCATGCAAGCCGGGATGGTGATGTTGGCCGCGGCCTGCATCATCATCGGCATTGCGCCCGGCATCGTGTTGTGGCCGTTGAGTGGGGTGGTTCAGCAACTGCTCCCCGGCGCTACGCTGCCGACATCGGCGATGTCGATTACGCGGGTGATCCCTTGGCTTGCGGTTGTGGTGGTTGGCGTTGTGTTCGCGACCATGTTGGTACGCCGCGTTTCGCGCACCACGCCCACCTGGGCCTGCGGACTGCCGGGACTCGACAGCCGGATGCAATACACGTCCACGTCCTTTTCCAAGCCGCTGCGCCAGGTGTTCTCACAGGCTTACAAGCCCGACCGCACGGTTGAAATTTTGCCGGTTGACCAGCCATGCTTTCCGGCCTCGATTTCTTATAGCTCGGTGCGCACGACGTCATTCGAGCGGTCGCTCTACCGTCCAGCGCTGGACGGAATCGTCGCCGCGGCCAATCGACTCAGGCGGTTGCAGACGGGAAATATCCAGGTGTACCTGCTTTACATGTTTCTGGCACTGGTTGCCCTGCTGGTCTTCATGAGGTTTGCATGACATTTGCGATCGACTTTTTGCAGGTGCTGATACTGGTTGGTACGGCACCGCTACTGCGCGGACTGGTTGGGCGCATCAAAGCGCGCATTCAGAATCGGCGCGGTGCAAGCGTGTGGCGTCCTTATGCCGACCTGCGCAAGCTGTTCAGCAAAGAAGACCTGATTTCCGCCACCGCTTCTCCGCTGTTCCGCCTGTCTCCGATGATTCTGTTTGCCGCGACGGTGGCGGCGGCTGCATTTGTCCCCACGCTGCACGGCTTCGCGCTGCTGGGCACGGCCGGCGATTTCATCGTACTGGTGTATTTGCTGGCGCTGGCGAGGTTCTTCCTGATTCTGGGAGCCATGGATGGCGGCAGCTCGTTCGGCGGCATGGGAGCGAGCCGCGAAGCGCTGGTTTCAACGCTGGCGGAGGCGCCGCTTCTGCTTGCGCTGGTTGCGGTTTCGATCGTGGCGCACAGCACGAGTGTGGCGGGAATTGTGCGCTGGTCGAGCGGCCAGCCGTTCTTTCATCTTTCGCCGGTACATGCGCTGGCGTTCGTTGCCTTCACCCTGGTCGCCATCGCCGAAACCGGGCGGGTTCCAATCGACAATCCAACCACGCACCTGGAACTCACGATGATCCATGAAGCCATGGTGCTCGAGTATTCCGGCCCGAGCCTGGCGTTGATCGAGTGGGCGAACGCCATAAAACTGAACCTCATGCTGTCGCTGCTCGTCGCTGTCTTCATGCCCTGGGGCATCGCGCCGGCCACTTCTCTTCACGGGCTGGCGATTGCACTGGCGGCGTACGCGCTCAAGATGGTGTTGCTGGCGGTTCTATTGGCCGTGCTGGAAAGCAGCGTCGCCAAGCTCCGCATGTACCTGGTGCCGGATTTCCTGGGGGTGGCATGTGCATTGTCGATCCTGGCTGTGGTATTCACTGCGCTGAAGAGGTGAAGGATGGGGTTGGTTGAATTTGCGGCGGCTAAGACACTGGCGTCCTCGGCCGTATTCCTGTTTATAACCGTGCTGTTGATGGCGGCTGCCAAGCGGACTTCCACCTGCATCATGCTGTTCGGCGTCCAGTGCGCGGTGATCACCGCACAGATCCTGGCAGCGGCTTTCGTGTATCACTCCCGTGAAGCCTACGTGGTCGCCGCCATGGTCTTCGTCGTGAAGGTGCTGGCAATTCCCTATGCGCTGCTTGGCATCAGGAAGCGTCTCAACGTGCCGGGAGGCGTAAGCGCCTCCACCACGCCGGCGCAATCGGTCTACATCGCCGCTGGGCTCATCCTGCTGGCCTTCCTTGTGGTTCAGCCTTATGTCCGCGCTCTCGCGCTGGACGGCGAAATGCTGGCCGCCGCCACGGCCGTCCTGCTGACCGGCGCGTTTCTCATGGTCAGCCGCAAAAAAGCGTTGATGCAGGTGATCGGATTGCTCGTGCTGGAAAACGGCATTTTCCTGGCGGCGCTGACCACCACGTTCGGCATGCCGCTGGTGATCGAGATGGGTATTTTCTTCGACCTGCTGATTTGTGTGTTGTTATTGGGGGTATTTGTGTTTCGCATTCGCGATACTTTCGAGCACGTGGACGTTTCCAAGTTGCGGCGACTGAGGGGTTGAGCGCATGACACTATGGCTCCCACTTCTACTGCCGCTGTTTGGCGCCCTCGTGATGCTGGCATTTAAGAATCCCCGAACGGCAGTTCGTGTCGCGCTCGGCATCGGCGTGACTGAGGCTGCCCTGCTTGGTAATTGCGTGGTGAAACTCCGTGCCGCCGGCGTGCTGCAAGAGGGACGGTACCTGCGCGGCGACGGGCTCACATCGTTTTTCTTGATCAATCTCACCCTCGTCTTCGCGCTCGTGCTGGCGTATTCGGTGGGCTACCTGCGTCACGTTCCCAAAGGCCGCTTCTCCTCGCCGCGCTGGTTTTATGCGCTGGTGTTCCTGTTCCTGTTCACCATGTTGGCCGTGTACCTTTCGGCAAACCTGGGCATGATGTGGATCGCCATCGAGGCCACCACGCTGGCGTCGGCGCTGCTGGTCGGCTTTTACAACACGCAGGGGGCGGTCGAGGCGGGCTGGAAGTACCTGATCGTCTGTACCGTGGGAATTGCCTTCGCGCTGTTCGGCACGATCGCTCTCTACCTGGCAGCCGTTCGCGGCGGAGTGCCGGCGGAGATGGCGCTGGATTGGGCTGTGCTGATGGACGCGGCGCCGCAGATGAGTGCCGCACGTGAACTGCTGAAACTGGCCTTCGTGTTCGTGGCCGTAGGTTACGGCACCAAGATCGGCTTCGTGCCCATGCACAGTTGGCTACCCGACGCACATGCCGAAGCGCCTTCGCCAATCAGCGCATTGCTCTCGGCCGCGCTGCTGAACTGTGCCCTGTATGCTCTGCTGCGGGTGGAGGCCATCACCTCGCGAGCCATCGGCCACGGCTTCAGCCACACCCTGCTGCTGGCCTTTGGCGGGCTATCCGTACTCACCGCCGCGTTCCTGATGATCGTGCAGCGCGACCTGAAACGGCTGCTGGCCTACAGCAGCATCGAGCACATGGGAATCGTCGCCCTCGGCGTTGGCCTCGGCGGAACGCTGGGGCTCTACGGCGCGCTACTGCATGCCTTCAATCACTCGCTCGCCAAGACGCTGCTGTTCTTCACCACCGGCAACATTCGCGAGGCCTTCGGAACCCTGCGCATGGACCGCATTCGGGGCATGACGCGCGCGTTGCCCTGCACCAGTGCCGTGCTGGTCGCTGGCGGCCTGGCAGTGGCCGGCATGCCGCCCTTTGGGCTGTTCGTCAGCGAATTCATCATCCTGACATCGGCGTTTACGCAGGCCCGCTACCTGGTGGCGACGTTGATCCTGGCGGCGATTTCGATCGCCTTCGGGGCGCTGCTTTATCACTGTCAACGCATGCTAAGCGGCGAAGCGAAACAATTATCGGCCAGGCCAAAGGCACCGATTTCTGAAATTGCGGCAATGTGCGTGTGCGGCGCTTGCTTGTTGGTCCTCGGACTGTGTATCCCCGCCGCGTTCACGGCGGTGCTGCGCAATGCAATGGCGGTGCTGCAATGAACGCATCCGGCCGCTCCAGAACCGCAGCCGGCGTGAGCGAAGCGCTGTCGCTGCTGGATGCCGGCAATTCCCGTCTGGTCTCGATTTTCGGCAGCATCGACGGGAATGGCGCCCGGCATGTGCATTACATTATCGACGTGGACAACCGGGAATACCGGCAGTTCAGCGCGGCGGTGGAGGGAGCGATTCCGTCGGCAACGCGCACCACGGCCGCGGCCGCCTGGTATGAGCGCGAACTGCACGATCTGTACGGTGTCGACATTAGTGGTCATCCCAACCTGCAGCCGCTTGTGTTTCATGAAGGTTGGCCCGCCGGCATTCACCCGCGCCCCGGCCACGCAATGTCATCTGGCGGCGAATATCGTTTTTTGAAGGTTAAAGGGGAAGGTGTGTGCGAGGTGCCGGTGGGACCGGTGCATGCGGGCATCATCGAGCCCGGACATTTTCGGTTCAGCGTTGTCGGCGATACCGTGCTTCACCTCGAGTTGCGGCATTTCTACACCCATAAAGGCACAGAGGCGCTGTTTGAGGGCACGCCGGTGATGCGCGGATCGATGGTGGCCGAGTCGGTGTCGGGCGACAACTGCTTTGCCCACGCGGTTGCCTATTGCCAAGCCGTCGAAAATGCCTTCGGTGTGTCGGTTCCGCCGCGGGGAAGGGCATTGCGGCTCATCGGCCTCGAGTTGGAACGCATGCTGGCGCATATCGCCGATGTCGGCGCGTTGTGCGGTGACGTGGCCTTTGCCGTCCCAGCGGCGTATACAGCACGTCTCAAGGAACTGCTGCTACAGACCTCCGCCCGCTTCTTCGGAACGCGTTGCTGGCGGGGCCTGGCGCTGCCGGGCGGCGTCAAGCGTGATTTGGCGCCTGAAGATGCGCATGCGCTCGGCGGCAGCATCGCCGGCGCGGCGCGCGACTTCGCCGAATTGGCGCGGATCATTCTTGACACGCCTTCGGTGCAGAACCGCTTCGAGTCAACGGGCATCTTGAAACGCGAGCTGGCGCGCTCACTGGGAGTGGTCGGCCCGGTGGCGCGGGCAAGCGGCGTCAGACTGGATGTTCGCCGCGATCACCCTTATGGCCGGTATCGCGCGCTTTCCCTGGAGGTTCCGCACTATCACCAGGGCGATGTGCTGGCCCGCGCACGCATCCGCATCGACGAGACCGCCATTTCGGCCCGCCTGATCGCCGAGACGCTCGAGAGCATGCCGGCTGGTGCGATCGCGACTTCGGTGCCCAGCGAAGGCAGCGCCGAAGGATTCTCCGCTGTCGAGTCGCCGCGCGGCGAGCTGCTCTACTGGATTCGCGTGCACGACGGTTACGTTCGGCGATGCCACATCAAATCGCCGTCGTTCCAGAACTGGCCTGCGCTGCCGCTCGCCATGCCCGGCAACATCATCGCCGACTTCCCCCTGATCAACAAGAGCTTCAACCTTTCATACTCTGGATGTGACCGATGATCTTCGACATAGTCGCGCGCAGCCTGGCCAGTGACCGAACGCTTGTCTCCGTCGAGGAATTGCTGGGCGATTGCGCCGGCAGCCGAATGCCCGACGTGCAGCCCGCAATGTTGAGCACTGGCCTGGCACAGCGTGCGGTGGATGCTTGTCCTACGTCGGCGCTTCGGCTGGAGCAGGCAAACGGTGGTACGCACCTCGTCATGGATTACGGCGAATGCACCGGATGCGGAGATTGCGTGCAGGCGGGTCAAGGCGCGTTCCGCATCGCGGAACGATTCATGCATTGCGGCGTTGCCAGAGCAGGACTGATTCGCCGGTGGGACATTTCCTGCCATAGCGAAATATTCGTCAACGACCCAGTCGCAGTGGGCGCCGGCAACGAGATCCTGGCGCTGCTTGGCCGGGCGCTGAATATCCGCCAAGTCGACGCCGGTTCCTGCAACGGGTGCGAATCTGAGATTGGGGCGTTGACGAATCCTTACTACGATCTCGAACGTTTCGGTATCCACTTTGTCGCATCGCCGAAACATGCAGACATGCTGCTGGCGACCGGCCCGGTAACGCGCAACATGTCGGAAGCCCTGAAGCGCACTTATGAAGCTACGCCCGCACCGAGGCTGGTCGTCGCCGTCGGAGCGTGCGGATGCACTGGCGGTGTTTTTGCCGGCAGCTATGCCGTTGCCGGTGCTGTCGATGCCGTGATTCCGGTTGACGGCTACATACCGGGATGTCCGCCGACGCCGGCCATGCTTCTGACTGGAATTTTGCGGGTCCTGCGCGGCAGCGCGATCGCGAATAGCTGAAGTCAACCCAAGCCCATCATCGGACTCACACTCACGGTCATGTTCGCCGATTGCCCGGCTGTGACGGAAAGGCTGGTCGTCGAGGTTACGATGGAGAAGTCACCTCCCGCCGTGCCTGCCGAGGCCAGTGAGATTGCGCCGAAGAGCCCGCCCTTTTCTCCGTTGGGGCCGGCGCTGAAATAAAGCGTGTTAGGGTCTCCTACTCCACCCTGTCCGAAGGTCATATCCCACAGACCCGGGTTCGCAATCGGATTACCGTTTGCATCCTGGAGCTGGCCTTTGAAAGAGAAGGTGTTGGCGTCGAACGCATTGATCGTGCCATCGCCGAAATTTCCGATCAGCAAAGCTCCGCCAAGACTGCCAAACCCCGCCGGAGCGAGCGTCGCGGCCCAGGGAGCGTTGAGCGTACCGCCCGTCGCAACACGCTTTATCAGGTTGCCGTTCATGTCAAACACGTCAACGATGCCGTTGCCGGCGCCTTCCTGCGGCGGGCCGCCACCGGGTCGCTGAAGAGCGTAATCGATGAACACCTGCTTATTCAGCACATGGATACCGTAAGGCGCGTAGCCGGTGGGAAGCGTCGTGTCGCTGAAATTGCCGGCGAGCGCCGCGGATGCAAACTTGTTGTTGAACACGTCGACCGTGCCCTTGCCGAAGTTGGCCGCCAGAAGCATGTTTGCGGAACCGTTGTTGACGAGCGCCAGGCCGGTGTAAACCGCGCCGGCAGCGGAGTTGTCAACCGCCCCTACGGCGTTGGTAAGATTCGCGTTCCATCCCGCGATGGTCCCGTCGGTGGTAGCAAATAAGAATGTCGCCGGGATGCCGTTGCTCAGGACGAAGTCCGTGTTCGAGGGATTAAAGACGATTCCCGTGGGATGGCCGGCGGTAGAGCTTCCGGCCGCGCCAGGAATGCCGACATCAAACTGCTTGTTTCCCGCCGCGTCATATAACTTCGGAGACTCCGCCGCCCTGGCTGTTAACCCAGAACGGAGTGTTCTGTCCAATTGCTATGCCCCAACCATTGATCAACGTGGGATCGGTGTGCTGCGCAGTGATCGATCCATCGGAGACGAGATTGGTTTGTTGATAACTGCTGGCGGACTGCGCATGCGCCGGTGCGCACCAACCTGCGACAAGAAGAGTCGCGAGAAGTGAACTTAGAGCTCTGATGTTTAGACGGAACTGCCCGCCAGCGAACAGGTTTGCCACACGATTGAAAAGCGACGTCATTGGAATGCTCCAGCATCTTTACTGATTGGCCTTGTCTGTTTCAAAAGCCACTGTGAGCATAGGGCGCCAGGTTTTCTTATGTGTCACGGAATTGTCAGCCGGTTGTAGTATTACCGTCTAAAAACGAGTTGACGGTCCTTGCGGATCGGAAGAGCGCGGGACAGCAGTGCAACGACGCACGCGGCTCAAAAAGCATCCAGCACCGTACGTGGGGCTTCCTTTTGGGGGATGAGCGTTCGGCGAGTAATTCAAAGCCGAGTTCCCGCCCAGCAATGCTCCTGCTCATATGTGGCCGCCACACCTCTATCCACAATAAAGGAAGTCCTCGCCGAATTATCGCGAGGGTGCCCGGCTTCGGAATTACAATACGGGTATGCAGCGAGCAGCCCTATCTGCGTTGCTGGTCGCCTCCGTACTGTTTGCCGGTAATCTGCAAGCGCGGCGAGGGGGCGGCACGTTTCGGGGCGGTGCTGCGGGGCATTCTCACTTTCATATTTCTCGCAACTCCAATGCGATTCTTGTTCCTCTCTGGTATGACGAGCCGTCTGAGTCCGAATCGCCTCCGTTCATCATTGTGCAGCCCGACAAATCGGAGCCAGCGACACGGAAGATTCCCGCTGCCAGCTCGCAGATAATCGAGGTACCGGGCACAGCGAGCTTAGCAGCCTCCAAACCGTCACCGCCCGCAATATTTATTTTGAGGAACGGTGAGCGGTTCGAAGCTCGGCGATATCTGCTCACGCATGATAATCTGTCCCTCACCGTCGATCGGCGGCAGCGCACCATTCCACTTGCTATGCTCGATCTTGACGCCGCGGTTGCCGCCAATCGGGAACGCGGAATCGACTTGCGGATTCCTGCCGACCAGAGTGAGATTTCCGTGGGCTTTTAACCGAAGGGACTGCGCTGAATGCGCTTTCCTAATCACGTCTTTCCGTTCTATATCTTATGGAGCGATTCCAGATTTTGGCGCAGCCATGGTGGGTCAATCTCCTGCTTCTCGTTCCTGCACTTTCATATCTCCTCTGGCGGCGAAAAGGTCTGCTGCTCAGCTGGCGGAAGCTCGTGATGCTGGCATTGTTTGGCGCATCTTTCGGCTACGTGGAAGCTGCTGTAGTGGTTTACCTGCGTACTGCCGCGGGCGCAGTTGGACATTACAGCAGCACGATTTCCGAATTGCAATACTCGTCAACAGCCTATCAGCAAGCGGTATCGGCTCTTGTTCAATTTCCCCAGAGCCTGCGCACGATTGAAGTGTTTCGCGAAGCAGCAACGATGATCATGCTGGGCACAGTCGCCGTGCTTGCGGGCGCCAGAGCTAAAGAGCGTTGGGGTTCGTTTCTATGGGCATTTGCTGCGTGGGACTTAGCCTACTACGCGGGGCTATGGGCGATACTACGATGGCCATCTTCACTCAAAGACTACGACGTGCTTTTTCTAATTCCGGTGCCTTGGGTCGCACAGGTATGGTTCCCACTGCTCGTGAGTGGCCTGTCTCTGCTTATCATCGTCCTCTCCCGAATAGAAAAGGCAACTAGCACGCAAGTCCATGAGTAGACATTAGCTTTGGCTGGGTCAATTCCTCAAGAACGACGACCCAGCGTGTGCGGAGGCCGTCGTTCGATGTCTACTGAGTTGGGGGACACGGAACTGGTTTTGAATAGTCCGGCATCCTAATTACCTTCCCACTTTGGTCAACCTTTGGAGCGTAACATTGAGTTGCAGGCGGCGGTGGAGGGTCGATACTTATGTACGGGGGCGTTGATGGATACGTATAGTACGGACTATATGGGCCGTAGTATATCGGTGCGGCATAGACGGGCCACCAAAATGGCCACCAAAATGGACCGCCGTAAAACCCGCCGTAGAACCTGCCACCGTAGTATCCGCCGTAATGTCCGCCGTAGAACCTGCCGCCGTAGTATCCGCCGAAATGCCCGTCGCCGTGAAATCCGCCGCCCCCATGTCCGACACCGCGACCTTGTGCTAAGGCTGGCGCCGGAAACACAACGATCAACGCCACTACCATTATCGGAACCAGAGCAAGAGCTATTCCTTTCATGATTCACCTCCGAAAGGCTGCGGAGAATACAGGTTTCAGGCGAGAGTGCCCCAAGTTCTTGTAGAAATGTCTCGGGGTGCCCACATCGCCAACGCCTCGCTTGTTCTGCCCCAACACGCGCAACCGCGGCGCGTGCCGGGAACCCCGGCCTCGGTGTATTTTTCCGCAGCCTGCCGAACAACAAAATGTTACTCCACATGCAGTGCTGCGGTAACGAAATTCCGTTCGAAAGTGCTCACGTTGGTAGAACATTGCCCGGGCGGATGGCAGTGAGCCGACAACTCTGGCCGGGTCGTGGCGCTGGCGGGCGGCAACGGCAATAGCAAATCGACGACTGGAAATCTCCGGAGCCTGTTTCATAAATCGATTCCGGAGAAAGCTGAAGATCTCATAAAAGGTTAAAGGCCTCATTTGTCTGAGTCTCGGGCAACAAGGCTGAAGTCGTGCAGCTTCAAAGCATCATGCTGGAACGACCTCTGCTCTTATTTCACACTGTGTACGCTTTCGCGCTACGACAGTTAACGGGTGCAGGCTTACGGAAGTTGTCTTTGCAAACTCGTTGGCTGATTGCCATCATGATGGGGTTATTGTTTACGTTTACCGCGCACGCCCAGCAGAGCACCACCTCTTCTTTGCCCGTCCAACCGGCTACGGCGGTTTCTTTGCCTGCCCAACCAGCGCCGGCGGCTTCAGACCCTGCTCAGCCGGTGACTGCGCCCGCCGAACCAGCCTTGCATGCCAGACCGGCGACTATGCCCGTTCAACCGGCGACGGCGGAGGATTCAGACTCAGCCAATGATCAGACGCCGTTCTCGGGCGAGATCGATGTCAACGGAGGTTACAGTTTCGATGGATTCAAGAACTGGGGCGGACCATCCGTGCGCAGCAGCTTTGAGCCGCGCAATTCTTTTAACGAATGGAGTGCGGGGCGGCTCGCGTACAGGAGTTTGGAGCAACCGGTTACATCGTTGAAGGCGGCATCGATCGCGATCTTACCGACACGTGGGATGTCGGCCTGAATATCGGCGGCGCAAGTAGTTTCTTTCTGCCGCGATTCGCGGCCGATGTTTCCGCAAGCAAGCGCTGGTCCGACGACGAAAAGTTCGTCATGAGGTTAGACGGAAGTTATGTATGTTGGCAAGACGTGCATCGCGATTATCGTTGGGGACTGGGAGCCGCTTACCATTTCGAGTGCCCATGGGCAGTGGAAGCCGGTGTCAATATCGACCTGAGCACGCCCGGAAACCTGTGTACGGCGGACCAGTATTTTGCAGTCACGCAAGGCCGCGAGAAAAAGTATCTAGTCACGCTGCGCGGCGAATTCGGGCGAGAGGCCTACCAGGTCATCGGACCCGTGACCAGTATTTCCAATTTTCAAAGTTATGGCATCTCGTTGAAGCTACGGCAATGGGTGGGCGGCGGCTGGGGCTTTGTTGCAACCGGCAGTTACTATTCTAACCCCTTCTATCAAGACAGGGGGATCACCGTGGGTTTCTTTAAGGAATTGGCGGGTGGTCGCCGCCATTCGGCAATACGGAATTCTAGAAGATAGGCCGTCTCCGCCGTCTATACGCCAAAGCAAAGCACAGTAATTCTCCGGGCTGACGAGGTCGCGGCTGTTGACGCTGCCTGCGTCACTGCATCGTGGCAGGCGTACACGGCAATCCTGTCACGGGCGCTGGTGGCGCAGCAGGGGGCGTGGCCCAGGGAATGTTGTTGAAGTCAAAGAATTCCAGCAAATTGGGCTGTGCGGCGTCGCGGTTCGTGAGGTGCGCGCTTGGGCCAATGAACCGGTTCTCGACAAACTTGATCACTGCTGTGTGGTCCATCGGAGTGTGTGACACGTAATGCCGTCGCGTGAACGGCGAAATGATGATGTTCGGCAGCCGGAAGCCGAGTTGGGCTGCGAAACCATTGACGGCAGCAGCATCACCCGGATTGTAGCCGGGGTCGGCAAAGGTTCCATGATTCACCAAGTCGCAGTGCGTCGTCGGTGTCGGCAGTCCGGTTGTTGAGCTGATCGGAGCCGCACACGGGAAGTAGCTGTCGGCGTTGACCGCGATACTCGAAATGTCGGTCGTCACCCCCAACACGGCGTCCGTGTTCATATTGGTGTGCCCGGGCACCGGCGGCACGTGGTCGAAGGGGCCTCCGCCTTCATCGTAGCTAAGGAAGAAGACCGAATCGTGCCACGACGGACTACTCATCAAAGCGCCCACGATCTTCGCAACCTGTGCCTGTCCATTCAGAATCGATTGGCCTGAGCCGGGATGCTCGTCGCTGTGGCCGTAGTTGGTTTCGATGAACGCGAAGCTCGGAAGCGTACCGTTGGCCACATCCGTGAAGTACTGGCTGATCGGCGCAATGTGAGTCGTATCGATGCAGAAGTGATTCGTGGGATCGCCGGTTGCTTGTTTGGATGGAGTAGTCGTAGCGCTGCACACGCCGGGCGTCGCCGCGGTGTAGAGGTACTGGCCCGATTCGGTGAAATCCGTGTAAGTAGTGTCCGGAACGTAGGCTGCATTGATGGCGCTGTAATAAATCTTCCACGAAACATGAGCCTTGGCCAACTCACTGAAAATAGTTGGAATGGCTAGGGCGGGCAAATTATCGTTTACGAACGGATCTTGCACCAGACCTTGCGTCGTGCCACCGGTCATGGTCGCAATGCGGTTCGGCGTGCTCTTGGCGGATACAGGCGAAAACCAGCGGTCAGAGACCGCAAACTGCGAGGCCATGTAGTAGTAGTAGTTCAGGAACTGCTCATCGTAGTACCCCATGGTGCGTTGGCCGACCAGATCATCGGTCAAGTTCCCGCTACCGCACTTGCCGCCTTGGCAACTCTTGGCGTAGTTCTCCGCCGTGTGTACAAAACCATCCATGAGGATTTTGCGGGTAGTGGTGAAGTTATATCGGCTCACGTCGCCGTAGCTGGCAAGCCAATCCGAGGATAGGTCGTCGATGCAGGCCGTAGCGAGCTTGAACAGGCCGAAGACGGTTTTCTCATCATTTACATTCGTCAACGTCGTCAGCTTGTCGTCAATGCCATCGACGTCATACTCTTTGCCGTCGTCACCGATAGCCCAGCCGTTCGTCTTGCGGTAGGGATTCAGCATCCCGAAATACGTATCAAAGGTGCGGTTTTCCTGGAGCATGAAAACAACGTGGTTGATGGAGGTTTCTGTAGCTGATGCGCTGACGGTTACCGTCACCGTGGCTGTCGCCGTCTGGTTGCCGGCGCCCGTCGCCGTGACCGTATAGATGGTTGTCGCCGTGGGGCTCAATGTCACACTTCCGCCCGTGGCAGCCAACGGATACGTCGCGCTATCCAAGTTGTCGGTGATTACGACGCCGGTTGCATTTGTGGCTGTTGCCGTTAACACGGAAGACTGTCCGCTGGCAATCGTTGTCGGATTTGCGCCGATAGAAACCGCAGGAGAGGCGGTCGTAACGGTTACAGTTGCCTGCGCAGTCGCGGTGCCGCCCGCGCCGGTCACGGTGATGGTGTAAGTGGTCGTCGCGGCGGGAGATACCGTGACACCGCCGCTGGTCGCTACGGTTCCGATGCCGTCATTGATCTGGGCCGAGGTCGCGCCGGTCGAACTCCAGCTAAGGGTCGTACTCTGGCCTTGGATGATCGTCGCCGGACTCGCACCGATGGAGGCGGTAGGCGCGGAGGGCGACGAGGAGACGGTAATGGTCTCTGATTGCTTGAATACTTTCCCGGAGCTATCCCATGCCTGCACCGTGAGGTGGTGGGTGCCAACCGACGCAGTCACCGGAGTATTCAGAGTGTTTGTCTTCACCGAATAGACACTGACATTATCCAGGTAAATCTTCATCGCGGTAACGGGGTGACTGGTGTCGGTGGTTCCGGCGATCACCGCAAATGGCGAGGTCACGACGGCGTTGTTTGCCGGGGTGCAGATCGTCACCGAAGGACTCGTTTTGCTCAACGCGCACGGAGGGGACTGTGCCCAGGAGGCGCCTCCGATCAATAGCGGCATCAACAATACAGCCAGGAACACAACTGAACGGAAAGGGGAACGACCGTGTAAGTGTTTTCGAGACATACCCGTGACCTTAGGATACCGAGAACCCAGTAACTCTCCTGCACTCAGTTGGCCAATTGTTTGTTGCTATGTTCCTAAACAGCTCCGTCAGGGAATTCTTCCTTATTACTTATGATTCCTCATGAGTTTTGGCGAAGCCGGACGGATGGGCCCAGGACTGGCAGAGATTAATTGAGGGCACCGCTCGGGGCAGGGTGTCTCTTCTTATGCACATAGTAGGTAGCTGCAGTACACAAAAGAGAATTCAGTTTGTAGCACATTTGTCTGTGCCGGAGTTGATGGATGGCACCGTGGTGCCTTAGAAGCGTTTGGACGGAGGTGCTGTGCGACCCAGGCGACGCCCAGGGAACTTTCGCTGCCTGGCGGTGTCGAACACCACACCGTGTGCAGGAGCAATGAGTTTCCACGGGCATCCGGGCACGCAGAGCAGCGCTCAACACTCGTCAGGCAGAATATTCAGGTGAGTTTATTTTGACCGAAATTGTACGGTCTATCTTCTTCTTGCCGACTCGACCGCCAAGTCCAGTTCATGCTCGGCTTCGTGCAGCAACCGCTCGGCTTTCACTCCGTGCCCGTCCATATCGTAGTGGTTCGCGGCGCGAGCCCGGTCCATCTCGTGAATCGCTTCTTGAATGTGCTTGTGTACGGCATCGAGGTCGTGCCAATCGCGCACTTTGTCGCCGAAGGCAAAACCTGTAACCAGCAGCAAAGCGGCGGTGGCGGACAACAAAAATTTCTTCATAGTCCTTCCTTTCAGGGGCCGAATAATACCGTACCCTGTGAATCTGCGCAAATATAGAAGCCGCCATTTGGCGTTGGGAGGCCCGGAGCTAAGGGAGTCTTAACCTGCTTCAGCGCCGGGCTCCACCAGGATGGCAAAGTCCGGACAAATAAGGAAGCACTTCATGCACCCGTTGCATTTTTCAGCGTGCTTGGGGATGATGTAGCGATAGCCGGCCTTGTTGAACATTCCCGAGTTTTCGAAGACCGCTTGCTCGCAAACCTCGCAGCAGTAGCCGCACTCCTTGCACAATGCCGAATTCACTTCGGGGTTGAAGCTTTTCTTTTTGGCCTCGCTCATACCGCCTGGCCCCTCTTTCTCGGCGTTTCTTTCGCCAGCTCCAGGCCATAGCGAACCGCATCGAGATTTTTTGCCGCTGAAGTTTCGGAGAAGCTCTGCCGGATTGCTTTCGCCATACTGTCAAAGGTCACTGGTTTTGTCAGTGCAATAATTACGCCCAGCGCGATCATATTCGCCGCGTAGCCAAGCTTTGCAGCCAGTTCGGCAAACGGGAAAGCGTAGAGCCCGGGCCGTTCCCCAAGATCGGCCAGGCCGCTTTCGTAAAACATGGCGATCCGGGCGCTGGCCCCCGCGTACTTTTTAATTGCCATGTCGCCAAGCGCCAAGATGATGTCAGGCTGCTCCACCTGCTGGAAGATGATTTCCTCTTCGTCGATCAAAACCTCGGCGACGCTTAGCCCGCCTCTTTGGGAATCTCCCAACACTGATTGCGTCTGAACGACGTTTTTTCCTTCCAGAATTGCGGCCAGTCCCAACAATCTGGCGCTCAGCACCAGTCCCTGGCCGCCCGACCCCGCCAAAATTATTTCGTATCTCTGCTTCACTTTATTTCCCTGCCGATTCGCTCTGCAGCCGAAGTTGAATTTCGCGATAACGGGTATTGAAATCGGGGACGTTCTTGTCCACCAGCTTGCCTGTAAGGAAGTAACCCCCGGCTTCAGGATCAGTCAATTTCTCGTACTTGGCTGCCGGAAGTCCCTTTTCCTTGAGCCAGCGCAACATCTCGACCGGTTCCTTCATCTTGTTGTTCGGACCGTAGAGAGTTGTGCACGGGCTGACAACCTCGATCAGCGAGAAACCTTTTTTGACCAGAGCTTCCTTCATGCGGTTCTTCAGCGCCAATCCGTTGCAAATCGTTTCCCGGGCCACATAGTTGGCGCCCGCCGCCGCCGCCAGTGCGCAAATATCAAAGGCGCGTTCCGGATTCCCATAGGCAGTCGTGCTTGTAATGCGGCCGGCCGGAGTCATGGCCGACTGCTGTCCACCGGTCATGCCGTAGTTAAAGTTATTGACCAGCACTGCGGTCAAATCCATGTTGCGTCGCGCGGAGTGGATCAGGTGATTTCCACCGATCGTCGCTCCATCACCATCACCCATCAAAGCCACGACATGAAGATCCGGGTTGGCCGCCTTGACTCCGGTGGCATAGGCTAGTGCCCGGCCGTGAGTTACGTGCAGCGCGCTCGTGCAGAGATAATTGTCGGCCTTGCCCCAGCATCCGATGCCGGTAACAATCACCACTTCGTTGTTCTTATATCCCAGCTCTTCGAATGCCCGCAGCAGCGATCCAAGGGCAACTCCGTTTCCGCAGCCAGAGCACCACTGATGAGGAAGCGCATTCTTTTTCAGGTATCTAGATCCGGTAGCAACAGCCATGACCATCGCCTCCTACTTCGCCCCAACGGCGAAGCTGCCGGGGACCCCTTCGATTGCCTCCAGCACAGCCTGGGGAAACATGATTTCTCCATTGAAGGTGTTGACTCTTTTCAGCTTTACGGAGTTCCCGACCGCCTTCAAAACCTCCCCGGCCAACTGACCGGCGTAGTTCATCTCCGCAACCACGATGGTTTTCGCCCTCTCCGCCGCCGCCATGATTTCCTGGTCGGGAAACGGCCAAATCGTCTGCAGTTGGAGGACTCCCGCTTTGACTCCGGCTTGGCGCGCCCGCAGGGCCGCGGCGCGTGCAGTCCTGGTAACCGCCCCAGCGGCAATGATCAGCACGTCGCAGTCCTCCACATCGTAAGACTTGGTGAGAACGATCTCATCCCGGTGAGTCTCGATTTTGCGGTGCAAGTGGCGTATCCGTTTGGCGGCGTTTGCCGGATCAACGCTGGCATATCCGTTCACGCTGTGCATTGTGGTGGTCACATGGAAGGCGTACTCACTGCCATACGATGCCAGCGGCGCGGCACCATCGCCGTCGAAGTCAAATGGAAGGTACTGGTCCGGCGGGACGGTAGGTTTCACGCGGTCGAAGACCGGCAGCTCGCCTGCTTCGGGAATGACGAAATTTTCGCGCATGTGTCCGACGATTTCGTCGGCAGCCAACACCACAGGAGTGCGGAACTTCTCCGATAAATTAAACGCCTGTACCGTGAGAGTGAAACACTCCTCGACGGAAGCCGGTGCCAGTGCGATCAAGGTTTGATCTCCGTGCCGGCCCCAACGGATCTGCATGTAGTCCGACTGCCCAGGCTTGGTCGCCAGTCCAGTGCTGGGTCCGGAGCGCTGGACGTCGATCACGACGCACGGCACCTCGCCCATGATTGCCACGCCCAAGTTCTCCTGCATCAGTGAGAATCCAGGTCCGCTGGTCGCCGTAAACGATTTCTTGCCCGATAAAGACGCACCGATAACCGCCGCGATGCTGGCGATTTCGTCTTCCATCTGCATGTAAATACCGCCTAGCTTCGGCAATTTGCGGGAAGCTATGTCGGCAACCTCCGAAGAAGGAGTGATCGGATACCCGGCGTAAAAGCGCGCGCCGGCATAGAACGCACCCTCGGCGATCGCCTGGTTTCCTTGGATCAGGCTGGCTGTTTTTGGCAATTCGGCAGACTCCTTTCGCGGTCATCAACCAGAAACGATTTGCTTGTTCTCTGGTTGGCGCCCCCGCTGGCGCATGCATGGAACCCGCGGCGGTAGCGGCGTGAGCGGGGTTGTTTCGGGTTGCTCTTTATGCCCCGGCGCTTCAACCCCCGAATGCTGAACTGTAGTTCCCCGCAGTCATATCCCTCAGTGACTATGGTCACCAGCAGGGGTGATGCATCTCGCAAATTGCGGCAGAGACAGGCGATTACGCGCGGCTCGAACCTTTGCGGGCGGTCTGTTTCAGGCAATCTCTCCCGCCACTTCCGGCAGCGTCGCGGCGCGGGGGCTGCCTTGCGCGGCCGTTCCGCGCGGGTAGTTGCCTGATACTTACGGTCACCAAAACATCTCAATCAAACGTCACGTCTGTACCTAATCGGTGACATCTTCGTCGTGATGCGGTGGCAACGGCTCAGCGGGAGTCCGCCTTGAGAGGGAAAGTCATGTTGGAAGGGGACGTGCTCAGAGGTTAGCGGATATGGGCTGAGCTTGTCCTTTTGAAGAGATGGCAGAGGGATGGATTTGCCCGCAAAAGCGAAGCAGCCCGCTAACTCGACCAAGCGTTTGTCGAAAAAGTGCGCGTTGCTTCCGGCAAATTGCCACCAGGGCGGAGATGGAAAACACAGATCAGCGACTTCCTCAACTTCGGATCGATCCCTTCGGTTTTCCGCAACTTAGGGTCGAGCCCTTCGGCAGATCTATCTCCCTATCATTCTTGATGCACTTTGCCGCCGTTCTGATTATCCTCCGGTTCCCTCATTTCGGTCCGACTGTGACGCTCAACGTGCCGTCAGCGTTTCCCCGGACGAAGAACACAATTTTGTATGTCGTGCCGGTCGCAAAAGACCGTATGGTCTTCGCCAAAATATCTGCAGCCGAGAGCGGGGGGCAGCGGGCAAAGGCACCGCGCCTGGAAAGCCTGCGCTGGGGAGCAGTGCTTTCCACCGTAAACTCACCGCAGTCTCAGCTCCTCTCCACCCGAGCAATAGCCACCAGTTGATCCTTCAGCCAAGCTCGCCTCCGGATGTTCTCATAAAGCAAGAGATCAAGCTTCCGAACTCGATATTGGGCAATCCGCTGGTCATGCCGCGAGAGCAGGTTGACATCGTGCTGTCCGGGCCCAAGCGAATGCCGACTCATCGAAACGATAGCGCCGATGTCGCGTCACCCCCGCTTCCGGTGCCGGCCTCGAAGTTGAATCTTGCCGCCGTTCCCGCCATGGCGAAGCCGCAATTGCCGGTTGCTGCGGCGCCGGAGCCGCAAACCGACCCTGACTCCAAGAGCGCACCCTCCGCGGCGAGCGCAGGCGTAGGGGAAAAAGAAGGCGTTCAGAAGAGTTTGCTCGTTCTTAGTACGGATCCGGGAAAGGCAAAGATGGCCTTGCCGCCAGGCAACAAGTACGGAGAATTCTCGTTCTCGCCGTCAGGAACCAGCTTCGGTTCGCCTGGTGGAAGGGGCGACCTCGCCATCGGCGGGGGAAGCGACGGCATCAGTGCGGCAGGCGACGGCAGCATGGGCGTTGGACACGGAAAAGAAGGCGGCGGGGGCAAGGATTCAGCAGGCTCGCCGGAGGTAAGCCTCAATGGCGCCGGGGCGGCTGGGGGAGGCTACCAGATGATGATATTCCCTGTACCTCCCGCCGCTCCCGTTCGGAAGAACGCAATGATCATCTCCGCCGGGCCAATTGGCGGAGGCGGTTTGGGAGTTTACAAAGCCCTGCCGTGCGGAAGAATCTTCACGATATTTCTGCCGATGCCAGTTGCAAACTGGACACTAGAGTACTGCACGGCTGGTAAGCCCGCAGCACCGATGCCTCGCAATGCCACCACCGTCCAACTGGAGGAGGCCGTGGTGCCGCCATCTCCCCTGCAGACGTTCGATTTTCGCCGGCCCCCTATCTCCAGGGAGAAGGCTCCCAAGAACATCATTCTGAAGGGTTTGATTCGGGAAGACGGCTCTGTGGCCAATCTGCAGATCTATCAGGGCATTATGCGGGAGGCGGACGAAACTGCCAAGGCTACATTCAACCTATGGAAGTTTGCGCCCGCCATGCGTGCGGGGAAGCCGGTGGCTGTGGAAATCCTGGTTGGGATTCCATCTTTAGCTACCGCTACAAATTAGTCTGCCGGAGTGGCACATTGGTCTGAAATTGGCTCTGGCTGCGGCAGCAGCCCCCCCGCGAAGCTAACCCTTTCGTCTCCAAGCCAGTGTGAACTCACGTACCAACTTGTGGAACAACAAGCCCTCCAGAGGGTTTCCAGGTACTAACCTTAAAAATGGCGCGACACCTTGTTGCCCTGCCCTGTCAATCTGGTTAACTAACGTGGAACTCTGGATTTAGCGTGGCCTCACCATCGCGTGCCAATGATTGGCTCCGAGAGTGCACATAGGGACAGTGGCGGTCGGTCCACTAGGACAGTCCATGGAGTTACCGTCTCGGGTGCATGGACCTCTCGTTCAGGCTTGGGAGCCGGTCCAGAAAGCCGGGAGGCCCCGGAAAGCCTCGGTTTGGCGTTGGGGAAAATGGAACGCTGAAATTAAAGACACAAATATCAGAAGCGGAGTACTGATGGCCGAGCTGTCGAAGTTAATACATGTAACGCTGTTGGGAAATGATCTTGGTCTTAGCGATGCGATCGCGCGAACCCTGGGCCCCGGTTTCATAGCCCGCCGCAGCAGTGATTGGACCCCCAGTCAATGGCTGGGTGTGCGGGAGTATTGTGACGTCGTGCTCCTTGACTTGCGGGCTGCCGGCGGAGACGTTGAGTGCGGGCTTCGCGTAATCGACACGGTCCAGCGAAGCGACGGTGGCCCCGCCGCCATCGTTTTATGCGACGAAGACGACCGCGATCTCATGGCGAAAGTTCTGGACCACGGCGTCTACGACACGATTCATAATCCGCCGAACATGATTGAGCTCCGGCTGATACTGCGGCGCGCCTGCAAAATCCGGGCCGCCGAAAAGGAGCTCAGGCGCTTGAGCGTCATGGTGCGGGGAAGCGGCAGCCTGCCCGGAATCATCGGTGGCGCTCCGCGAATGCAGGAACTCTTTGCTCTGGCGAGAAAAATTGCTCCTTGTGACGTAAACGTGCTGATTACCGGCGAAACCGGAACCGGCAAGGAGCTGCTCGCAAGCGCAATTCATCATATGAGCGCCCGGGTCGCCGGACCTCTTGTCGCATTCTCCTGTGCAAACTTGCCAGAGACCCTGATCGAGGACGAACTGTTCGGCCATGAGAAAGGCGCGTTTACCGGCGCTGCTACGGCTCGCCGTGGCCGGCTTGAGGCCGCGGATCAGGGAACGGTTTTTCTTGATGAGGTCGGCGACATCGGTCTGAGTCTGCAACCGAAGTTGCTGCGCGTGTTACAGGCGCGCACCTTTGAGCGCCTTGGCAGCAATACAACCATCAATGCCAACATCCGCGTGGTCAGCGCGACCAACCGGAACCTTTCTGAAATGGTCCAGCAGGGCAAGTTCCGCGAGGATCTGTTCTACCGGCTGAATGTTGTCCATATGCATATTCCGGCGCTTCGCGAACGGCGCGAAGATATTCCGCTTCTAGCGCAACATTTCGTCAAAAAGTTCGCGGAACTATTCAATAAGCGCGCGAAAAGGTTCTCCCGGTCCGCGTTGCTGGCCCTGGAAGAATACTCCTGGCCGGGCAACGTCCGAGAACTTGAGAACGTTGTGCAGAGAGCCGTAGTGTTATCCGATAAAGTGGTCGTTGACTGCGAAGACCTGCCGGATGCCATCCAGGAAAATTGCGTAAACCTCAAGTCCAGCGATTCCTACGAGGACGAAGTGCGCCAATTTAAACGGCGGCTGGTTCTGCGAACGCTGCAAGCATGTGGCGGGAGCATAGTCGAAACCGCGCGCACCCTGGGGGTGGCCCGAGGCTACCTGCATCGGCTCATTAATCAACTCGAGATCCGCGGCAAGGAAGATAACCTTCTCGAATATCCGGTGGACAAACCCGGCAGACCGCAATTGGTGGCGTGAAAAGCTGCATTCGCGACCGCCGTAAGGCTGGAACCAGTTGCAAGGGCGCAAGTCCAATCGAAGCGAGTGAAAGTGATACCAGGAAATCAAGGTGTTTTTGCGCCGCAGAGTTCCTCTGGTGCTCGCGGTGGCGTCATCGCCTCACCCCGATCCGTCGATAAGGCCGATGTGGAAACTCAGGGGCTGACGAACAGCCGCACCAGTTGCGGTTGAGCAGGGTAGCGAGTCAGGGGCAGGAGTGGTTTTTTCTGCACCTACGAGGTG
>JBEKBO010000050.1:0-29919 GCA_050015355.1 Candidatus Korobacteraceae bacterium | reverse complement strand
CGAAGCTAACGAAAACCGAACGCCACCCCCAATGCACCATGATGAGGGTCGCCACGGGGATTCCAACTACCGGCCCGAATTTCGATCCTGCCAGCATGAAACTGATGGCTCGGCCCCTCTCCTTCTTGGGGAACCAATTGGGGTAAGCCGCGCTCAATCCGGGATAGACAGGCGCCTCGCCCAGTCCGAACAGCGTCCGCACCACTATCCATGTGCCGAAGCCACGGCAAGCCGCTGTCAGACACGTAAACAGCGACCACCAGCCGAGTGCCAGAGGGACGATTTTTCGATGCCCGAAAAACTCCGTCAACGTACCCGATGGAATCTGAAACAGCGCGTAGCAGACGAAAAATACCGTCTGCAACATTCCAATCTGGACCTTCGTAAAGTGGAGCTCTCGCATGATAGCCGGCGTGGCAACCGCCAGGTTGACCCTGTCCAGGTAGGCGACGAAGGTCGCGAGGAACGCGAAGATCGCCAGCGCCCATCGAAAATTCGTTCTTTTCGTTTGCATGGAAACTGAACCAACGCCGACAGCCTCTTGCTTTGGCGTTTCGGGATCGTGAGTGGCTATATCGCCCTTCATGCTAGTGTCTCCTCGCGCTGGTGTGAGCTTTAGCATTCAAGTACTTGGGCCGGATTCTTCTGTACCATCATTGCGATCTTGTCGGCAGGTATGCCCAATGCCATCATCGTCTTCATAAACGTGATGAAGCCCTTTACTGGTTCCTCGTTTTCCGCCTGACCGAGATCCGTCGCCATGATTGTCGATTCCGCGCCGATGGCCTTGATGTATCCCGCCATAATCTCGGGCGTCATGTTTCTGGGAGGCAGGGTGGAAACGAAGGTTCGCTCAAAGAAGACGCCTTGCGTAGCCAGCCGCTTCTGTATATCGAGGGGCATCGCCGGAGGATCGTTTTCCGGGTGCGTAATCACGATCTTCTGGACGTTCCTCTGGCGGGCCAGGCAAACAACTTTCTCAACCTCTTCGGGAGCCAGATGCGATGTTCCGAGAATCGCTCCCGCTTGCGCGACCAGGTCCAGAACTTCAATCAGGGCGGGCAGGAAGGCGCCATGTTCGTCGGTGATCGGCACGGCGGAGGCCAGGTTCCCTTTGCTCAATCGAACCTGTGCAACCGCGGAGATCGTCGGCAACCAGATTTGTTTTGCACCCAGCTTGAGTTCGATCTCTACCGCAGACGGATTCAGTCCTCCCGCAGGTTTGTTCAGCACCAGGCCTCCGAAGACCGGATATCCGCCAAGCATCTCAGAAATCAGCTTGGCATGGCAGGTGGTAGGAGTCACATGGTTCTTAATAATGATGGCTTTCATCCCGGCCTGCTTGGCCGCTTGCGCGACAGCTAGTGAAGACATTTTGCGCGGCTTGACGTCAGGACCGCCATGAATGTGGAAATCAACAGAACCGGGAATGAGACTCTTCGCAATGCTTTCGAACTCGGATTCAGACATAAGGGCTTTGCTTTCCTTTCCATCGAACGCTGAACGCGGTGGCCGGAGCGTTCGGCTGCGAGGCGCGCCGCGCGACCAAGAAGCAGCGGCTACGCGTCTCTCAACATGTCTGCCGGTGCGATACAAGTCGCGCACCGGCTGGGCAGGCCATTACTTCGCATAGATCTCGTCGAAGTTGGTGCAAAACGTCAGCAGCCGGCCGGCAGCCGGCATGTTTTCCAACTCCCATACGGCGCTGATCAGCGCCTCCTGGCGATCGGCCGGTACAAGTCCTTCCGCAGACAGCCGGAGTTTGTTCTCAACGTCCGCCTTGGTGACCGGAACCTCCGGATCACCCTTGGGAAGCTTTACGCCAACCTCTCTGCTCGTGCCGTCTTTGAACAGCAACTGGACCCTGGAGCCGCGCAGCTTCGCCGCCCGGTTTTCGAGCGCCGGATCGCTGACAATCTCGACCTTGCGCACCAGCTCCCGAATTCCGGAATCGAAGCTGTGAGCGACGTCCAGATCGCTGAGGGTAAAGCTGCCTTTGCGCAACGCGGTGGCGACGCCGTAGGGCAGACTGAACTTGGCCTCATCCGCCGAAGCAGGTTCGAAGATGCTCCCGACGATCTTGATAGCGGCAGGGTAGATGGAAACCTTAATCTTGTCGATCGATTCCAACCGCGCATCGCCGGCCTCGCGCAAGCGAATCGCGGCGTCAATAGCGCCGTGACAATGGCGGCAGGCGGGATACAATTTCACATAGCAATTAAGTATGTCGAACCTCTGCCCGAGTTCTTTCTGGAGAATCTCGAAGTCGAACTTGTCTGTGAATGCCTTGATGAATCCTTTGCCTCCTTCCAGGGCTTCGCGCGGGCCTTCTATGCCCAGGCGCGCCATGCGCCCGGCAAGAACGCCGCCGTAAGCGGCCTTGGCAGGGCTAAGCGGTTTGGAGGCCTGCGCGCTCTCGGAGATCTCGTGCACTCCAGCCGCCTGCACCGCCGCCAGGCTGATGGCGTTGTGCACTCCCTTGAAATCGAGCTTTAGCACCTTGGCCGCAGCCGCACCGGCGGCGATTGTCCCGACCGTTCCGGTGGAGTGAAAGCCGCGATTGAAATGCGCTGGATTCATGGCGCTGGCGAGACGCACGAAGACGTCATAGCCGGCCACAACGGCGAGGATCACGTCCTTGCCGTTCATACGCGCCGCTTCAGCGAGCGCAAAAGCGGCAGGGATGACGACGATTCCCGGATGCCCCTGGGCGGTACGGTGTCCGTCATCGATGTCGGCGCCGTGTCCATAGGCGGCGTTCAGGAACGCCGCATTGGGCGCCGGCAGTTGCAGATCGCTGAACAGGACCCGGCTCTCTTCGGTGCCGCCCATGTCCCTATACATCCGGGTTACGGTTTCGCTGAAGGTCCGGTTCAGCCGATACCCGGCCATGGCCGAAGCCAGATAGTCGAGGACACGCAATTTCGCCGACTCCACAACCTCCGGCGGCAAGGCCTCCCATCGCAGGTTGTGGACATACTCGGCCAGTAACCCAGTTGGTTGTTTCGACATTGTCTTTCTCCCTCGAATGCGTTTGCCGGCCGCCTTCGCGCGCGCATACAACCGTGCCCTTCGGCCCCGGTCTTTGTGACTGCTCTCCACCGATCACTGGAGGTCGAGCCCGATTGATCTGCTCCAGCATGAAGCCCTTGCAGCTTCATCTGCCTGCCGCTGTTGCCGCCGACTCCACAACCGGGATGCAGTCTCCCGCGTAAGGTATACAGAGAACCGACGGCCGGTCATACGACGACAGTGCGGCAGCAGCGGCCTCGGCTACCGAAGTGAATCCGGTCATGAACATCGCCGCCACTTCTTTGGGATCGATACCGGAACTTACCACGAATACCCGGTGGCTCTTGCAGCAGCGGGCGAACATATAAGCCTTCGAGTTCTGGTCCGGAGTGAAGCCCTGCGCGTAGAAATCACGGATGACCATGTCAACGCTGTCCGCCTGCTTCAACACCTTGCCGAATTTGCCGACTCCGTTGCGGCACTCGGCGATCAGCACGATCGTCCCGCCGGGCTTGGTGATCTGCTCGGCGACCGCCATTCCTTTTTGCGCCTGGTGCAGATCGATGTCCTTAGGATAGCGTCCAGGACTCGCGAAGACGACATCATAGGCTTTGGTGAATTTGCGAACCCACGACTTTTCGCAGATGGCGACCCCTGCCATGTGAGCGGCTTCCAGATCGCCCGCGACCGCCTCCACCACCTGGCCGCGAAAGTTCTTGACCACGTTCACGATGAAGTCCACGCCCGTTAGCCGGGCGGCGGCGACTGCCTCCTCATGAAACGTGTTGTCCTTGATGATCCCCAGTATCGGTACCGCCGGACGAATAGGGAAGGAGTGATGCGTCCGCAAAGTCTCCAGACCGCAAATCCCAGGCACAACCGACTTCCTGCCACCGCCGAATCCGGCGGACTGATGAGGCGCAATCACCCCTGTGAGAATCTTTAGAGATGCTTCCGCGTAGTGCTTGTTCACATAGACCGGCATCCCCCTGCCGGTAGCACCCATATACGCCAGCGAACTCGTGTCGTTACAGTCATGAACGACAATTCTGAGCTTCGAGCGCCACACTCCCATCATGGTCTTCAATTCTTCTTCCGTGGGAGGAACGTGATTTCCGGTGGCAACCAGCACTGCAATGTTCGCCAGCGGGATATCGGCCTGCGCAAGCTTTTCCACGATAACGGTCAGCATCGCCTCGGTGGGCGAAGGCCGGGTTATGTCGTTGATGACGATTGCGACTGAGCTCTTTCCCCTCGCGAGATCCTGCAGTTGCCGGCTGCCGATTGGCCGCGATATCGCATCACGAATCGCCGCCGGTTCATCCGCCACACCCGGAACCAATTCCGGCATGAGCACTTCCGCTGCCGGCTCCAGGTCAAGGTTGAGAGTGACAAACCCACTTCCGAAAGGAAACTCAATCGCCTGCATTTGGCCTTTCCTCCACGTTCTGGTTCGCAATGCGAACCTGCGACAGGACACGAGCTGCCGCGCCAAGTCGAAAGATAACAAGAAGCTGCTTCGTTTCTGGATTAGAGAATTGCATTCTTGCACGCCTCATGCAAGGAAGAATCTCGCCTGGTTCTCAACGGGCGGGGACCGATCCTGGTAAAACGCTCAAGAAAATCCCATTGCTGCCATGCCCCAGACCATGCTCTTTCGAGTGAGAGGCTGCGTCCCGTCATACAAGCCCAGCGCCGGCGCCGACGCTCCCGGTCGCAAAGGCCCGCAAGGGTACAACAATCCGCTCGGCCAGGGAACCCGACCGACAGTGCCTATCTCGAAGGCTTCAATGGAAAGCATCAATGGTACGTCAAAAAAGAAACGCCTGGACGCCAACCGGTTCAGTATCATGGGAACGCATACCAAACGAGCGAAGCTTGCGGGCCGGAATACCATACGTGTGTCGTTCCCACAAGGCTCTGTTAGAGTTGACGCCCCAAGGCACCCTCATGCGCTCAGTGTGTTAACAGCAAAGGAGAAACGGCGTTAATGAAAATCACCGAGATCCGTGGCTATCATGTTGGATTTTCTCTTGCCGAACCTATCGGCAATGCAGTGACTTTTATGACGCAGCGCGAATTTTTGATGCTTGAGGTCGTCACTGACGCCGGCATCACCGGTTGGGGCGATGTGGGGGCCGCTCCGCATCCCGCCGCCGCCTTCATTCGCAGCCGGCTGGCACGGATACTCCTCGGTCAATCGCCCTTGGAGACCGGCAGGCTCTGGCAGGCCATGACGGCTGTTCTCAACTATGATCGTCGCGGCGTGGGCACGATGGGTATTTCCGCTGTCGACCTGGCCCTGCATGACATCAGTGCGAAAGCTCAGGGCATCAGCGTCGCGGCGCTGCTCGGCGGTGCTGTCCGCGACCGGGTGTTTGCCTATGCCAGCGGTCCATTCATGATTCCGGGAAACTCTCCCTACGCCCGCTTTGAAGCAGAGGTCGAAGGCTATTGTCACCGCGGATTCCGCGGTATAAAGCCACGCGGAGGATTCAGCCCGCGCGCCGACGGTGCCATGGCCATCGCACTGCGCAAACAACTGGGACCTGATGTGGCGCTGATGGTCGATTTCAATCGCGGCTACACAGCCCCGGCGGCAATCGAGGCCGCCCGGCGCATGGATGAGGCTGGCCTTCTCTGGATCGAAGAGCCCGTGCTTCCGGAAGACGTGCCGGGCTACCAGGCGTTCACGCGGATTGTGCCAACGGCGGTTGCCGGGGGCGAGGCGCTCGGGAGTCTGGCGGCATACCGCGAATTCTTTGTCGCCAACTGCCTCGCAGTTGTTCAACCCGATCTGACGGTTTGCGGCGGCTACAGCGGCATGCGCCGAGTGGCAGCGCTGGCACAGGCCTTCGATCTGCCGGTAATGCCGCACGTCTTCGGCACGACCATCAACTACCATGCCTCGCTGCAGATGGCTGCCGTGCTGGAAGGCCGCCGTGGCGGCGGTCCAATGCCCTACCCTTTCATGGAGGTCGATGTGACGCCGAATCCCTTGTTGGCCTTGGGCGGTGATCCAGCCCTTAATGACGACGGCACAATCACCGTTCCTGGCGCTCCTGGGACGGGGCTCGAACTGACTGGAGAACAACTCAAGCCATGGACGCGATCTTCTTGGACGGAGCGTCTATAGCGAAACCTCGGAGGGAGACCTGGGCGGAATTTAAACATATGGTGGCAGGTTCGGTAAGGCCATAACGAGGAGCCAATATGCCCGCGTTGAGTACAGCGGCAACACCTAAACGGGTCACAAGTGGTTCCGTCATGATGCGAGGCTGGATGAAAGGACTCGTGTGCATACTTAGCACGTGCGTCCTGTGGTTCCTGCCGCCCCCAACGGGGCTCAAGCTTATGGCTTGGCGAATGTTCGCGCTTTTTCTCGGCACTATTCTGGGTTTCGTTCTCCGTCCTATTACCAGTGCTGCCGTTGTCATGGTCGGCGTGATCCTTGCTGTGACCCTTAGAATGGCCACGCTGCAGGAAGCGTTGGGCTTTTGGGCCAACCCAACGGTCTGGCTCGTCTTTGTGGCGTTCCAATTCACAATTGGTTTTGTCAAGACCGGGTTGGGGCGACGGATTGCGTTATGGCTTACCCGGGCTTTTGGGGGTAACACGTTGAAGCTGGCTTACATTTTATCCCTCAATGATCTGATTCTTGCCCCAGCCATGCCATCCAATGGAGCGCGAGCAGGCGGCGTGATGCTTCCCATTACGAAAAGTCTTATTATGGCATTGGGATCTCGGCCAGACTCAACCAACAGAACGCTGGGCTCCTTTCTCGTGCTCTCCACTTTTTACGCAAACTGCACAACTTCCGCGATGTTCTTGACCTCAATGGCTTCCAACTCCCTCATCGCGGAACTCGCGAAAAAGACGTTGAACATCGAAATCAGCTGGGGTCTTTGGCTCCTGGCCAGTGTCGTCCCAGGCCTGCTTTCGTTGCTGCTCATTCCATTGTTCTTGTATAAGGTTTACCCGCCGGAGCTTCGTGATACCCAGGAAGCGAAAATGATAGCGAACCGTGAACTTGCCGGGATGGGGGCCATCACACCGCGTGAACTCTGGATGCTCGGTATCTTTGTTTTCACCGTGGGCCTGTGGGCAACCTCGACATTTACGAAGTTGGATGTCACATATATCGGCTTCGTGGGTATGGGACTGATGCTCCTTACCGGAGTGATTCAGTGGAAAGATGTGCTGGAGGAGCATGCGGCCTGGGACATATTCATGTGGTTAGGAGGGCTCATCGGGCTGGCCGGGCTAATGGCTAAATTCGGGTTTATTACGTGGTTTGCGACGGTCGTATCAGCCAAACTCGGAGGTGTCCCATGGGGCATGGCCTTCGTTGTCGTGGTTTTGGTTTACTTCTATTCGCACTACGGCTTCGCGGGGCTGGCTCCCCACGTCGTGCTCATGTACGCCGCCTTCGCCACGCTGGCGGTTGCCGCCGGTGCTCCGAAGTATCCGGTCGCGCTCTCTCTGGCATATGCTTCAAGCCTCTGTACGGCACTGACAAATTATTCAGCTTCTCCCGCTACCATCTTTTTCGGCGCAGGCTACGTGGATCAGACCACATGGTGGAAGTTCGGCTTTCTTAGTCTCGATGATTAACTTGGTCATCTGGATTGGAGCTGGCAGCTTGTGGTGGAAGCTGATAGGCCTGTGGTAACCGAGGACCGACATGCCTTTCGGCAGAATTGAATCCGATGCCGTTGTTTCTCCATGAAGCCCTCAGTTCGAGGGGCGACGCGTTTTCTTCGTTTCGCGTTTTTCTTGCTTCGGCATAGTGGTCGCCTCCTGTGCGAGCTTCAACCTAGCGGGATCCAGGAGTCTTCTTGGGCAGCTCTGAATCGCTCGAATTGTACTGCGCGTGAGCTGTTTTGCCAGGCCAAGGTTTAATCTTACGAACGAAAAGCGAAGCGATGCATGTCATTTTAGCAGTCAGACGGCATCAGGACATGTGTTCTGCAGAGCGACACCGTTCCGACTGTATACGGCGAGCTACAGGCTGACCGGAGCAAGACCATTCTCCTTAATAATCACTATGACATTCAGTTTTCAAGCCAACAATGTTTACCAGTTAGTTACTTGTAAGCATGTGGGAATCGGGTTATGCTCGCCGCCTTCTTTCTGTGCTCCCGCACTGGCGAGCGCAATATATGACCACTTTCTCGGGTCGAGGGGTATGTAAATCACTGATAGATAGAGATTGCCGCTACACTCAGCGGCGGTTTTCACTTAGGCAAATCAACCCCAGAAGCGGTCGATAGCTGCAAGTTGAACTGAACGTGATCTTGGATGGAGGGGATGTATATGGAGAAACAATCCGCCAACGGCGAGACGCTGACTTTCCGAATCGTCGGACACGCGATCGATCAATCGCCGATAACGCGACCGCTGGTCGGGGTAATCATCATTGCCGCCCTGGCGTCGTTGTTTGATGCCGGCGATGCCTATCTGTTGGGATTCGCCATGCCGGGCATTGCCAAGGAGTTCGGCGCGAAGCCCCAACAACTGGGTTCACTCGGCTTTGCCACGTTGGTCGGCATGTGTCTTGGATCGTTCGCTTGGGGATGGATCGCCGACAAGTGGGGCCGCAAGATCGCCTTTACCGTAACCCTCTTGATGTTCTCGGTTCTATCCGGTGTTTGTGGTTTGGCCCCCTCGCTGGCTTTTCTGCTCGGCGCGCGTTTCCTGACCGGGTTGGGAATAGGTGGGTCGATACCCGTCGATGCCTCCATCTTGGCTGAGTTTGCTCCTGCGCGCATCCGGGGTTATTCCGGAGGAGCCTTGCCCATAGCCTGGCCGGTTGCCACCTTTATTGCCTCTTCCGCCGCCCTGGTGATACTTCCGAGATGGGGTTGGCGGGGGTTGTTTTTCGCAGGCGTAGTGCCGGCTTTGCTGGTCTTCTGGATTCGGCGTAACGTTCCGGAATCTCCCCGCTGGCTGGCCAATCGCGGACGCTTTGCCGAGGCCAGGAAGGCGCTTCATTATTTGCACATTTCCGACGAGGCCATAGAACGGTCCCGTGTTGCGGTGCAGAACGAACCACCGCTGCCGATGCTTCCCCCGGCTGTCTACCGAGATCTGTTCACGCCCGAAATGCGCCGCCGGACGATTCACACATGGATCATTTGGATACTGCCCTTGATGGCCTCCTGGGGAATGAACTTCTGGATCCCGCAGTTCTTCGTCAAGTTCTACGGACTGCCGGTGCAACAGGCCGTCAAGAACATGCTGTACATCTCCTTCTTCTCCATCGCCGGGCGTTTCCTGGTGTACTTCCTGAGCGAGAAGGTCGGCCGCAAGCTCTTCATCACCTTGGGCTTTTCGATGGCCGGTGTTTTTCTTTTCTTCCTGATTGGGACCCATTCGGCGATGTATTTCTTCTGGATCGCCGCTACCTACCAGTTCTTTATGGAAATGGGCCTCTGCGGCAGCACGATTTACGTGCCTGAGGTTTACCCGCTGCACATCCGCGTGCTGGGGGCCTCAACCGCCATGGGTCTGGGGCGCATTGGCGGCGCGATCGGCAGCTATGCGATCGGTTTCTTCGTGGGTGCGAGCATGATGACCACGTGTTGGGTGTTCCTGGGCATGGGTTCCTTGATCGCCGGCTTGGCGACGATTTGGTTGGGCATCGAGCCTAAGGGGCAGAACCTTGAACAACTCACGAAGGATGGCACGCAAGGAGCAGCCAGAGCCCGCCAGAGGGAAGGCGTGGAAGTTCCGACTTTGGCCGCCAACTAACCGGGGTGTCTTAACTGAATGAGAAATCTTTGAGGGCAACCTGAATTATTCGATATTCTCTTTCGGAATTGCACAAACTTGTTTCCACTAACCGGGCAAGAATTCTCGCTCTTGGAGGGGCGTGGAAGAATGAGTCAAGTGAGCCGCGGGTCTGAAGCCAAATTGCGAAGCGAAGTTCGGGATGGAATGCGCATCGAGTGGAATGTGCCAATCGTTATGGATGACGGGGTCGTCATGCGCGCAGATGTTTTCCGACCCATAGCCGATGGGCACTACCCGGTAATCCTGACCTATGGAATCTACGCCAAGGGTCTCTCCTATCAGGAGGGCTACCCGATGCAGTGGGAGAAGATGGTTACCGATCATCCGGAAATCCTAGAAGGCTCGACCAACAAGTATCAGAACTGGGAGGTTACCGATCCCGAGCGGTGGGTGCCGCACGGCTACGCCGTAGTCCGGGTGGACTCGCGCGGCGCAGGTTGGTCTGAGGGCTTCATGGACCCCATGTCCCCGAAAGAAGACGACGACATTTACCAATGTATCGAGTGGGCGGGCACGCAGCCTTGGAGCAACGGAAAAGTCGGCATGCTCGGCATCTCTTACTACGCCACGAACCAATGGCAAGCGGCGACCAGGCACCCGCCGCACTTGGCCGCGATAATCCCTTGGGAAGGCCAGAACGACCCCTACCGGGATTTCCTTTATCATGGTGGCATTTTGTCGCAGTTTCAAGAGCGCTGGGCGAAACAGCAGGTGGCAAATATACAGTACGGACGGGGCGAGCGGGCCAAGAAGAATCCGAACACCGGCGAGTCGATCGCCGGCCTGGTGACGGTCTCGGATGAGGAACTAGCCAAGAACCGCGTAGATGCGTTTGAGGAGTCGAAGAAACACCCGCTAGATGATGAGTGGCACCGCGCCCGTTCCGCCGACCTCTCGAAAGTGACCGTCCCATTATTGACCTGCGCCAACTGGGGAGGCCAAGGCATCCACCCGCGCGGCAACTTCAACGGCTTCGCCCACTCGGCCTCGAAGCAGAAGTGGCTGGAGGCGCACGGCGATTCCCATTGGTCACTGTTCTCCAGCGGCTATGGGCTTGCCCTGCAGAAGCGTTTCTTCGACTACTTTCTCAAAGGCATCGATAACGGATGGGAAAAGCAACAACCGCGCGTGCAACTTAACATCCGCCATCCCGGCGAGAAGTTCGTATTGCGCGCGGAGAATGAGTGGCCGTTGGCCCGCACGCAGTGGACGAAGCTCTACCTCGACGCGGCTAACATGGCGCTCGGTCCAAGTCCCGTCGCCAAGGGCGTACCCGTCGAATACGAAGCGTTAGGCAAAGGTCTCACCTTTTGGCTGCCTCCGATGACGAAAGCGACAGAAATCACCGGACCACTGGCGGCTAAACTGTTCATCTCGTCGTCGACCAAGGATGCCGATCTGTTCCTGATCGTGCGTGTCTTCGACCCGCAAGGCAAGGAACTGACCTTCATGGGTTCGACCGACCCCAATACACCGATTGCCAATGGCTGGTTGCGGGCTTCGCATCGCCGGCTCGACCCGGTGCGCTCGAAGCCGTATCAACCTTTCCATCCGCATGACCGGGTGGAACCGCTGACTCCGGGCGAGATCTACGAGTGCGATATCGAAATTCTGCCTACTTGCATCGTTGTACCGGCCGGCTGGCGGGTAGCACTCACGGTTCGGGGCAAGGACTACGAATACGAAGGCGAGCTGAGCGACTTCGGCAAGAGATTCTATTATGGAACGCGAGGCACGGGCGGTATGACGCACAACGATCCCGACAACCGTCCCGCAGACGTATTTGATGGCAAAATAAAGCTGTACGCCGGAGGCGAGTGGGGATCGTATCTGCTGGTACCAATCATTCCTACTTGAACCTTGGTGGCCGTGCCGTCGATATCCATGTTTAAAAGACATGAGGTAAAGGCCGATTTGCAGGAGCGCACTTGTCGAAAGGCACTTCGCTCCTGATCGCTAATCCCAATCGGGTTAGCGTACCGCCAAACATAAACAATTCAGGGATCATCGCAAGGGGGAAATCACTATGAGTGCTACGCGCAGTGAGATTCGCGACGGAATGCAGATTGACTGGGATGTCTCGATCAAGATGGATGATGGACTTGTTCTGAAAGCTGACGTATTCCGGCCCATAGGGAAGGGCAAATATCCGGTGATCATTACCTACGGCCCGTATGCGAAAGGGCTTTCTTTCCAGGAAGGCTATCCCGGCGCTTGGAACATCATGATCGCCGCCCGGCCGGATGTTCCGTATGGCTCGACGAACAAGTATCAGAGCTGGGAAGTTCTGGATCCCGAGAAATGGGTTCCGGATGGCTATGTAGCCGTCCGCGTCGACTCCCGCGGCTGCGGCTGTTCGCCAGGTTTTGTTGACTGTTTCTCGCCTCGCGAGACCGCCGATTTTTATCAGTGCATTGAGTGGGCGGCGGTTCAACCCTGGTCCAGCGGCAAGGTTGGAATCAACGGCATCTCCTACTACGCCATGAATCAGTGGCAGGTCGCCTCCAAGCAGCCGCCCCACCTGGCGGCGATGTGTGCCTGGGAAGGAGCCGCCGATTGGTACCGCGACTCCACCCATCACGGTGGCATGGTTTCCACGTTCTGGGCCGCTTGGTACGACGTTCAGGTCAAGAGTGTGCAATACGGTTTGGGTGAGCGTGGTCCGCGCAGCGTTGTGACCGGAGAACTGGTATGCGGGGACGAGACATTCGCTGATCAACAATTGGCCGCCCAGCGCTGCGATTTTGGCGATATGATTCTGGCTCATCCTCTGGACGATCAGTACCACCGCGACCGGTCACCGGAATGGGAGAAGGTCAAAGTGCCATTTCTGTCAGCCGGAAACTGGGGCGGGACGGGCTTGCATCCGCGCGGCAACACCGAATCGTTCGTGCGCGCCGAGTCCAGCCAGAAGTGGTTGGAAATGCACGGTATCGAGCACTGGACGCACTTCTATACTGATTACGGCGTCAACATACAAAAACAGTTCTTTGCCCATTTTCTCAAAGGCGAGAACAACGGCTGGGATAAGCGGCCCAAGGTGCAATTGCAAGTGCGCTATCCCGGAGAGAAATTTGTCGAGCGTTTCGAAAACGAGTGGCCGATTGCGCGTACCCAGTGGACCAAGTTTTATCTGCAGCCCGCCGGGCACATGCTGGCCACCGAACCGGCCAAACAGTCTGCCAAGCTGGAGTTCGAGGCGCTTGGCAAGGGATTGGAATTTATTTCGGCTCCGTTGGAGCAAGAAACCGAAATCACCGGCCCAATTGCCGCCAAGCTTTTTGTCTCCTCGAGTACGACCGATGCCGATCTGTTCCTGGTGTTCAAGGTCTACACACCGGACCTGCGCGAAGTTGTGTTCATCGGGGCCATCGACCCACACACGCCGGTCGCCCAGGGTTGGCTGCGGGCTTCGCATCGCAAGCTGGATGCTAAGTTGACGCAACCCTACCGGCCTTATCATACTCACGATGAACTTCAGCCACTCAAACCAGGCGTTCCCGTAGAACTCGACGTGGAAATCTGGCCGACCTCCATTGTCGTTCCGGCTGGCTACCGGATCGCTCTGTCGGTCCGCGGCAAGGACTACGAGTTCGCGGATAAGACCGGAATCAAGCTGCCGCATTTTAAGAACGAGCTGAAGGGCTGCGGTCCGTTCCTTCATAATGAACCGCGTGACCGTCCGGCGAAGATCTTTGGCGGCCGCACCACCCTGCATATTGCCCCGGAGCATGCACCTTACGTGCTCGTGCCGGTGATTCCGCCGAAGAAATAGATGTCGTTGCGCTATGTTGTGGCGCCGAGACCGGGTCTGTTGTGACCGGTTTCGGCATTGAATCGCCTTGAGTAAGTTTTTGAAATCCTCGACAGAGCCGGAGAGTTCCACCGTGAACAGACGAGAGATGTCTGCACTTCTAACTCACGCTGCGGAAATGGCCATAGGTTATGTCAGCGGTGCTCCCGAACGAAGAGTCGCACCGGCGGAAGCTGCGCTTGCCGCACTCGAGAGATTTCATGAGCCTTTCCCGGAGTCGGGTTGCGATCCAGAGGAAGTTCTCGCAATGCTGGATGAGATCGGCTCACCCGCAACCGTGGCAACCGCCGGCGGACGCTACTTCGGTTTTGTCAACGGCGCAACGATTCCCGCCTCTCTGGCCGCCAACTGGCTGGCAGGCGCGTGGGACCAAAACGCCGCTCTGCGCATCATGTCTCCCGTCGCCGCGGAATTGGAAGAGGTCGTGATTCGCTGGGTCTGCGAAGCGCTCGGCCTGCCGCTTGATTGCGAGGGTGGCTTGGTAACAGGAGCGACCATGGCGAACTTTACTTCGCTGGCTGCGGCGCGATATGCGCTCCTTGCGCGCGAAGGCTGGAACGTTGTCGAAGATGGACTCTTCAATGCCCCACCAATCGAAGTTGTGGTGGGTGCTGAAGTTCACGCTTCGCTACTGAAGGCACTGAACATGCTCGGTATGGGCCGTAAGCGCGTGACCCTCGTCGAAGCGGATGGACAAGGAAGAATGCGCGCGGAGGAATTGCCAAAACTCTCCCGGCACGCCATCGTTTGCATTCAGGCGGGCAACGTCAACACGGGAGCCTTCGATCCCGCAGCTCCCATCTGCGACGCCGCGCATGAGCAGGGCGCTTGGGTCCACGTCGATGGCGCGTTCGGTTTCTGGGCGGGCGCATCGCCGAGGTACAAGCACCTCTGGAACGGATTCGAAAAGGCTGACTCTTGGGCGACAGACGCGCATAAATGGCCGAACGTCAGCTACGATTGCGGTCTGGCGATCGTCCGGAATGGGGAGGCTCTGCGCGCCTGCATGGGAATTTCTGCTGCGTATCTCTCGCCGGGGACGAAGCGCGAGCCAATGCACCACACGCCTGAATCCTCGCGAAGAGCCCGCGGCGTGGAATTTTGGGCCGCGCTCAAGTCGTTAGGCCGCTCGGGGCTGGCCGAATTGGTCGAAAGAACATGCGCCCATGCTCAGCGGTTTGCCGCGGGCTTGCGTGCCGCGGGGTTTGATGTGTTGAATGACGTCGTCATCAATCAAGTGCTCGTCTCATTCGGTGACGCATCGCAAACCCAAGCAGTCATTCGTCGGGTGCAAGAAGAAGGTACCTGCTGGTGCGGCGGAACCGTTTGGCAGGGCAAAACCGCAATGCGCATCAGTGTATCTTCTTGGGCCACAACCAACGCCGACGTCGACCAGAGCCTGGCAGCCATCCTTCGCGCCGCTCACGGCAGTGGCGCTTGACATAGCGACGATGAATACGGCCGAGCTGCCCAGGTTGCGGTAACCGCGCCGGTTGAATTCATACGGTATCGGCGGATAACTTCCGTGTTGTCCGTGATACGGGAGCAATCAGATCTGGCCTGCTCCTGTTATGGTGCGTGTAGACTGATCGAACTGCGGCAAGACTTTGCCGGCCCGCACATGGAAATTTTTTCGCCTCGAAAGGAAACCGAAACCACTCCTTGATGCACAGAGCCGATATTGGTAGAACCGAAGATAGCGGAGGTTCTCGTATGCGTTTTCCATTATCAGACACTACCGCTACAGACCGGGAAAATCCCCATACCATAAGTCTGAAACTGAGTGACATGAACCAGCTCTTCAATTCGATGGACCCTTCTCCGTTCATTGAAAAGGATCTCGACGACGACGCGGAAGAATTCATTGTGAGCTGGGCCCAAGAATTCTCTCCTAACGCTCCGATCAAATTGCGTATCTACTTGGACCACTCGTCGGCCGAAGACCCCAAAGAACTGATCAGGACGGCCGTGCACAACCATTTTGCTCACCGTGCCAAGATCACTCACCTGGAGTTCAAGCGCCTCCTAAAGCAGGGCCGTACCAGTCTTTTGATCGGGCTGCTTTTCTTGGCTGCGTGTCTGCTCCTCAGCAAGATGTTGTTAGGTAATGAGTCCGGCACTTGGGCTGCCATTGTGCGAGAGAGCCTTACGATTGCCGGATGGGTCGCCATGTGGCGACCGATGCAGATCTATCTTTACGATTGGTGGCCTCTGCTGCGACGGAGCCGGGTTTATGCCAAGCTGAGCCAAATGCCCGTGGAACTCGTCCAATATGGCAAGAGTTGAGTCCTGGGCGTGGCTCTCGCATGGCTGTTCAGTCGCCGCCACAAGTTCGCCAGGGTTATGCGAGGGATTTGTGGCAATAATCCGAAGCTACGGGACGAATAGCTGATACAGCTGGGGCTCCGAAGCAGAAAAACAGACTCGGCGAGAAATAGATGTACAATGGCTGCCATTATCGAAGTCAGAAAAGAAATTCCGGATTGATGAAGGCTCCAAGGAACGGGCTGTAGCAAGCATAGACGCTTATTTCAAGTGCGCGCCAAGACCTTTTAGACAGGAGTCTACTCGGAGGCCCAACTCTAGTGGAACTTTACCAGCGGCTGCCCCCAGAAGCCCTGAAGATTATTCTGGTGTTGTTTTTGTCTTTTCTGATAGGGCTGGAGCGGGAAGGGCACAAGTCAGCAACGGGTTCTTACTCATTCGGAGGAGTGCGCACATTCCCGCTCATTGGCTTGATTGGTTATTCCATCGCTCTCCTCTCAGGCACGCAGTTGCTGCCGCTGACGCTGGGCTTTCTCGTGATCGCGGCGTTCTTACTTTTGTCTTACTGGCACAAGCTTTCCTGCGCGGAAGCCCCTGGCATCACCTCGGAAATGTCTGGGCTTACGACGTTTCTAGTGGGCGCTCTTGTCTGCTACGGACATCTGTGGATTGCTACCACGCTCAGTGTTGCCAGTCTGCTGTTGCTCGATCTCAAAGCGGCCCTTGAGAAGCTTGTGGTCCGCATCCCTCCTCTAGAAATTCTTACCTTCGCCAAGTTTCTCTTTTTGACCGGCGTCATCCTGCCCGCATTACCGAATCAGGAATTCGGCCGATTCCACATCAACCCTTTCAAAACCTGCCTCGTCGTGGTTGCGGTAAGCACGATCTCTTACGGTAGTTATGTTCTGCAAAGGTTGACGAAAGGACAGGGTGGGGTAGTGCTCGCGGCTTTGCTGGGTGGTGCCTATTCATCCACGGTCACCACCGTCGTGATGGCGCGCCGAGCCGCTCGTGAACAACATCCCCACCTGTTCGCCGGAGGCATCTTAATCGCCTCCGGCGTGATGTACCTGCGCTTGGTCGCGCTTCTGATCCTTTTCAACCGACAACTGATGTCCCTCCTGGCCGTGCCCTTTCTGATACTGGCAGGTCTGGCGGTCGGCGTTGGTTGGCTTTGGACTCGCCGGGCGGATCCCAGTGCTCAGGCGGTACAGCGGGAGTTCGAACCCAAGAATCCACTCGAGCTGCTCGCAGCGTTTTTCTTCGCCGTTTTGTTTCTGGCGATGCTGGTAGCGACCCAGTTGGCCGTTACTTATCTTGGAAGAGCGGGAGTGAATACTCTGGCCGCCATCATGGGTGTTACCGACGTAGATCCGTTCATCATGGGGATGACCCAGGCAGCGGGTACGCTTACCCCTATGAAAGTTGCAGCGGCCGCAGTTCTAATTGCCGCCGCCAGCAACAACCTCGTGAAAGGAATTTACGCCTACGGCCTGGCCGACCGGAAGACCGGTGTGCAGGGCCTCGCGCTTCTGACAGCTCTTGCCGCGCTGGGCCTCGTCCCCTTACTTTGGCTAGGATAGTGAATATCATTTCTGGATAGGCATCCATCGGGCCGAAAGGAGCGCCTACATGGGCTCCTTATTCTTGTGGGGTGCTGGCAGTCTAAGTCAATACTCCAGCCGCCACTACAGCAAAGCCGGCGGTTGCTCACCTCACAATGGGGTATGCGCCGTTCAGTGCGAGGCGCAGTGCTTGTCGTCCATATTGCGACGTTCCCAAAAGTCAGAAGGGCAACTCAAACTTTTGAGCTGGTAGCGTTCTGGCGGGGGATCGCCGGATTGCTGGCGCTGACACGCCCCCTCACCCGATTCCTGTTCGGCGTTAAGGCCACGGATCCGCTGTCTTGCTCCATCGTTACGGCCATTCTGGCGTCGCCCGTCGCTTGACAACGCATCGGACCGGCACCATACTTTTCATGCAGCTCGGCCCCTAACTCCATGTTGGAGGCCCGCAATGTCCATTGTCACGTGGTTCGTATTGCTTTTCTTCCTAACATTCTTCATGCATTTACCCATATGGGCCCTGTTGATGCTGGCACTGGTGCCAGCGCTTGGCAGATGCGTCACCAATAAGCGAATCCCCGGTAGTAGGTCAGACTTGATCTTGCACGCTTTGCTGGCGGAGAACTTTGCATCGCTTCCCAAAATCCCTGCATCTCTCAGTTGGGCCACTACTCTGAAATGGAGCTACAAATGCGGATACGTTTGAGTATGCTATTGTGGTTTGTGCTGTTTGTTGCGGCGCCAGTCTTTGCCGCCGATGAGTTCACAATCGATCCTGCCCATTCCTCGGCGAATTTCGCGGTAAAGCATCTAATGATTAGTACCGTGCACGGCAGGTTCAGCGACGTTTCGGGCATGATTCTCTACGACGAAAAGGACCCATCCAAGTCATCTGTGCTGGCCGTGATTAAAGCCGCGAGTGTAAATACCGACAACCAAACACGCGACAAGGATCTTAGAAGCGCCAATTTCTTCGAGACCGACAAGTATCCTGAGATCCGATTTCAGAGCACCAAGGTTGAAAAGATCGGCGATCAGCTTCAAGTAACCGGCAACCTGACAATGAAGGGTGTTACTCGCCAGGTCACGCTACCTATCACGCTTGCGAAAGCCGAAATTAAGGGCAAAACCCGCCTCGGTATCGAGACCAGCACAACCCTGAACCGTTTTGACTACAACGTCTCATTCGATTCCACCGGCACGACGGTTGGCAAGGAAATCAAGGTCGATATTAACGTGGAAGCTGTGAAAAACCAGCCATAAGCTAGTGTTAGCTCGAAAAGCTGTTGATGCAGGCTAGGCCTGAAGCAATTCCGTAATGCTCCAGACATGATCCGGCAGGCGCCCATCGCAAGGGTAACGCGCAGGGATTTATGGACACGGCAGAAGGAGACTGGCATGAACAAATTGCGGCGCTGGGCCGCGGTTTCAGTCCTGTTAACTGTGTCAGCCCTTGCTGCTCTGCCAACTTATTGCCAGGAGGCAAGGACACCTGACGTGATCTTCGTGCCCACGGAGCAAGCTGTTGTCGACGAAATGCTCCGCATGGCGAAGGTTTCGAAAAACAGCGTGGTGTACGACCTCGGGTGTGGCGACGGTCGCATCGTCATAACTGCCGCAAGGCACTACGGGGCGCGCGGGGTCGGAATCGATATTGACCCGGAACGTATCCGAAACATGCACTACGGCGGAGGTGCGGGGGCCCACAGGAATCCGCCGCCGGCATTCCATTCGACTCAGACTTGCGTCTCTCGTTGCTGCTTGTGTGCTGCCAGTGTGGATCGCCGCTGGATCCTCGTCTACTACAACTACCAGAGCAGGCGGGCGCTTACGGAACAGCGCATGCTGGAAACAGCGCGGGCACTTACGTTGGTCGTTGACCGCGAGTTGGCCAGCATCCAGGCTAGCTTGAGCGTTCTCGCTACTTCGACTTCGCTCGTCTCTGGCGACCTGCCCGCCTTTTACCATCGGGTGCAGGTGGTTCTTGAAGCTTACCCTGATGCCCACATCAACCTTGCAGATGCGACCGGTCAGGAGCTCCTCAATACTGCTCTCCCATTTGGCGCGCCGTTGCCCCAGCGCAACACCCAGGATGCTCGCAAGCTCTTTGCGACCGGTAGGCCGCTTGTCACCAGCGTCTTCAGGGGCGCTGTGACTGGAAAGCTTGCGATCAGCGTGGACGTGCCCGTATTCCGCGATGGGCGAGTCGTCTACGACTTAGCCATGATCGTTTTTCCTGACCGCTTCGGCACGGTTCTCTCGCAGCAGCACCTCCCTCCGGAATGGGTTGGAAGTATCTTGGACAGCAATCAAGTCGTCGTTACCCGGACTCGTTTAGCAGAGAAATTTGTCGGTCGGCAAGCCGGCCCTGTTGCTCGCCAATCGCGCCCTTGCCGAGGCCTGCGGGACGACGCCTGAGCAGATGGTTGGCCACCGCACGATAGACTACCTCGCTGACCAAAGTGAAGCAGAGCTGTTCATGAAAGAGGACCGGGAGGTCATCGACAGCGGCAGGCCGAAGTTCAGAGTGGAAGCACCGTTTCACGACATATCGGGGCGCGTGCGTATCCAACAGACAATCAGAATGCCGTTCGTCGCTTCGGGAACAGGTGCGCCGGCTGTTATCGGCATGGCGGTGGACATCACGGAGAACAAGCTGGCGCAGCAGGCTCTCGCGGAGAGCGAGGAAAGGCTGCGAACGATCGTGGAATTGGCCCCGGACGGTATTTTTGTGATCGGCGATCAAGGCCAGATCCTCGAAGTGAACCAGGCTGCATGTAAACAACTCGGATACACCCGTGGTCAACTGCTCCAGCTCAATATCTTTGACTTCATTTCCCCGCGCTTTGCACGAAGGGTCGTGGCTCGTCTGAGGGGGCACGTGCCCTCTGGGTCTTACGAAAGCGCCCACGTCCGAGCGGACGGTGTTGAGGTTCCCGTGGAACTGAGCGTCACCAAGATCATGTTTCGCGGACGGCCGGCCTTTCTCGGAATAGCCCGCGATACTAGCGACCGCAAACGGGCCGAGGAACAACGGGAAAAACTTGAGCAACAGCTTCGCCAGGCTCAGAAGATGGAAGCCATAGGTCGGCTTGCCGGCGGCATTGCTCATGACTTCAACAATCTCCTGATGGTCATACTAAGCTACACGGAAATGCTGCAAGACAGCCTTCCCGCCCACGACACCCTGCGAACAAACACGCGGGAGATCATGAAGGCTGCTGATCGCGCCGCCAGCCTCACGCGGCAGATGTTGGCTTTCAGCCGCAAGCAGATTCTTTCCCCGGTCGTACTCAACCTGAATGCGGTGATCAATGAAACTGCGAAGATGTTAAGGCGGCTCATCGGCGAAGACATTGAATTCCGGGTTAACGCCGCGGAATCACTCTGGGCAATCGAAGCTGACTCGGATCAGATCGGTCAGGTCCTGATGAACCTTTGCGTGAACGCGCGCGATGCAATGCCTCAAGGCGGCACACTCACGATCGCGACCGAAAATATCACGGTGGAGGAAAAGAGTATTGGCGGACATCCGAACGTACCACCTGGGGATTACGTGAGGCTTTCGGTTACCGATACCGGGACGGGCATAAGCAAGGAGATACAGGAGCATATCTTCGACCCATTCTTTACGACCAAGGAGGTTGGTAAGGGAACGGGACTGGGCCTTGCTATGGTTTACGGCATAGTGAAACAAAGTGGCGGTTACGTCTGGGTCTATAGTGAACTCGGCCAGGGCGCCTGTTTCACGGTTTCTCTGCCCAGGGTAAAGGTTGCGGTCGCCGCCGGGATGTCTGCGAAGACCGAAGCGCGTCCGCCGGGAACAGAAACGATATTGGTTGCCGAAGACGAAGAAGCACTGCGGGAGGCGATGTGTGGCTATCTGCGCAGCTTGGGATACACGGTTTTCGCAGCCGGCTCAGGCCAACAGGCGCTTGCGGTAGCGAGCCAACAAGAGGGAAGCATCGACCTTTTAGTTACGGATCTGGTGATGCCGGGAATGAGTGGGAGGGAGTTAGCGCAAATGCTGGGGAGCCTGCGCCTTGATCTGAAGACGATCTATATGTCCGGTTACGCGGATGAGGCGGTGTTGCGCCACGGTATTCCCGAGCTGGGTGCAGCCTTCTTGCAGAAGCCGTTCAACCTAGGCACGCTTGCACGCAAGGTGCGCGACACGCTCGGACGGACTGAAACGGTGCAATGACTGATGACACCCTGGAGAGTTGCGCGGTTCGAGTATGTATCCGCTCCGTCTGTTGGCGGGTAGTCGGCTACTCGGAAGTAACGAGGTAATCGTGGAGGCACGACCGCATCAACTCTGGGCCCTAAATCCGAGTCAGGCCGAGGATGATCCCGATGGCATCAGGCCACAATGTATCTCGGTTCAGTCCTCAGGAGCAGCATTCTCAATCGGGGCAGCGGCAGAGCGCGAACGTTCCGGCCGACGACGGCCTGCACACGCATTTTGAGTTTGGGTCGACGAATTCCTGAATAAACTCCCGCGATTGAATTCCTAAATGTTCTCCTCCTACCGGTGTTCCGCCGCTCAGCTTAAAAACAAATACGTCAGGACACGTTAGCAGGCATTGTTCGCTTCGGTACTGCGACCAAGAACCTGAGACACAGAGACAGTAGATGAATCAGCCAATGAGTCCCTGGATGACGATTGGGCAGGCCGCAAAGCACATGCGTGTTCGGCTGCAACGGCTCGCCTGGACCAGCGGCTCCGCTTTCGTCTGAGCCTTTACCGGAGGTCCGGCAAGGAATGTTAGGAGAACGAACTGCGCGAGGATACACTGAATGATAGCGCGACGGGCCGCAAACAACATTCTGGACTCCCTGGAATGCATGGCGGCTGGCGCCTCCATCTCACGCACCACCGCACATTCGCCTTACAGAACACTCGAAGAACCCGTGGGTTGTCCAGAGCTGCTGCACAATGCGCTGCGTTTAGAAAGTATTTATGAACTCTTTATTCGGGCTTTATGTGCAGATGTATCCAAGAGATGTGGAGCAGGTACTTCGTCCGGGGAAAAGACCGTGCAAGTCAGTCTTGGAAATCAATAGGTCTTAGGCGGAGCGAGGCACGAAGGGATGCCGGTAAGTGAAAGGAACAAGTTATGAGCATAATTGATAAATCATACGAGCGAGATCTCGAGTATCGCCCGGCCCGCAACAACAATGTGAAGTGGTTATTGTTAGGCGGTGGCGTGCTTCTGCTGCTGGTGCTTGGGACATTCGTTACGCGAGCCACCCGCATTGAAGCCGGACACGTGGGGGTCGAAATCAACTTGGCAGGACATCAGCGGGGCGCATCGGACATTCCGATTCGTACCGGGTGGGTCGTTTACAGCCCGCTGTGGACCCAGATCATTCAGTTCCCAACATACGTGCAAACGGTGAAGTGGACGCGTGATCCGAACGAAGGGCACCCAGTTAACGAAGAAATGGGATTTAACTCGAAAGAAGGGATGGCGATTTTTGCCGACGTATCCCTGTCGTATGCTATCGATCCGCAAAAGGTTCCAGAGTTTTACATTAAGTACCGCGTCAGTGATCTCGAACTCTTCACGCACGGTATCTTGCGCGATATCGTTCGCAATTCCCTGAATGAAGTCGCTTCCACTTACTCCGTCGAAGACATCTATGGTGAGAAGAAAGCGGGGTTCCTGAAGCAAGTGGGGGCGATGATCGAGCAGAAAGTTGCGCCTGTTGGCGTAAGCGTGCAGCAGTTTGGTTTCATTGGCGCTCCACGAGTGCCGGCGGTCATCGCTTCGGCGATCACAGCTAAAGCACAAGCCATCCAGGAGGCCGAGCGCGCCCGGAATGAACTTGCAACGACTCAGGCCGAAGCGGCGAAGAAGATAGCTCAAGCCGACGGCGAAGCGAAGTCGCTGGTCACGATCGCCAAGGGAGAGGCCGAGGCGAATCGCATTCGGCAGAGTTCTTTGACACCGCAACTGCTGGAGCTGCGGAGAATCGAGAACAACCGCTTGCAGATCGAAAAATGGAATGGGCAATTGCCGACGGTTCAATCGGGGCAGGGCGGCGGGCTGATTCTCCAGTTGCCACAGACTAAGTGAGTGCAAGAGAGAGCCGGGTGCGCGGTAGGTCGTTTTGTGGAACTCACGCCGCTTCGACCCGAAACACATTGCTGATGGGCATGATGCGCCGGCGATATTGAGATGCCCACGTTGAGAACCGCCTGAAACTGATTCGGGAACAGGCGCTCTGCCCAGAGCTGCCCCTTGAGAATCGTTAGGATGCGGCTGGGATACGGCGACCAGGTTGTTGACCCTGATGGATTCGTGAGGATTTCGCAGCTACAGAATCATCTTCAGTGCCCTCAGAGTGGAGCGTAGTGCTAGACTGCAAGGCTACACGCGGGTGAGTTCCACGATGATCACTGTTTCCAAAGAGGACTATCTCAAGGCAATTGCGGAGGCTGAGGCGGAGGGAGAAACCGTAATATCAGCCACCCTGGCTCGTTGGCTTGGCGTTACGAGGCCGGCGGTGACGACCGCCTTGAAGCGTCTGAAGAAGGATGGCATGGTCACCGTTAAGGGCGATGGCCGCCTTTTGCTCACCTCCGCGGGACGACAGATTGCCGAACGGACTATTGTTCGCCACCACCTGATTGAGCGCATGCTGTCCGAGATATTCGGGATGGAGTGGTACGAGGTTCATGATGAGGCCGAACGACTGGAGCACGCTGTTTCCGCTGCTTTCGAGAAGAAGCTGGTCGAGAAGCTAGGCGACAAAGATTTCTGTCCCCACGGCAACGGCCTGGCTCTAAGAAATTTCGCCGAGCGTAGAAGGAAAGGGCTTCGGCTCCTCAGCGAGGTGGATCCCGGAACTTACCGCATCTTCAGCGTATATGAGCGGGATCGCAAGCTGCTGAACTTCTTTGCAGACGAAGGAATCCGCCCCGGCGCTCGCCTTACCGTCCAAGCGCGGAACTACGACGGAACCATTTCCCTGACTGTCGAAAAGAAGACCATCCGACTGGGCGTCCCGGCAGCCGAGAAAATATGGGTTGAGAAATCATAATCACCGCCCAACGTATTAACTATAATTAACATCATATTGGTTACCACAGCTATCAGGTGAGGGCACTCGTCCGTCCCCACTCGGGAGCTGCTGGATCAAACCATGAGAATGCTTGCAACAGTGCCCCGCCAGCGCGACTCGTCGTCGCCCCGATGGCTGACCGTCGTTCTTGCTGTAATGATCGCAGTGTTCCTTTTCCCGACGGCCGCCTTCGCTCAAGGTGAAACCACCAGCGCCATCGTCGGCCAGGTGACCGATGCAACCGACGCGGTCGTTCCGGGTGCCACCGTTACGATTACCAACCAGGAAACCGGCCTGCAGCGCACTGCCAAGACCGATAATGCGGGCCGGTTCAACTTCCCTCAGCTAAAGCCGGGTACGTACAAGGTCAAAGTGGAAGCTCAAGGCTTCGAGCCGAAGCAGAATAACAATGTTGTGTCAGGCCTGGGCCAGAAGCAGACCGTTGATTTTGTGCTGAAAGTGGCGCAATCAAGCCAGACTGTAGAAGTGACTTCAGAAGCCCCTCTGATCAACCCGGCAAATCCCAACACCTCCATGACTTTGAGTGCGCGAGCCCTGGAGGACTTGCCGAACCCGGGTGGTGATATGACCTACCCTTTGCAGTTCGCCCCAGGAGCCCTCATCAATACGGCAGGCAGCGGCAATGATTTCGTTGGGGGCACGAACGGGTATGGCAATGTGGAGTTCAACGGGTTGCCCGCCCTTGCCAACGGCTATATCGTCGACGGGCTGGAGACGAACGATCCGCTGACCAATCTCAATAGCGGCCTGGCAACAAACCTCGTGCTGGGGCTGAATTCGATATCAGAAGTCACCGTCAATACTCTTTCCTATGCGGTGGATCAAGGCCGGTACGGAGCAGCCCAGGTCAACTACGTCACCAAGTCCGGCACGAATCAGTTCCACGGAAATCTCTACGAACTGTGGAATGGCGCGATTCTGAATGCGGCGGACTACTTTACAAATGCGACACCGGGCAATCACAAGCCGCGATCCACCGTGAACCACTTTGGCGGCAGCTTGGGCGGACCCATCGCGCACGACAAACTGTTCTTCTTCTTTGACAGCGAATGGGTGCGGATCGCACTGCCTATTGTCACGCCGACCACCGTTCCGAGCGCCGCCTTCCAGCAATACGTGCTGCAGCAGCTTCCTCTCGGCGGGACTGACTCGGTGACGGGATCAAAGTATGCGCCCGCGCCCCAACTTGTGCCGTTTTACCAGAAGATGTTCTCGCTGTACGGCAACACCGGCGGGACGCCTCTGGCGGTGCTCGGCTGTCCGTTCAACGCGGATGGCACGCCGGCATCAGGCAATCCTCCCAATGGGAATGGTTGTGCCAATCGAAGAAGCGTATCGCACTCCAGCGATGATCGCGAACAGGTGCAGACAGCTCGCATCGACTACAACATCGATCAGAACAACACCGCCTGGGTTCGTTTTCAGGCCGACACCGGTTTGCAAGCAGCCTACACAGATCCCATCAATCCCTTGTTCAATGCAGTTTCTTCTCAACCGCTCTACTCATTTGCGGCGGGCTACACCCATATCTTTTCTCAGAATGTCGTGAACTATTTTAATCCGGCATTCTCCTGGTATGAGAGCTTGTTCGGGCCGAACAATCTGCAGAGTACCCTGGCTGCATTGCCGATTGTCCTGCAAGGGAGCGGCGCGAATGCGCCCTTCACTACTCTTGGCGGACTTGATAACACCTGGGTGCAAGGGAGGCGCGCCACCCGGTTCTTCATCAATGACAATCTTGCCTGGAGCCATGGCGCTCACGAGTTCAGGTTTGGCACGAATATCCGAATCTTTCGCCTCAACGACTATGACTTCGGCGAGGGTACGGTACCCACGGTGTCGTACACAACCTTGCCGCAGTTCATCTACGGGGTGGCATCCACCGCAACGCAGACGTTCCCAACCTCGGCAAACGAACCGTTTAACTTCCTCAACATGGATTTCTATGCACAGGACACGTGGAAAGTAACCCGGAAGCTGACATGGACCATTGGCATCCGTGATACGTTCAATTCCAATCCCCTGAACCCGCATCAGCAGATTGGCCGCCTTAGCGGGGCTTTCGATACGATCTCCCACGATGTCAATCAGCCACTAAACCTCGCTATCCAGACGAATCTTGGCCATCTGTTTTCCTCGACCCCGATTGCAATCCTTCAACCCAGGACAGCGTTCGCGTGGCAGTTTACCCCGAGCACCGTACTCCGGACCGGCTTTGGCATCTTCAGCGATCTTATGCCGGGCAGTATCGCCGACCTGATCGGCACCAATCCACCGTACGTCAGGACCTTCCAGGGCGGACTCCTGGGCACCGTGGGTGGCACAGCGATTGCGCCAGGCGTGCCAAACAGTGCGGTGGGCGCAACCGTCGCGGCAAATCAAAGCTTTGGTTTGGGATTCTCGCAGGGCCAGCTCTCGTGCGCATCGCCACTCGCCAATCCGGCGGCCTGTCTGCCGCCGGTCGCGATTACGGCGGTGCCCAGCGGCACACTCCATGCACCGTACTTCATGCAGTGGAGTCTTGGCATTGAACATCAGATTGGAACCACCGCCATGGTTAGAGCGCAATACGTTGGCACCCGCGCCGTCGATCAGCCGTTTCTCACCCAGGTGAACGGCTACCAAACGGTCTGTCAAGGCTGCTTCGCGCCATTTCCTTACCTGCAGCCGACAGATCCCAGATTTGCGGCGGTGACGCAGTTTTCCACGGGTGCGAACAGTCACTACAACGGCCTTCAACTCACGGCAATGAAGCGCCTCGGACACGGTCTGCAGGGACAGATTAACTACACCTGGAGCCGTTGTATGGACCAAGTCTCAAACGGCGGCTTCCTGCCGTTTTCCGCCGGGGGAATTCTCTCTCCTCTGCCGGGAGAGCTTGCTCGCAACTACGGTCCCTGCGATTACGACGTTCGCCACAATCTCAATGCCCAGTACGTATATCAACTGCCGGTAAAGGTCCGAGACAAATGGCTGGGGCATTTCGTTAATGGCTGGCAGGTCTCGGGAACGGTGTTCTGGCACAGCGGCGTTCCGTTCTCCGTCTTCAGCACGCCATACTCAGCAAACGGAAACGGCATTGTGCAGGGCAGCGGCCTTCAGTTCGCAAACCTTGTGCCCGGGGTGGATCCCTACTGCCGTCACTGCAATATCCCGGGGGTCACGCAGCCTGGAACGGTGCAGTGGCTGAATCCTGCGGCGTTCGTCTCCGCCGTTGACCCCAGTACCGGTGCCTGCCTCGGTGGGGATACTCCGGCAAACTGCCAATTTGGCAACTCTGGCAGGAACCAGTTCCGCGGTCCTGGATTCTTCTGGTCCGACATGTATCTGACAAAACGAATTCCTCTTCGAGAGAAACTCACGATGAGACTGGACGCGCAGTTCTTCAATCTCTTCAATCATCCCAACTTTGGACTTCCCAGCATGGTGCTGGCCGGAGTTCCGGGGAAACCCTCGACGCAGACGGGATTTGGGGCGCTGACGTACACCACCTCTCCGCCGACTGGCCTGCTCGGCGTGGGCTTGGGTGGCGACAGCAGTCCACGTATGATCGCTTTCCAGGCAAGGTTGGAATTCTAGATAGGTTCGCAAGTGGGGAGACAATATGCACAGACGGTTGATTTGTTCCGCCGCTGCTATTCTGATTGCAGTCCCGGTTGCCCTTCTCGCCGGGGGCAACTCGGTCCAGGACGAGACATCTTCAGAAGGTCCCCCGGCGCAAATAAAGAAGACACCTGCGCCTTACACGTCCCCATCCTCCGGTAAGGACATGTATGTCGCATACTGTGCCTCGTGCCATGGCAAGGATGGCAAAGGAGACGGCCCGGCAGCGGCTGCCCTGAAGTCCGTTCCTACGGATTTGACACAGCTCGCGGCAAAGAACGGTGGCAAGTTCCCTGAGAATCACGTATCCCAGACGATCAAGGGTGACTCCGGCATGCCTAGCCATGGCTCAAAAGACATGCCGGTTTGGGGCCCGATCTTCGGGGCGATGGGGACGAAGAGTGACGCCGTGGTGCAACTGCGTGTGCGGAATCTGACAAAGTACATCGCGTCACTACAGCAGAAGTAGGCCTGCTGGCCGATACGTCTCCGTGGATGCGGAGTTGCTGAGCGCTGCGCCGGCAGCAGCCGACGGAATCTACTGGAACATGCACTCGAATTTTTACATCATCGGCTTGCCAACCATAGCTGCCTGAAACTGATTCGGGATCAGGTGCTCTGCCCAGATCTACCCCTTGAGAATCAATAGGATACGGCGACCAGGTTGTTAAGCGCCGCTTCCACGCAGCAATAGCCGCTGCGGTCGCGGGAGGTTCCGACTCGCTGAGCCTCCACTTCGAGGAGCAGCGATTCTCATTTTACGTTTTGCGCAGTTTGAATGGCGCGAACCGATCCCCGCACTTTGCCGATTGGGTGGCTGCGCATCTGCCAGGCGCAAAGGCGATTGGCACTGTTTTGGCTTGCATTTCTTCTTGAAATTGGAGACGATTCGGGTTCTTCCCCGGGTAATAGAACCTCTCAAGAGCAAGCACAGCTCGACAAGGTGTGAAATATGAATACCTCCTCTGGAACACAGCAATCACCCACCTCAGCTCTGGCAGAGTCTGTACAGCGACAGAAACGCGTGTTCGCAGTTGGCGCCGGTACGGTGGGCAATATATTGGAATGGTTCGACTACGGAATTTACGGACAATTGGCCGCGGTCATCTCCGCCGTATTTTTCCCCAGTAAAGATCCGCTGACAAGTTTGCTCTTTACCTTCGTGGTTTTCGGCGTGGGCTTCGTCATGCGCCCGGTGGGCGGAATCGTTTTTGGCCACATTGCGGATAAGTACGGCCGGAAGATTGCCCTGTCCTGGACCATCATCATCATGGCGGGTTCCACATTCATCATGGGGCTGATTCCGCCCTTCGCCAGGATTGGCGTGCTCGCTCCGCTCATGTTAGCCGCATGCCGATTGTTGCAAGGCTTCTCAACGGGAGGCGAATGGGGTGGCGCAACGGCGTTCATCGTTGAATATGCCCCGGAGAACCGTCGCGGATTCTATGGGAGCTTCCAGCAGGTCAGTAACATCGGCGGTGTGATGTTCGGATCAATGACAGCCGTGATCCTGACCTACTCCCTGAGCCAGCAATCTCTCCACGCTTGGGGGTGGCGCCTGCCCTTCATTTTCGGAATCACACTGGGCATTGTTGGCTGGTACATGAGAACCAAACTCGAAGATACACCGGCTTACAAGAAGGTTGAGGAGTCGAAGCAGATTGAAAAAAGTCCGGTCAAAACTGCTTTTGCAAACAACTACGTGGGCATCATCAAGGCAATGGGATTGACGGCGATCTGGACCGTTTCCTATTACATTTTGTTGATTTTCAT
>JBEKBO010000049.1:0-30099 GCA_050015355.1 Candidatus Korobacteraceae bacterium | reverse complement strand
CGCGGTTTTTCTGCACAAGATTCCGGAAGGCTTCACCATCACTTCGGTGATGCTGGCCAGTGGACGCAGCCGCATGAGTTCCTGGGGCGCGTCGATGGTGCTTGGAGTTGCCACCCTGGCGGGCGTCTTCACCATGGCCATCACCCAGGCGGCGGTGAACATTGGCCTGCCCATCTCGGCCGGAGTAACCATATATGTTGCCGCCAGCGATATTCTGCCCGAGGTGAACCGCGAACCGGGAGTCCGCATGGCGTTGCTCGTGTTCGTCGGCGTCGCCGTGATGTTTCTGCTTGACCAGTGCTTTCATCTGCACTGAAGCATTTGAGCGGTACCAGGGATACCCTATCTTTCGCTGCGGGTGTCATCGTGAGGAAGTTCGCCGCTTTTGCGAACCGACGTGACGATCTGTGCATTTCACCGAGCGTCATCCGAAGGCCGGAAAAAACAAATACATGGACCCTTACGTCCCTCACCCCAGCGAGCCGAGCCTCGCAGGGGACCCCGATCGCGTCCTAACGGACGCGCCTCAGGGTGACACACTGGAATAATCGTTCTTGGGATGCACCAACCCTAGCACCGCATTAGCGGTGCCTGCTATTCCACCGGCCTGCGGGCGGTGTAGCCATCTCGCGAGATAATGCTGTACTTCAGTTCCTTGTTCTTGCGGTCGCGAATGGTGAGCGGCTTGTCGGTTCCGGGCTCCACCAGTTGCACCTTCAGTTTGCGGTAACTGCCGTCCAACTTCTGGTTCGTAGGCTTGAAGGAAATCGTGTACTGGTTGCGCACCGAGTTCGAAATGTCGCGAAACGCCTCCGGGAACTCGGCCTGAAAGCGCGGGTTGTACCAGCGCCCGCCAGTCATCTGGGCGAACGTCCTCATCTGATTGTCGGCCTGAAGATAGTCGAGCGAGCGTATTTGTCCGCGTGCCGACGTGCCGTAACGCGCATCGAGCCACTCGTTGAAGGCGCGGCCCGTGCTCACCGTAAAGATCGTGACGTTGGGCGTCTCCTTAATTTTCTTTTGTATCCGGTCGTAAGTGATCTTGCTGAAGGTATCCATTCCGCTGGCAATCACGATAACTTCCTTGCGGCCCTTAATGCGGTCGATGCGGTCCAGGGTGTCGTAGAGCGCGTCAAAGAGGTTGCGCTCGCTGAAGCCGGGAACGCGTAGCTTATTCAGCGCGCCGAAGACCGCTGCCTTGTCCTGCGTGAAATCAAGCAGGATATTCGGCTTCATGTCGTACTCGATCACCGCGACCCAGTCGTCTTTCTTGAGGCCGTCAGCGAATGCGTAGGCCGCGCGCAGAGCGTCGGCTAGAAACGCCATCGTGTAGTTGCTGTTGGCGAACTCGATGAGCAGAACGGCGGTAATTGGCGCCTGCGTTTGGCCGAAACTCGTGATTGGCTGCGGAACGCCGTCTTCCAACACGCGGAAATTCTCCTGCTTCAGACCGGGAATGAACTGGCCATCCTTGGAAAGCACTATCGCGTCCACGGTCGCAATGGGCACGTTCACGCTGAGCGAATAGCTCGGCATGTCCTCGGGCTGCTTGGGAGCCGGCGGAGGTGGCGGAGGCGGCGCTTCGGTCCTTTTCGGAATGGCGTAGGGGCCCACCTCTCCCTGCGGACCGCCAGCCTCCGGCGGTGCCTGTTGTTCCGTCTGGGCCGGAGATTTGCCGGGCGCTGACTGCTGTTGTGCCCACGTTAGTGGCGAACTCGACAATACCAGCGCAAGTACTATTCCCAATTGAGATGGACTAAGTGTTTTAGTAAGTAATCTAAGGCTCATACCCTGCCTCTCGGGCCAGACTCCCTGCTAGTATAAATCCAGTTTTTGGCACCCTTTCTACATAAGCAGCGCAGTTTCAGTGTTATCGCGCAAGGCCCTTCGCGTTGCGTGAGCTGCCGCAGGAGACAGAATGCGTCACCGCTTCGTCGCCCGTCCGGAATTCGCCAGCAGATCGCGATACCGGGCAAATATCGATGCTGCATTCCTTGGGATAAGTTTGCACCGTCTGCTCACGACTGTCGTGGTTTGCTTCCTGGCCCTAACTCTGGCGATTCCCGCCATTGCCATTGAACCAAAGCTATCTGTGCCGATCATGGCCCTGAAAGACATAAAGGCAGGGATGCGTGGCACCGCTTACACGGTGTTTGAAGGCAATAAGCCCGAACCGATGCAGGTTGAGGTGCTTGGAATCCTACGCAACATGACCGGGCCAAAGGGCGACGTCATTTTGGTTCGTCTCCACGGAGAAAAACCCGAATATACCGGTATCGTTGCCGGAATGAGCGGCAGCCCGGTTTACATCGACGGCAAACTCGTTGGCGCGCTCGCATTCCGCATAGGCCAGTTCTCCAAGGAACCGATCGCCGGCATTACTCCTATCGCTTCGATGCTGGAAATCAACGAGTTGGATACGACGCTGGCTCAGGACGCCGCCACTGCCAAGTCTCCCGCCATTGTTCCCACGCGCACGGGCGGTCCAGGCGAAACTCCGCCAATAGCGTCGGTAGCCCAGTATCTGCAACCGATCGACACGCCCCTGGTTTTCAACGGCTTCAACCAGGAGACGATTCAGCGCTTCTCGTCGGAATTTGCGGCGGCCGGCATTGTGCCCGTCATGGGCGCCGGATCGGTCGACGCAAGCATCAAAGATCCTACTCCCATTGCCGCCGGCTCTTCCGTAGCGGCAGTTCTCGTGCGCGGCGATATGGACATTTCCGCCACCTGTACCGTCACTTACGTCGACGCCAACCGCTTGCTGGCCTGCGGACATCCGTTGATGGGCAGTGGCTCGATCGAGATGCCGATGACCAAGTCGCAGGTGCTGGCGACGCTGGCTTCACCGGCCAACTCATTCAAGATTGCCACGGCGACCGAGACCATCGGCGCCTTCGTGCAGGATCGCCACAACGGAATCATGGGTCGCTTCGGCAAAGATGCGCACATGATTCCGGTAACGCTGACGATCAGTGGCGCGGCGCGTCCCCGCAGTTATCACTTTGAAGTGCTCAACAACGGCCGCATGACTCCGGTTGCCATGATGGCCGCGGTTTATAACGCCGTCCAGGGCACCAATGAATATGGCGAAAACACGACCTTCCGGGTCGCCGGAAGCATCGTCGTCTCGGGCCATTCCAAGCTGACGCTCGACGATATGTTCGCACCCTCCGACGGTGGGCAGCCGACAGCGGCTTCCATCGCCATGGCGCTGGGCGAGCGCTTTTCCCGCATCTACGAAAACCCCTACCAGCGGCCCGAAATCACCGCCGTGGAGTTGAACGTCAACGTGATCCCGGAACGCCGCTTTGCGCGGCTGGAAGCGGCGCGCACCGACATTACCGAAGCGCGTCCCGGCGACGAAATCGTCGTGGAAACCGCGCTTCTTCCCTATCGCGGCGACCGCATCGTGCGGCAGATACCAATCCGGATTCCAACCTCCGCCCCGCGTGGCACGCTCCGCATACTGGTTAGCGACGGCGATACGCTGGACCGCATGCAACGCCAGAGCACGGTGTCCGCGCGCTGCGATCTTTCTTCAACGATCGCCATGTTGAACAACCGCCACGCCAACCATCGGCTGTATGTTTCGCTGCTGGAGGCAAACCCGCAGGCAACGGTGCAAGACAAGGTGATGCCCGCCCTGCCACTTTCGGTGATGAACGTGATGGAAGGCATGCGCGGCACGCAGGACATGGTTGTCTCGGCCGAATCTTCGGTCAGGGAGGCTTCGACGCCTCTTGATTACGTTGTTTCCGGCCAGCAAATCATCACCGTCAACGTCCGATAATGCGCTAGACCGGATTCGCGTGGGGTGTGTCTTGGAGAACGGCGGTGATATTGAGGATGCCGGGCCCCTCGTCGTTCCCCGAGGGATACTTCAATCGGCAATCCGCGGGCTGCCATTGACGAAAGCTGTTCTTCGTCTGTAAGGTGCTGATGCCGGCCTGCCGTCTGTCCTCGGAGCCAGCAAGACTGCGTTCAGTGGTTTACCATCTCATATACACATGAATAAAATCGTCCGATTTGCGCTTGTTTTAGCGTCGTTGACGGCATCCGTCGCCGCTCAGAGCACTCGTAGCTGGGAGCAGTCGAAGCTTGAGGAATTTGAAAAGGGCACCAGCAAGGGCGTCTCCATCCGCAGCGATGGCGCACTGGAGCTGGCACCTGCCTTTCGCCAGATAGGTACCACTTCCTCAACCTACCTCTGGTCGGTGGCCAGTGATGCGGAAGGAAACCTCTACGCCGCCGCCGGTTCCCCCGCACGGGTCTACCGCATAACTCCCAAAGGCGAGGTCAGCGTCATCTTTGCCGCCACCGAACTGCAAGTGCAGGCGCTGGTGGTGGATCGCGGGGGCGCGATCTATGCGGCCACGTCGCCCGATGGACGCGTCTACCGCATCGATCGCAGCCCCGCTGGCGCTGCGGGAACGGAACCCTCCGCCGCACCCGCACTGGCCGAAAAGCAGCCAAATCACAGCGAGCAGGTGAACCCAAATTACGTCTCCAGCGTTTACTTCGACCCGAAGACAAAATACATCTGGGCTCTGGCCATCGATAGCCAAGGACGCCTGTACGTAGCCACCGGCGATCACGGCGAAATCTTTCGCGTGGAGAAGGACGGCACAAGTTCCGCCTTTTTCAAGAGCGATGAGGCTCACATCCGCTCGATTGCGCTCGACCGCGACGGCAACCTCATCGCCGGATCCGACGGCAGCGGGCTGGTCTACCGCATCACAGGCGCCGGGCAGGGCTTCGTGTTGTTCGGAGCTCCCAAGAAGGAAATCACCGCTCTGGCGCTCGATTCACAGGGCAACATCTACGCCGCCGGCGCGGGCGAAAAGCGCCGTGCCGCCCCGCCGCCGGGTGCAGCCCCGGGTGTGACGGCCCCGGTAACCGGTGCTGTCACGATGCTTGCCCCCGCGCCACCTGGCGCCAGGCCGCCGGGCGCCCCCGCGCCCGCCGCGCCCGGCACGCCCGCCGCACCGATACCAATACCAGTGCCGGGGCTCAGCGCGGCTGGCTCCGAGATCTACCGTATAGCCCCTGACGGTTCTCCCAAACGCATCTGGCAATCTCGCGAAGACCAGGTGTATGACCTTACTTTCGATCACAACGGACGGCTCATTGCCGGCACCGGCAACAAGGGCAAGATCTACGCCATTGAAGGCAACGGCGAGTTTGCCGATCTGCTGAAAGCCAGCGCTAACCAGGTAACTGGATTTGCGCCCGCGCCCAACGGTGGCATTTACGCCGCGTGCAGCAATCTCGGCAAAGTCTTCCTGATGGAAGATTCTTCGCAACGCGAGGGCACGTACGACAGCGATGTCTTCGACGCCAGGATTTTCTCCCGCTGGGGACGTGCGGAGATGCGCGGCCAGGGTTTGGTTGACCTCTATGCACGCAGCGGCAACGTCGACAACCCCGACCGCAACTGGAGCCCGTGGAGCACAATCGACCTCAAGGGGGGAGCGCAAACACAGATTCCCCCGGCACGTTATGCGCAGTGGCGCGCGGTGCTGCATTCGGGCGGGACGGCGCCGCAGGTCTACAGCGTGCGGATCAATTACCTGACCAAGAACGTCGCGCCGGAAGTGGATGATGTAACGGTCATGGTCCGACCGCCGAGCCCAATCCATCCTGAAACCGGCACTCCGAACCCTGCGGTGGCCGTCTTGCGTCCCGCGCGCAACGATATTACGGTGCGCTGGACGGCGCATGACGACAACGACGATCAGTTGCGTTTCTCCATCTACTACCGCGGCGACGGCGACAGGCGTTGGCTGCTGCTGAAAAAAGACCTCAGCGAGCGGTCTTATGCTTTCGATCCGAGCCTGATTCCCGACGGCGGATACACGATCCGCGTGGTCGCCTCGGACGCGCCTTCGCATGCACCGGGCGAGGCGCTCACCGGCTGGAAGGATAGCGCCCACTTCGAGGTTGATACGACGCCTCCCCGAATCGAAAATCTCAAAGCCGCCCTGGACGGCGACCGTTTACACATCACCTTCAGCGCAACCGACTCGTTCTCGGTGATTCAGCGGGCCGAGTATTCGATCGACGCCGAAAACTGGCAGTTTGTCGCTCCGGTTGGGGAGATTTCCGATGCGAGGACGGAAAACTATGACTTCTCGGTGCCGGTGCCCGCGCAATCCGAGCCTCCCGGCGAACCGCCGTCGGCCGACTCGCCCGCCCGCCGCCGTGGACGCCGCTCCGCGCCGGCAATCAGCGCCGCACCGCGGACGGGGTCCCCGCCAAGCGCCGCAGTTGCGCTTGGTGGGGCGGAGGAGCACATCATCATTGTGCGCGTCTACGACCGCGCCGATAACGTGGCCACCGCCAAGATGGTGGTGCGCTCGGGGCAGTAAGCTTCAGTAACGCATCTCAGGAGTGTCATCCTGAGTGCAGCCGGGGTCCCCGGCGACGGCCGCTTTTGCCGTGGCTGGGGTGGAGGAGCGAAGGACCTGCTTTTCCTTGACCCGAAAAAAGCAGATTCTTCACTCCCTTCGGTCGCTCAGAATGACACCTCTAAAATAGTTTGTACGAGTATTCTGAAAACTACCCCACTCAAGCAAAAGAAGCTTGAGTGGGGCACCCCTGCCGCGAGCCCGGTCTATAATGCGAACCGTCGCAGCTTTACGCTATCCGCGCTGCGAGCCGCCGCATGAGATTTGAACTTTTCATTGCCGCCCGATATCTGCGAGCCAAGCGGCGCCAAGCCGTGATCGGCGTCATCACCGTTATTTCGGTCATTGGAGTGGCCGCCGGCGTCGCCTCGCTGATCATTGCGCTGTCCATCAACAACGGTTTCCGGCAAGACTTGCAGGAGCGGCTGCTGGGATCGACCTCGCACGTGAATCTGATGCGCGTGGAAAACGACGGCATCAGGGATTGGCGTTTGCTTTTGGATCGTCTCGCGAAGGCGCCGCACGTATTGGCCGCTTCGCCCGCCATTTACGAGCAGGTTTTGATCTCGCGCGGGGCGCGGGCCAAGGGCGCGATTCTGAAGGGAATTCTGCCGGAGCGCGAGCGCCGCGTCAGCCAGTTGCTGAATTATGTGGTGGCGGGCTCGGCCCAGCCCCTGGCAGATGCCCAGCAGCGGCACGAGGCCGGTCAGGAGCGGCAGCCGCAGCCCTCCGCCAGCGCTTCCCCCGATTCTCTGGAGGGGGTGCATGCGCGCTTCGAAGGGCTTCCGCCGATCATTCTCGGCAAGGACATGGCTGACGACCTCGGGGCGAGCGTGAACTCGGTGGTGCTCGTCACCAGTCCCCAGGGTGAATTGACTCCTTTCGGGATTGTGCCCAAGTACATGCGCTTCAAGGTGGTCGGCATCTTCCGCTCCGGCTTTTACGACTACGACTCGGCGTGGGCGATGACTGGCTTGGCCAACTCGCAGCGGCTGTTCGGGCTGGGCGACCTGGTTTCGGTTCTGGAATTCAAGATCGACGACATCTACAAGGCCGGCGAGGTTGGCGACGCGTTGCAGAAAGAGGCGGGAAAAGGCTTCATGGCAACCAATTGGATGGAGCAAAACCGCGCGCTGTTCCGGGCGCTGCGCCTGGAGCGCTTCGTCACGCTCATTACCATAGGCCTCATCGTCTTTGTGGCCGCGCTGAACATCCTGATCTCGCTGATCATGATGGTCATGGAAAAGACGAAGGACATCGCCGTGCTGGTTTCGATGGGAGCCAAAAGATCGCAGGTGCGCGGCATCTTTATCCTGCAAGGCGTGCTGATCGGCGTGATCGGCACGATGATTGGTCAGGTTGTCGGCTATGGGCTCTCCTGGGCCGCCGGGCATTATCATCTGATTGCGCTCTCCGCCGAGGTTTACTCGATCGACTACGTGCCGTTCGCGCCGCGAGCGCTCGACGGCCTTCTGGTCGCCCTGGTTGCACTCGGAATCAGCTTGATCGCCACCATTTACCCGTCATACTCCGCATCGCGAATCCTGCCGGCCGAGGCGTTGCGATACGAGTAGGGCCCAAAAATCAGGAAAATCGCGGAGAACCGGCGCGCGGCGATCGCAATTCCACAATCGGTATGCCCTTGAGCATCACCGCCGGGCCTTGGAAGCCCGGCTCCTTCGCGGGGCATACCTTCCGCCATCCGGCGGCCCAGGGCGCAGTATCGCCTGCGGTGCTGCGGGCAGAAAACGCACATTTAGGTTGCCACGCGTGTTCTAATTTCTGAAAGGGTTCAGAAGCCGGAATATACCGGCAGGAAACCTGAACCGGGATTGGAGCTACCCGCATCCAATGAGCGAGAGCGAAGTATTTTTACGCGTGGAGGGCCTCACGAAGGTCTTCCGCTCCGGAAGCTCCGACTTAGTGCTCTTTGACAACCTGTCGTTCCAAGTTCAAAAGGGAGAGATGCTGGCGATTGTGGGCGAATCGGGCGCGGGCAAAAGTTCGCTGCTCCATCTGATCGGCACGCTTGATAGGCCGACCAGAGGTAACGTATACTTCGTCAACCGCAATCTTGAGGCGTTGTCCCAGGAAGCCGCTGCTGAGTTTCGCAACAGTGAAATTGGTTTTGTCTGGCAGTTCCACTACCTGCTGCCTGAGTTCACGGCCCTTGAGAACATCGCAATGCCTTTGCTGCTAAGGGGATGGAGCAGACGAAAGGCGGAAGCCGAAGCTGCCATCTGGTTGCACGAAGTGGGGCTGGCAGATCGCGGGCATCACCGTTCCGGCGAGCTTTCCGGGGGTGAGCAGCAGCGAGTGTCTCTTGCTCGGGCGTTGGTGACACGGCCACAATTGCTGATGGCCGACGAACCTACGGGCGACCTCGACAGCCGCACAGCGGATGCAGTATTTAATTTGATCGCCAGACTACATTCCGGCTACCAGCTGACATCCCTTATTGTTACGCACAATGTTGCGTTTGCGCGGCGCTGCCATCGCGTGCTGCTGCTGCAGGGCGGCCGGGTCGAAGAAATTGCGCCGGAATCTTTGCGGGTATAACGATTTGGAGACAGGAAGTGGCGCGTAAGCAGGAAGTTAGAAGTGAACGGCAGGTAAATTGCTGAAGAGTATTTGAATTATTTGTTGGATCGAGCATCGGGATAAGACGACAATCGGGATGAGGGCTGGGTTCAGGCTCCGGATCATGCGGACGGCTCAAAGCGACTGGGCAAGCGGGTGATCGGGGGAGCTGCGGAGAAGCCAAATGTTTGAACGGTACACCGAAAAAGCCAGACGCGTGATTTTCTTCGCACGCTATGAAGCAAGCCAGTTTGGGTCTCCATACATTGAGACGGAACACCTGCTGCTTGGATTGCTGCGTGAGGATAAGGCTCTGACCAATCGTTTCCTTCGGCAGCATTCGTCGGTGGACTCCATCCGCAAGCAGATCGAGGGGCACACCACGATCCGCGAGAAGGTTTCGACCAGCGTCGATCTGCCGCTGAGCAACGAATGTAAACGTGTGCTCGCCTACGCGGCGGAAGAAGCCGAGCGTCTCTCGCACAAGCATATCGGCACCGAACACCTGCTACTTGGACTGTTGCGGGAAGAAAAATGCTTTGCCGCCGAGATTCTGCACGAGCGCGGCCTGAAGCTCCAGACCATCCGCGAGGAAATGCAGCGCACCACGCAAGAGAAGGTGCAGGCGCAACCGCAGCGGAACCGCGAATCGTCGCTGCTGGCCGAGTTCTCGCGCGACCTCACGCAGTCGGCCATGGAGAATCAGCTTGATCCTCTGGTCGGCCGCGACCAGGAAGTCGACCGGGCGATTCAGATCCTTTGCCGCCGGACCAAAAACAACCCGGTGCTGATCGGTGAGCCCGGCGTAGGCAAGACTGCGATTGTGGAGGGCTTGGCACAACGCATAGCCGACGGCGAGGTGCCTTCGTTCCTGGCGGACAAGCGCATCCTGGGACTTGATCTTTCCCTGATCGTTGCCGGAACAAAGTATCGCGGCCAGTTCGAGGAGCGGCTCAAGACCATCATGAAGGAGTTGATGGAGTCGCAGAACTGCATCATCTTCATCGACGAGTTGCACACGCTGGTGGGCGCCGGTTCGGCCGAGGGCTCGCTCGACGCCGCCAACATCCTGAAGCCCGCTCTCTCGCGTGGCGAGATTCAGTGCATAGGCGCGACTACGCCCGCTGAATACCGCAAATCGATTGAAAAGGATCGCTCACTGGAGCGCCGCTTTCAGGCCGTCAAAGTGCCGCCACCGAATGAAGAGGATGCCAAAAAGATCCTGAGCGGCATCAAGGACCGCTACGAGAAGTTTCATGCTGTAAGTTACACGGAGGATGCGATCGAATTCGCGGTTTCGCATTCCAACCGTTATATTCCCGACCGCTTCCTGCCCGATAAGGCAATTGACCTCATCGACGAAGCCGGTGCGCGCGTGAAACTGCGCCAGACCGCTTTGCCGGAGGAGATCACCGAGGTACAGAAGCGGATTAAGTTCATCGTCCACCGCATGGAGAACGCCATCGCGAACCACGAGTTCGAGAAGGCGCGCTTCTACAGCGACGAAGAACGGAAGGAGCGCGAGAACCTGCGCGCTCTCCGGGATAAGTATCACCTCGACGAGACTTCAACGGGCATCGTGACCCGCGAAGACATCGAAGAGGTCGTCTCGCGCTGGACGGGAGTGCCGATCTCCTCGATCAAAGAAGAAGAGTCGCTGAAGCTGCTGCGCATTGAGGAAGAGCTGCACAAGCGTGTCATCTCGCAAGATCGGGCCATCTCGGCGCTGTCTCGCGCCATCCGCCGCTCGCGTGCCGGCCTGAAGAGCCCGAACCGTCCCATCGGTTCGTTCCTCTTCCTGGGGCCGACCGGCGTCGGCAAAACCGAGGTCGCGCGCACGCTGGCGCAGTTCATGTTCGGCACGGAAAAGTCGCTGATACGCTTCGATATGTCCGAGTACATGGAAAAGCACTCGGTGAGCAAGCTGATCGGCTCGCCTCCGGGATACGTCGGCTACGAAGAGGGCGGCCAGTTGACCGAGCGGGTGAAGCGCGCGCCTTATTCGGTGGTATTGCTGGACGAAATCGAGAAGGCGCATCCGGACGTCTTTAATATTCTGCTTCAGGTTTTTGAAGACGGCCAGCTCACCGATGGACTCGGCAATACGGTCGACTTCAAAAACGCGATCATCATCATGACCTCGAACATCGGCGCGCGTCACTTGATGAAGCGCACCGGACTCGGCTTCCAAAGCGATAAGGAAGAGACGGTTTCGGGTAAGGTCGAGGAGTTGGTCAAACAAGAGGTCAAGAAGACCTTCAACCCCGAGTTCCTGAACCGTATCGACGAAGTTATCCTGTTCCAGGCGCTGACCGAGCAGGATCTGATCCAGATCGTGGAGTTGATGGTGACGCAGTTGAACCAGAATCTGTCGCAGAGGGCGATCACGATTACCGTGACCGAAAGTGCGCGGAAGTGGATTCTCGACAAAACGGTTAGCGACCGCAGCTACGGTGCGCGTCCGCTGCGCAGGGCGCTGCAGAAGTACATCGAGGACCCGCTGTCGGAGGCGCTCATACAGGGCACCATCAAGACGCGTCCGGCGTTCCTTGAGGTCTACCTCGAGAACAACCAGCTTTACTATCGCGAGGTGGGCGAGGAAAAGAAGGACGGAGCTTTACTCTACAACTGAAATCGAGTGGAACACCGCTTGTGTGCCGGGTACGGGCGACGGATTGCCCTCCGGCGCGCGGCGCGGGCCAACCAGCCTTTCGCTCTGCAAGAGCCGCCGGATCTCCGGCGGCTTTTTGTTTCCGTGCCACGGTTTGATTGCGACGGCACTTGATGGCAGTTCCAGAGTAGGCGTACCCCCATGGCAGATAGGGGCCTGTCGGGGAACCGTCGTCGTTCGCATGACAATCCTGAAAAACCTTTGCTGGAATCCTCCCGCCCAGACCAGAGTGGTTTCAGAGTAGGTGTATCCTGAGAGATTTTTACCAGATGTGCAACGTGGCGTGCCTACTATTTACTTCAAAGACAACTCAGAGCTGCTCTTCTGATTCCAAGCACCTGCAGGCTGAAGACCTTTCCTGGTGGGGCCCATGTATCGAATTGCAAAACTGACGTTTCTGATGGGGATGTTGGCAGCTTTGTTCTCCTTGACCTTAACCCAGACAGGCTGCGGTTCCGGGGGCTCTGGTAGTTCCAGCGCGCAGACCCAGTCGACCAGCAGCGGCACGGATAACACAGGCGGGAGCGCCGGAGGCACTACGCCAGTTGTTACACCACCGGCTACCCCACCGGTCACGCCACCGGTGACGCCGCCCGTAGCGCCTCCGGTAGTGCCCCCCGTCGTCACGCCACCCGCCGGCATCGGCACGATTAATGTCATTCAGAACGTCGTCTTCATGCTCCAGGAAAACCGCTCGTTCGACAGCTACTTTGGCATGCTGAACGCGTATCAGCAGACGGTCAAGGGCATAGCGAACCCGCAGGTGGAGCCGATGCTGCCCAATGTTGTTCTCCCCGACCTCGCCGGCAACCCGATCAAGCCTTTTCATTACCAGACCGCGTGCACGGATGCGATCACGCCGGCTTGGGGCGCCAGCATTACGCAATACGCTAACGGCAAGTTGGACGGTTTCATGAAGACCCTGCCGCAGCGTCCGGACGACCCGAACGGAACGCGCGCGATGGGTTACTACGACTGGACAGACCTGCCCTATTACTACGAGTTGGCAACCCAGTATGCGACCAGCGACCGCCAATTCGCGTCAGTGGGAGCGCGCACTCCGGTGAACCGCATGTACATCATGGGGGCGAGTTCCTACGGCAACGTGGATTTCGGACCGATTCCCCAGACGGCGCTCACCATCTTTGACCGCCTGACGGCCGCCGGACTCAGTTGGAAGTACTATTACATTCCGACTATCCCGGCTCCCGGGGGTCTGAATATCAGCGGGTTCAACGTATCGAAGACCAACCCCAGCCAGATCGTTCCGGTCACCGAGTATTTCACCGACCTGCAGAACGGAACATTGCCGGTAGTCTCGTTCATTGAAAGCGACGGCTCAGGATATGACGAGCACCCGCAGGACAACGTTCAGGTTGGCGCTCTGGAGACATCCGGTTTTATCAATGCGTTCATCAACAGCTCCTACTACGCGACTGGCGCGTTCTTCCTCTCGTATGACGAGCACGGTGGGCTTTACGATCACATTAAGCCGATCACGGTGGCCGCGCCGGACAATATTCCTCCAAACCTTTCGGAAGACCCAGGGGCCGCTCCCACAGAACCCGGCTTCACGCGCTCCGGATTCAGAGTGCCGCTGATGGTCGTCTCGCCGTGGGTTAAACCAGGGTATGTCTCTCATGTGCCGCGCGAAAACACATCGATTCTTACGTTCATCGAGAAGCGCTTCAATCTGGCTCCGCTGACGAAGCGCGACGCGTCGCAGGACGACATGACGGAGATGTTCGACTTCACTACCCCGGCGCTGATCACGCCGCCGGCGTTGCCGCAGCAGTTGACCAACAGGGCGTGCAGCTTTGCGCTGGAAGTTTCGCCCATGGAGCCGTAGCTTTGGCCCCAAAAACCAAAAGCCGCTGAAGATAGCTTCGGCGGCTTTTTTGTTGCCCGCGATACGACTGAACCGGGTTAGAGCAGAACCAGAATTGATGTATCCGGGACAAAAAATTGAAGAATGTCATTCCGACCGGAGCCGCGCAAAGCGCGGCGAAGTGGAGGAACCTTTTGTCTGGAAATTGAAAACAAAAGGTGGCTCGACTTCGCTCGCCATGACAGCACTTGGTTGGGATACATCATCCCTAGTTGCGCGTTAAAGCGATTCGGCTCTAACGAGAAGTGGTTTTGGCTGCCTTTTTCGGCTTCCGCAGGGCGGCAATGACCGCCTGCCCCATCTGTTTTGTCGTCGCCTTCCCGCCCAGATCCGGCGTGCGAACCTTGCCTTCGGCAAGCACGCTTTCGATCGCCTTCAACAGGGCTGCGCCAAGCTCGGGTTCGCCCAGGTGATCCAGCATCATCGAGACTGACCAGATGGTGGCGATAGGATTGGAAATGCCTTTGCCTGTAATGTCGGGCGCCGAGCCGTGGATTGCCTGGAATAGGCTTGGGTAACGGCGCTCGGGATTGAGGTTGGCGCTCGGTGCCAGCCCCATGCTGCCGGCGATGGCCGCACCGAGATCGGTGATGATATCGCCGAACAGGTTCGAGGCCACGACCACGTCCAGGCTCTCCGGCTTGATGACAAACCGGGCGGAGAGCGAGTCGATTAACTGCTGCTCGTGCTGAATATCCGGGTACTTGGCGGAAACCTCGCGGAAGACGTCGTCCCAGAAGACCATGCTGTAGTTGACGGCGTTGGACTTGGTTGCGCTGGTCACCTTCTTGCGTCCGTGCTGGCGCGCATACTCGAAGGCATAGCGCATAACGCGCTCCGTGCCATAGTAGGTAAAGACCGACGCCTGCACCGCCGACTCCTGCGGAGTTCCCTTGTAAACGCGCCCGCCAACTCCACAGTATTCGCCTTCGCAGTTCTCGCGAACGCAAACGAAGTCGATATCCTTGGGACCTTTGCCGGCCAGAGGACTGGGGACGCCCTGCAACAGGCGCACCGGACGAAGATTGATGTACTGGTCAAATCCCTGGCGAATGGGGAGTAGCATACCCCAAAGCGAAATATGGTCGGGGATACGCGGATCGCCAACCGGGCCAACCAGGATGGCGTTGAAAGCGCCCGCCTCCAACACCTTCAGCGCGTCGGGAGGCATCATCGCTCCCTGGCGAAGATAGCGCTCCGAGCCCCAGTCGTAGTCCTGGGTTTTGAACTTCAGGCCACCGTCAAGTTCGGCGACCGCTTTGAGAGCTGCAACGCCCTCCGTCATGACCTCCGCCCCGATGCCGTCCCCGGGAATTACCGCAATGTTGTAGTGCCGCATTGAATAATCTCCTCACTTCAACTTTTGATCTGCTCGGTTGTGACCTGCTTCGGAATTACTATAAGCCCTCGTGCTCTCGGCGAAAAGTCCCGGCTATAACAAGTGCTGCCTGATATACCAATTCCGGCGCTACTTTAAGAGTAGGGAAAAGCGTCCGCCTTCACTCTTGAGGTGTCATCCTGAGCGAAGCGAAGGATCTGCTTTTCTGAATACAAAGCAGATCCTTCGGCCGCGGAAAAGCTCCGCGACCTCAGGATGACACTTCGAAGAATTCTTCCGCAGCCACCTAAAGGTTCCACTTCAGCCGCCTTTCTGGCACAATCAGAGTAGCTGGCCATAGTCTATGAAATTAATTGTTTACTCAGCCCCCTGGTGTCGCGACTGCCGCGAGGCAAAGCGCTTTCTGGACAAACACAGCATCTCTTACCAGGAGGTGGACATCGAAGCCACTCCGGGAGCCGCCGAAGAGGTGATTCGCAGAACCGGAAAGCGGGCTATCCCGCAATTCGTGTTAGACGGCGTTTGGGTGCAGCCGTACCGCCCGGGCAAGGGATTCCTCTACGAGGAAATGGCGGCAATGTTGGGCGTTTCCAACAACTAAAGCGGTGTCCGTAAATACCTCGCATCACTAAATACACCTCGCGAGTGTCATCCTGAGCGAAGCGAAGGATCTGCTTTTCTCGCACCTCAAGAACAAAAGCAGATTCTTCGCTCCCCTTCGGTCGCTCAGAATGACACCCCTAAACATTTATTGTACGAACCATCGCGATTCAGCGCTGGCGTGCTTGATTTGCCTGGTGGCGAGCGGAGCCGGAAGTGGCAGGGGTCCGCGACAACTGAGTGCGTGCGCGCCGCTTTCCGGAGGCGACAATACCCCGCAGCGCTCCAATCAACTGCGGAGCGGTGGCCTGAAGCTCCTCACGATGATGTATCGAGAGCTCGCGCAGGATGCGCTCGCCCCGTGCGGTCAACGCCACCAGCACCTGCCGGCGATCTTGCTCGGAGGGGCGGCGCTGCACCAATCCCTGCTCGGTGAGGCGGTCGATAAGCTCGACCGAGCTGTGATGCCGAATCTGCAGGCGTTCGGCAAGTTCCCCCACCGTGGCGCGTACCCCATCGGGCAGCCCTTTCAGGGCCAGCATCAACTGGTGATGCTGCGGCTCGATGCCGGCCGCGCGAGCTGCTGTCTCGCTGAAGCGCAAGAACTTGCGAATCTGGTAGCGGAATTCGGCCAGCGCCTGGTAATCGTTCACATCCAACTCGCCGGAACTTGCCATGCAGACACTCCAATTACATCGTTTTACGAAGTATTCAACCAGCTATCTTAGGCTTTTCTGGCCCATTTGGGCCAGCAGCCCGCAACGGATACAATAGTCCTTCAGTTCAAACCACCCAGAATCCTGATTAGATGCAAGGAGCTATGCCGTGATTCCGCGATATACACGCCCGGAGATGGGCCGCATCTGGAGTGAAGAAAACAAGTTCCGCACCTGGTTGCAGGTTGAAATCGCCGCCACGGAGACTCTGGCCGAAGCTGGATTGGTGCCGCATTCGGCGGCTCGCGCCATCCGCGACAAGGGAGACTTCGATCTGGCGCGCATTCAAGCCGTCGAGGCCGAAGTGAAGCACGATGTGATCGCCTTCACCACCGCGGTCTCTGAAAAAGTTGGCCCCGAGGCACGCTGGCTGCACTACGGCTTGACTTCCAACGACGTGGTCGATACGGCACAGGCTTTGCTGGTCAAACAGGCTTCGGCGATCATCCGCGTCGGCCTGGAACGCATGATTGAAGTGCTGCGCCGCCGCGCCTTTGAGTTCAAGGATGCGCCTACCATAGGCCGCACGCACGGAGTCCATGCCGAACCGATCACCTTCGGCTTGAAGCTGGCGAACTGGTATTCGGAGATGCGCCGCAACCTCGAGCGCTTCGACTTTGCCGCCGAACAGATGCGCGTCGGCAAGGTCTCCGGCGCGGTCGGCAACGCCGCCCACCTGGAGCCGGAGTATGAAGAAAAAATCTGCGAACGCCTCGGTCTGAAGGTCGCCGCGGTTTCGTCGCAGGTTATCCAGCGCGACCGGCACGCATTTTACGTGGCCACGCTGGCGGTGATCGCCTCGACCCTGGACAAGATCGCTACCGAAATCCGGCATCTGCAACGCACGGAGGTTCGTGAAGCCGAAGAGTTCTTCAGCGAAAAGCAGAAGGGCTCGTCGGCCATGCCGCACAAGCGCAATCCCATCAATCTTGAACAGGTCAGCGGACTGGCGCGAGTGGTCCGCGGCAACGTGCAGGCCGCCTTCGAAGACATCGCGCTATGGCATGAGCGCGACATCTCGCACTCTTCGGTCGAGCGGGTCATCCTGCCGGATTCGACGATCCTGGTCGACTACATGCTGCACAAGGCGACCAACCTCATTGACACCATGCTTGTCTATCCCGAGCGCATGCTGCGCAATCTGAACTCCACCGGCGGACTCGTCTTCAGCGGACAGCTCCTGCTCGACCTGGTGGAGGCCGGAGTGTCGCGCGAGGATGCCTACCGCATTGTCCAGCGCGACGCCATGCGGGCGTGGAAGGAAGAATTGAACTTCCGCGAGCTGATCATGAACGATCCGGAAATCACGGGCAAGGTCGACCACAAGACGCTGGAGCGCGCTTTCGAACTTCAGCGACAGTTGCGCAACGTAGACAAGATATTCGCCCGCGTCTTCGGCACCGGCGAACGGGTCAAAAGCGCAAGGAAGTAGTGGAGAATCAGAGGTGGTCGGCCCGCCTGTGTCCCCTCCAAGATGCGCCGTAACAGTGTTCTATGTCACTGGAATCGTGGAAATCGTTTTTTGAAATAGGCGGCGTGCTGCTGCTGTTTCTGACCTTTGTGTTTGGCGCGGGCGTGGTTATTACTAGTACCCGCATCAACGCGCGCCAAGCGGTGCAATTGCGCAACTTCGACAAACAGCTGACCGATGCCAAGAGTGAGCTAGGAAAACAGCAGGAACGGACAGCGCAGGCGGATGCGCGAGTCGCGGGGCTAGAAACGGATGCCGCAAATGCCAAGTCGGAAATGGCAAAACAACAAACAAGGGCTGCAAACGCGGAAAGAGCCCTTTTAGAACTCCAACAGCGTTTAGCACATCGCCGAATTAGCCAATCCGACCATGACAAATTGGTTGCTTCTTTACAGCCATTTCGGGGTTCGATAGTACACCTAACCAAACTCGGAGATGCAGAAGCCGCACAATTCGCTGAAGATATACTCACTGTGCTGCACGATGCTGGATGGTCGGTGCAGCTCTCCATCGCGGGAACGATCTCTCCGCCGAGATATGGGCTTTTTTGTACGGTGGATGCATCAACTCCGGCGGGACAGGCGCTTGCAGCAGCTTTACACACACTACCGACTGCCGATGTCAGATCGGGAACAGTCCCGCAGGGAGTTGTTGGGAATATTCTCGTCGGCCTGAAACCACCAGCTTGAAATCGATTTGGGCGGGTGGCCCATCCTACCCCGGTTTTGGGTAGGGTGGGGCAGTTTACGCTCTCGCTGGTGATGACATAACCAAAACCCCACTCAAGCTTCGCTTGAATGGGGCACCCGCTAATCTGCTCATTGGTGGCTAGGTTTGCGCCGCATCGTCCGGGCCGTCATGCTGAGCGCAGCGAAGCATCCCATGATACTATCCCACACCCGCGCCGCTCTGGGCATTTCGATGAAATCCCTCGACTGATTCTCAGCCCCACGCCGTACTGGGATTCTTCGCTCCCTATGGTCGCTCAGAATGACACCCTTAAACATTTGTTGCACGAACTTGGGTTGGTGGCCCATCCTACCCCGGTTTTTGGGTAGGGTGGGGTAGTTTACGCTCTTGCTGTTGATGACATAACAAAAACCCCACTCAAGCTTTGCTTGAATGGGGCACCCGCTAATCTGCTCATTGGTGGCTAGGTTCGCGCCGCGTCGTCCGGCGCTAGAGCGGTTCCCTAGATGGCGTATCCCAACACAAACTCAGACTGTCATGGCGAGCGAAGTCGAGCCACCCTTTGTTTTGGGCAGTGGGAACAAAAGGTGGCTCGACTTCGCTCGCCATGACATTCCCTTGGGGATTTTTGCATACACCAATAAGGGAATTGCGCTAACCTAGGGCGTTTTCACTTACTTCGGCTCCTCCAGAAATAGCTGCACTTCGCGGAAGAGCTGCATGCGGTTCTTCTCCATGATGATCGTGTGCGTTCCTTCGCTGAGGAGAATGCGCCGCCGGTAGGGAGCATTCGTCAGTTTTTCAAAGACCGCATTACCCATGGGGGGCGGCGTGTCCGCATCCCACTCGGCGTTGATGACCAGCACGGGTACGGTGATCAGCGCGGGATCGTACACCGGCTTGCCTTTCATCCAGAACTCGCGGCTATCCTGCACAGTGCCGTTGGGCGCCCGCAAGACCGGCGGATTCTGCGCGGCGCCTTTGGGATCGCTCGCCTGGGTCGCCGCCGCCCATTGTTCAAACCAGCCCGCTGGAATCAGATCGGCCTTTTTGTTTTCCGGCACGCCAGTCAGCCAACGGGTTTTGGCCGCGCTCATGGTGACCGTTCGATAGGCTCCGAGCGGTCCATCTCCGCCGCCGACGAGCGACGGCGTTGTGCGCAGCCACTGCGCCGCGTAGAGCACCAGCTTCTCCACCTTGGCGTTATGCTGCGTGGTGTAGGTGGCCATGATGGTGGTGCCCCAGGACCAGCCAATCAAGTTGATCTTGGACACCTTGCGGCGGGCGAGGATGCTGTCGACAACGGCAGCTACGTCCTTGACGGCGACATCGGTGGTGACGATCGGCGGATTCTTCTCCGCCGGCTGGTCCATCTCGGGCGGACGCGTGGAGCGGCCATAGCCACGCAGATCGAGCAGGTAGACGTCGAAGCCTCGCTGCGCGATGTAGTCCATCCAGGAGAGCCCATCCAGCGGCAGGTCGAAGGCCGTTTCCGCCGGGTAAGTGGAGCCGTGAACGAAGAGCACAATCCTGTCCGCAGCGAAATTCTTAACGCCTTTCAAATGCTTGTTGCGGACAAAGATCTGAATTCCAGGATCGGAGGCTTTGACGAAATAGTCTTCCGAAACCAGCGGTTTAAGCGGCTGCGCCGCAAAAGAGTTTGCCTGTGCCATGACCAGAAAAATGCAAGAAGAGATGAAGCCCAACACCATCCGGTTGACCGTCATTTGGATAAACCTTTCGCAAAACCAAGTTACGGTAGCATGGACTCGACTTCCGAGCCAGTGACAATCTGTCGCTCCGATATCCCGATCCGATCAACGACCCCACCCTAGCGTCGAACCGCGCGACGCCGACCGACGCTCCTCTCTTGTCAGAGGCCGCAAGTTCCGGCATAATAAGTGTTTGCCATCAGTGTGCGCCGGGCTGTTGGTCCCGGACCAGCCTGTGGTGCTCCGTTCGGACAATGCAAGCGGCCATGAATTGAGTTCGGCGCCTGTAAGGAACGGAATTCCCTGTCCGGTGGCGGTGGGGATTGGAGCTTTGAGCCGGCGGAGGGTCGCCGATCAGGCCAATAATTCGAAAGGAATCGAATTCTGTGTTAATGATTCGTCTGTCGCGCCGTGGCGCGCGCAAGCAGCCCGTTTACCGCATCGTGGTCATCGAGAAGGACCGCGCTCGCGATGGCCGTTCGATTGAGGTGGTTGGACTTTACAATCCTCGCACCAATCCCATGACCATTGATTTCAAGCGCGATCGCGTCGAATACTGGGTCGGCAAGGGCGCCCAGATGTCTGCGACGGTCAGCAAACTGTTCTCGAAGGCGCCGGCTGCGCCGGCTGCGGTTCCGGTCGCCTGAGCCGTTTTCACCGGGCGGGCTCCGCAAGGCACTCGCCGATCGCCCCAGTGAGCGGTGCTCGCCGGGACCCCGTATCCCAAGGAGACCGCATGGCCTCTGCTTACGCTGGAGATGTGCGCAAACTTGTCCAGGAAGTCGCTAAAACGCTCGTGGACCATCCCGACGAAGTGCAGGTGGACGCGGTGCCTGAAGGCGAAGTGCTGGTCTTGGAGCTGACGGTCGCCGAAACCGACATGGGACGGGTCATTGGCAAGTCCGGACGCACGGCGCGGGCGTTGCGCGTGCTTCTGTCGGCATCGGCAGCCAAAGCCAACAAGCGTTGCTCACTGGAGATTCTCGAGTAAGAGACATGACGCCTGTGAGCATCGAGATGGATGGCGGGACGGAAACCGTAGTCGGGGAGATTCTCGAATAAGGGTTATGCCTCCGCCGAGAGGTGCAAAGCAACCTGAGGACGGCGTGGCTGGATCAAGCGCTCAGTCGGCTACGCCGGCCAGGGATTCGCAGGGCGAATTCATCACCATCGCCCGGGTGGTAAAGCCGCAGGGGCGGGTGGGCGAGGTTTCGGCCGAGCTGTTCACGGATTTTCCGGAGCGCTTTGCTGAGCGCCGGCACTTATTTGCGCTCGGTACCACGGGAAACAGACGCGAACTTGAGTTGGAAGACTTCTGGCCGCACAAGGGCCGGATGATCCTGAAGTTCGCCGGTATTGACGACATCGACGCTGCCGCGAGCCTGGCGGGAGCCGAGATACAGATTCCGCGGGAACAGCGAGCCCAACTGGAAGAGGGCTCGTTTTATGTGAGCGATTTGGTGGGTTGCCGGGTATTCGCGAGCACGGGAAGCGCTGAGGTTCGCGAATTGGGACCGGTTACAGACGTGGTGTTTGGAGCGGGCGAAGCGCCGCTGCTCCAGGTTCGCGAAGGAGCCAGGGAGTTATTGATTCCGTTCGTCGAGAGTTACACGAAGACAGTGGATCTCGCCGGCAGAAGGATCGAACTGGTTCTGCCCGAAGGCATGCTGGAGTTGGACGCCCCGCTGAGCCGGCCAAAAACCGGGCGGAGCGCAAAATGAAGTTCGAGATCGTCACGATTTTCCCGGACTTCTTTCGTGGACCGCTGGACTACGGCATCGTGCGCCGGGCGCAAGAAGCCGGGATCATTGAAATCGGAATTCACGACTTGCGAGCCTTCGCCCACGACCGGCACAAGACGGTGGATGACCGTCCGTTCGGCGGCGGCGAAGGCATGGTGCTGAAACCCGAACCACTGTTCGAGTGCGTCGAATCACTCGGCGTGGCGGCGCAGCGGGAGCGCTTGAGCGGGCAGGCCAGGGAGAGCGTAATCGCACTCTCGGCGCAGGGCCGGCTCTACGAGCAGCCAATGGCGGCCGCGTTGGCTCAACTGGAGCGCATCGTGCTGATCTGCGGACGCTACGAAGGCATGGATGAGCGGGTAACGGAGCACCTGGCGGATCGCGAAATTTGCGTCGGCAACTTCGTGATGAGCGGTGGCGAGCTGGGAGCGGCTTTGATCGTCGATACCGTGACGCGCCTGCTGCACGGAGCGCTGGGAAACGAGGCGTCGTCGCAGCATGAGAGCTTCAGCGCGTTAAAGGCTGCGGTAAAATTTGACGAGCGCGGACGTCCCGAGCCGGATTCGACGGTTTCAGCCGCTGGACTGCTGGACTACGTGCATTACACGCGGCCGGCGGAGTTTCGCGGAATGGCGGTTCCCGAAGTGCTGGTCAATGGGAACCATGAAGAGATTCGGCGGTGGCGTAAACGCCGTGCGCTGGAAAAAACGCTGAAAAATCGCCCTGACCTTCTGGATAAGGTGGCGCTCAGCAACGAGGACCAAGCCCTGATCGAAGAGATCGGGCGGGAAATGCAGGAAACTCGACGGACATAAGCCGCGAGACGTGAGATGGCCCACATCAGCCGAGCACCCACATCTGCTAACTGCGGCAGATATGGGGCACCAATGCAATTTTTGATTTTGCCGGGCCGTACGCGACGGTTGATCGCGTACAAGGGTCCCGAAGAAGAGGAACAGACATGTCGACTTCACCGATTATTTCGAAGCTGCTTGCCAAGGCGCAGCGCACAGATCTCCCCAGCTTCCGTCCCGGCGACACGGTTCGCGTACAAGTCAGGATCAAGGAAGGCGAAAAAGAGCGCTTGCAGGCGTTCGAAGGCGTCGTCATCAAGATGCGCGGTGGCCCGCAAGGCAGCTTCACCGTGCGCAAGATGAGCTTCGGGCAGGGCGTCGAACGCATCTTCCCTCTCAACTCGAAAGTGCTCGACAAGATCGACGTTCTGCGCTCGGCGAAGGTCCGCCGCGCCAAGCTTTACTACCTCCGCACCCTGCGCGGCAAGGCGGCAAGACTGAAGGAAGTGGACACCAGGTAACGATCGGAAGCGCGGACGGGGAGCTGCCCCGTCCGTGTATTGCCGCACTTCGAGTCGCGGAGTGCAGGCGCCCTTTGGACATAAGCGGCGCTTGCTCCTACCCCGAATCTCTGCCATTCTGACTCCACCGTGCAGAGAAAAACGGCTCCTAACTCGGGCGAGAAACCCATCTCAAAATCCGCAGCCAAGCTGCGCTTGCTGAAGACGCTGCACTGCACCACCAGATTTGAAACTCAGGCGTGGAGCGCTGGCGCGAAGTTGGTCGCGGGCGTCGATGAGGTTGGACGTGGGTCGCTGTTCGGCCCCGTAGTGGCCGGCGCCGTCATTCTCGACCCCGAATACCGCATTCGCGGGCTGCGCGACTCCAAGCTGCTGCCGGAGGCGCGGCGCGAGCAGTTGGCCGAACGCATCAGGCAGCACTGCGTTGCGTGGTCGGTCGCCGCCGTCGACGTCGGCCGCATCGACCAGATCAACATCTATCACGCTTCGCGGCTGGCGATGGTTGAGGCCGTCTCACGGCTGAGCGTGCGCCCGGATCATCTGCTGATCGACGCCATGAACATCGACTTCGAGTGCGCGCAGACGGCAATTATCCATGGCGATGCGCTTTCGGCTTCGATCGCCGCCGCTTCCATCCTGGCGAAGGTCGAACGGGACGCGATGATTCGCGCCTGGGACCCGGTTTATCCCGTCTACGGACTCGCTTCCAACAAAGGCTACGCCACGCCGAAACATATCCTCGGCCTGCGCGAGCACGGACCCTCGCCCATGCATCGGCAATCGTTCGCTCCGGTGTGGATGAATTCCGCCTCGCAGGAACTCCTGCAATTCATGCTGGAAGACGAGGAAGCGGCTGAACAATCGTGACCGCTTTCAACTTCGGGGTTTCCGCCGAAGTTCGTGTATCGGTAAATATCGCCGTAGGGGTAGAGATCCTTCGCTCCCCCACCCCAGCAACGGCAAGAGCGGCCGTTGCCGGGGACCCCGGCTCGCTCAGGATGACATTATGGAAAGAGTTCTTTCAGATAGGCTGAAGCATCGAATTTGGTCAGGGTTCGAGGATTCCCTCTGTGACAGGGAACCGGCGCGCATGCTACAAACAATAGTGGTGCGAATACCTTGAGAGGACGGAATGCTACGACTGCTTTGCGTGACGGCTCATCCTGATGACGAAGCCGGTGGATTTGGCGGCAGCTTGCTGCTGGCCAGAGAACGCGGCATTGAAACTTACATCATCTGCCTGACCCCGGGACAAGCCGCACGTAACCGGGGAACCAGCAGAAGCGACGAGGAGCTGGCCGCGACGCGCCGCCAGGAATTCGCCGCCGCATGCGAGCATCTGCGCGCGACCCGCGGCGATGTGCTCGACTATCCCGACAGCCGTCTGGATCAACAGAGTCTGTACCAGGTTACCGGGGACCTCACGCGGCGCATCCGGCAGATCAAGCCGCAGGTGGTTGTCAGCTTCGGCCCCGAGGGCTCGCTGACCGCGCATCCGGATCACTCGATGGCCGGGATCTTTGCGACGATGGCTTTTCAGTGGGCTCCCAGGTCCAACCGCTTTCCGGAGCAGTTCGAAGAGGGCCTGAAGCCGTGGCGGCCACAGAAGCTTTACTACCGGACGGCCGACTTCACGCTCCCCGAGCGTCAACCGATCGCGCTGTCTCCGGTCAGCGCCCGCATCGAGATCGGCCAGGAGCGCATGGAGCGCAAGATCGAAGTCTTCAAGATGCACAAGAGCCAATCACCGCTCTTCAACCTGTTTGAAGGCAACGCCAGGCGCCATGGACCGGTCGAGCGCTTTCATCTGGCAGCCAGCGTCAAGCCGCAGGAAGCGAAAATCGAGGATGATCTGTTCGCAGGGGTTGAAGACGAGGGCTGAAGCCGGATCGGCTAGGTCTTGTCCCCGAAATTCGTGTAATAACTCTTATCTGTCATTCTGAGCGACCACAGGGAGCGAAGAATCCCAGCACGGCGTGGGGCTGAGGCACGGGCGAAGGACTTATCAAAAAGCTCAGAGCGGTGCGGGGTAGTACAGTTTCCGGGGATGCTTCGCTGCGCTCAGTATGACAGAATCTGTTCTACTGCGGTCAGCATGACTTTTAAGTCGTGCCACAAACCCTTGGGGACACCACACTAGCGGCTTCTGAATCAGGTGTACCCCAGAGCCGGACTTCATCGGATATAACTTTCGCGAAACTGGTCCTATTCACTCGGCCTTTGAGCTGGCTCTCGGCCTGATGATCTCGCCGAGCAAGTCGCGGCGGCTCTGATCGCGCGTCAGGTGCGGGTAGCGAGAGCCGCCATGGTAATCGATGCGGATGGTCTTATAGAATTCAGCGTTCTCGATCAGCAATTCCAGAGGAGCATTACTGTCGATGCCAGCCTTCAGGGCATCGCTCAACACGCGGGAGGTGAATTTGCGTCCGTTTACGGCCACGATTCTCATCCCGGGACCAATGCCTGCCTTGGCAGCAGGCATATCGTGAATCGTATCGACGATTGATCCGTCTTGTTGCGCGATCACGCCGATGGAGGCGGTGGCATCCACCAGCCGCTCCAGTTCCTGACGGAATCTCATCATCTCCGACGGCGTCTCGGTGTAGACGAGCAGCCAACCGGCTTCGCGGATGCCGCCCAGGGGCGCAAAAGGCGCGATGTCGGTGACGCGTTCAGCGAAGAACTTGCGCCAATCGTATGGGGCAATCTGATTCAACGCCGCGATCACGTCCTCAAGCGTGTAGGAGTTGACCTCTGGCGGACCGCTGTGGCCACCGAAGAAAAGACGCGCGAAATCGTCAAGCGATTTTCGGCCATTGCTCTGTTGGCGAACGATGACGTGGGCCTCCAGCCAGAGAAGAACGCCTTCATCGTAGAAGTCAGGCCCGCGCCGCCATGAGTTCCATGCCGGTGACGCGCCAAAGAGAAGTTGCGCCGAGACCGCGGCGTCTTGCAACGATCGCCAAAGGCGTCCGGGCCGGTAAACCATCTGCATGGCGGTTGCCGAGAGTTGATCGCGAAACTGCCCGGGGTTCCAAAGGCCACTGCGCACCGTGAGCACGAAAGCGAAATATTCGGTCAGACCTTCGTAGACCCACAGCAGATCGGTCTTGAGAGGCGTCTGGTAATTGTTCGCGGTGAGACCGGCGGGACGGCGGTACTTGCCGTTCCAGGAATGAACGTACTCATGCGGCAGCAATGCCGCGCCGAGCACCCGCATGTACGGGTCGACAAGAAAGCCCTCACTGAGACGGATCTCGCTCGATTCGTGGTGCTCCAGCCCAAAGTGCCCGGTGTGATTGCTCAGGCTCAGCAGAAAGTGGAAATCGCGAAAGTGGTACGAACCGAACAGAGCAGCGGCTTCGGCGACCAGGTTGCTGAATGCTTGCCGGTCGCCTGCACTCATCTCAAGCGCGGCGGCGCTGTCGGATGCGATGTCGATCTCATGCGGCGGCATCTTCTCATGCTGCAGCGGCACTACTTTGAAATACCTGCCCGCAAGCACAGGCGAGTCGATCAAGGTCGCAAGCGATGCCGTTGCGAACTGCACAGTGGAGCCCGAGCGAACGGCGCCCGGAAGCGCGGTTCCGAAGCTCCAGCCATCGGGAAGCTTGAGGCTGGCCCTGACCTGGAGCTGGTCCGCACTGATGTCTTTCGGGTACAGGACAAGCTGATTCCAGTTCACAGTGGCCAACTGCTCCGTTGCCGACGTTCCCTCGCTGAAGGTGGCCGCCTGCGTCTCCACCGGCGAGAGGTAGTCCATTGCTATTTCCAGGTTGGCGACACCGGGCGGAATTTCCAGGTGGTACGCGTACATGTCGACGGGATCGCGCTTCCACGGAATCGTCTTGCCCTCCGCGCTGAAGATCAGCCCTGCCGTGTCTGCAACAGGACCGCTGGGGGCATGCTCACCGGGAATCCACCGCGGATAGCAAAGAGTGAGCGAACCAGGCGTAACCGGAAGAGTGATGCGCGAGTGGAAGATCTTGCGCTGTGCTTCCGTTGCATCGACCGTAAGCACCATGACCGGCGGCCCGCCGGCAGCGGTCTCCGCCCCGACGCGCGCAACCTGCGCGAATGCATTCGCCAATGAGAAGCAGAGAGACAGTAACAGCAGCAAACGAAACGGACGCAACCGCACTCTCCTGATTCGGGGTGCCCGGAAATGCCCCTTGTGGATTTGCCGGGCCGCGGACTACGGCGTGCTGCTCGCGGATTGCGGGGAGTCCTCGGCTAGGAGGATTTCTTCTTTTTCTTCGCGGCGTCGTCGCCCGCGGGCATGCCGCCCGAGACATTCGCGAGAACTTTCTGGAAAGCTTCCCCTGTCGTGATTTCCTTTTTTCCGCTTTGATTATGACGGTACTTGTGCTCGCTGTTGCAGGTCCGGCACATTACCTTCACAACCTCTTCACCAACCATGGCAACCACGGAGTGATCGGTGGTTCGCTTGCAGCGGGAGCAATGATCGTCGATGTAATCTCCAAGGCGCATCAAAGACCTCCGCAAAAGGGCGAGTTTAGCACAAGCGCCGCAGCTTACGGCAGAGCCCCGCACACAGAGCAGTTTACTCGTCAGCCCTGCTTCATGGGATGTACCTTCCGCGAAACTGGCCTGACACACACATTTTGGCACGAAACCGCCATTCAGAGCTGGCAGGGCGGATGTCATATCCGCCGTGGCGTCAGGGGCTCCCAAGCCTTGGGGTTGCGCTCTTCGCGACCTGGGCCGCGGCGAATGTTATGATTCCGCGGTGGCGCATAGAGGAAAATTTGTCACTTTTGAAGGGCTCGACGGCTGCGGCAAGACTACGCAGTTGGAACGCCTTGCAGCCGTTCTCCACGCCGAAGGAATCGAGGTAATCACCACCCGCGAACCCGGCGGAACACCCATTGGAGAAAAGATAAGGGCGGTGCTGCTCGATTCGCGAACGCTGGGTCTGGCCGCATTGGCGGAGCTATCGCTCATGTTCGCCTCGCGGGCGCAGCAGATTGCGGAGGTCATCGAGCCTGCATTGCAGCGGGGCCAATGGGTGTTGTGCGATCGGTTTACCGATTCCTCCGAAGCCTATCAGGGCGGCGGGCGGGGGCTGGGCAGCGAAGCGGTATTGACCATGCACCGCGTGGTGTGCGGCGACCTGCAACCGGACCTGACCGTGCTGATGGACAGCGACGTGGATGCAAGCGTCTCCCGGGCGCGACGCCGCAATCTGGCCGCGAAGAACCACGAGACGCAAGGACCTGACGAGAATCGCTTCGAGCGCGAAAACCGGATGTTCTTTTCCCGCGTGCATGACGCCTATCGCAAAATCGCCGAACGCGAACCGGAACGGGTCTTTCTGGTGGATGCCCGACGCGGGCTGGACGTCGTGCATGCCGATATCGTTGCGGCCGTGCGCGCACGGTTGAAGATCGCCGGCAAGGTCGAGAACAGCGGCGGACACCCGCAAGCATAAGTGTGAGGCATACCCCGGGGGGGTGTCGGTTGCGATTGACGTGTGTGGCGGGACGACCGTAATCATAAGTTGTGAGGCATAGCTGTGGGATTTACTGACTTCCTTGGCAACTCGGACACGGTGACGCGGCTGCGCGAAATGCTGGAGCGCGATCACTTTCCTCACGCGCTGATCCTCACCGGCCCGCGCGGCAGTGGCAAGTACACGTTGGCGCAAATGGTCGCCAAGGCCATGAATTGCCTGGAGCGGCCGAAATCAGCGGCTCTGCCGGATTTCTGTGGCCGCTGCTCCAATTGCGTGCGCATTGGCCAGGCCGACGACCTGGAAGCGCGTTTTGCCGAAGCCGTGGAAGCGCGCGACGGTTTGCGCGAGACCGACAAACGCGAGACACGGATTTTCGTGCAGACGCACTCGGATGTGATGGTGATTCCGCCCGATCCGCCACAGATGATGGTGAAAGTCGACCAGGTGCGTCACCTGACGGCGTCCATCTACTACAAGCCTGCCGAGGGGCGTCAGAAGGTTTACATCTTTCCCAACCCGGCGTTTGTAAAGGAAGCGGCCAACGCGCTGCTGAAAGTGCTGGAAGAGCCTCCGGAGTTTGCGACTATCTTCCTGCTGGCCGAAAACCCGGCTATGCTGCTGCCGACCATTCGCTCACGTTGCGTGACCATGACCCTCGCCCCGCTGCCGCTGGCTGAAATTGAGCAGCACCTCGCGCACAGCGTCGGCTGGAGCGCCGCCCAGCGCGAACTGGTGGCACGGCTGAGCTGCGGCGCGCTTGGACGGGCCCGCAGTTTCGATCTCAACGGCTTCCTTGCGGCCCGGCATGACGCTCTGCTGATACTCAACACCGCTATTGCCGGAGCCGATCATGGCGACCTTTTCCGGGCCACAGAGACCTACCGGGCCGGAGCCGAGGGGAAGGAGAAAACCGAGGAACTGATCGCCGCTCTATACTCCCTGTTGCGCGACATGCTTTCGCTGATGTCAAATGCACCGAATCTGGTGCGCAACATCGACATCGTTTCCGATTTGACCGCCCTCAGCCGCAAGGTGAACTTCGACTGGATTGCCGCCGCCGCCGACCGGACTGGCGAGGTTCACAGCGGGATGCGCCGCAACCTGCTGCGCTCGCTCTCGCTGGACGCGCTGGCTTCCTCACTCGAGATTTAGACCAATTTTGTGAAAATCCTATGAAGTCTGGCTACCGGGGTGCGGCTATCCCGAAACCGCTCTAGCCGGCTCAGCCTGAAGTCCCGCGAAAAACAGAGTATCTGCTTTATTTTCAAGCGGCGAAGGGCAGGTCAAAATTCGGGGTCCGCTGCCCCGGTCGCCTGCCGCATCTTTAGGGCTGCATAGTCACTGAACTCTTGTGATTTGCTTCACTGGCACAGGGATAAAAGCTGTGGTAGGGTAACTGCAAGTCCATACCCCGGCATTAGGATCAGAGAATAACTTTTACGCAGCGGCAGCGATGCGCTCTGGGAAGTGAAGTCTCGGAACGGGTTAA
>JBEKBO010000048.1:0-30306 GCA_050015355.1 Candidatus Korobacteraceae bacterium | reverse complement strand
ACGTGGCTTCAGTCGAGGTTTACCACCTCCGCTGGGGCCGCATTGGTCGGCTAGAATCAACTGAGTTTCCAAAACCACCCTTGCCCCCGCCTGTTCGTTAGCTTATCGACGGATTAGGGCCTCAGCGCAGGGGCAAAGCCAATCAGCTAGCTTCGTGGAGAGTGTCTGCCTTCCCAAGTTGCGAAGCGCGCAAAACGACGATGGGGGCTGGGGATACCGTCCGGGTTCGCAAAGCCGGGTGGAACCGACATGCTGGGCGCTGCAGGCCCTTATCAACGTGGCGGCCGTGGAAGTGTCGAGTGAAGCTTGCCACCGCGGTTTGCAGTTCTTACGCTCGGCGCAATTACCAGATGGCTCGTGGCCCTTCGCGGCGGGACAGGAGGTGGGTTGTTCGGTCACTGCGCCTGCCTGCTGGGCTCTGCTCTCCAGCAAGAATTCATTCGAGGCTGTCGCCGCCGGTCTGAACTGGCTGAGTCAAGACAGGCCACAAGACAGTGTGTTCTGGCGGCGCTTGTTGCGGCGGCTTTCGCCCGCTCGCCACCGCTCCCGGCAAAACAGCGCCTATAGAGGCTGGGGATGGAACCCGGGTACAAGCAGTTGGGTCGAGCCCACTTCAGTCGCACTTGTTGTTTTAGGTCTGTGCCCCAAAGAACTGCTCCCCGCCGGAGCGAACGAGAGACGCCAGTCCGCGGAAGCGATGCTTTACGACCGCATGTGTCCGGGCGGGGGGTGGAATTGCGGGGACCCGCTGGTCTACGGGGTTCCCGGCAAGCCGCTTGTGATTCCTACGGCATGGGCGCTTCTTGCCTTGCGTAGGTATCCGCAACGGCCCGAGAACCTAGCGAGCCTGGATTGGCTTGCAGGAAAGCTTCCGGACGAGGCGGGACCCGGATCGCTCGCGCTTGCGCAAATCTGTCTCGAAGCCTATGGCCACAAGTGGCCGGCAACCGCACACCGCCCAGATGATTTGTACTCCAACAATGAGTTTCTCGGGAGTATTACCACGACGGCCTGGGTCTGTTTGGCGGCAAACTCGAGGCGAAGCTGGCTAACCGGTGAATCCGGGGAGGCGGCCTGATGACCCGCAATGCCAAGACTGCGCTTATTCCATCTTTTCAACGCCCCGTCTCGCGCGTAGTCATTCGGAGCGTTGCCAGCTATGAACAAGATTTGTTGGCGCTGATCTACGAAACGCTGTGCGAATTCGATCTTCCCCTCCGGGGAAAAAAAGTGCTGCTCAAGCCGAACCTTGTCGGGCCAGACCCGCTTGGGGTGACAAACACTCATCCAGCCGTGATCGCCGCCTCGCGGGAGAGCCTTTTGCGTCTCGGTGCCGCACAGGTTCTCATCGGTGAAGGCCCGGCTCTGGACCGGGACACGGAAGCGATTCTCGAATCCATAGGCCTGCGGCACTATGCTGGTCCCCTCGCCGGCGTATTTGTGGACCTGAACGTCGATGACGTGGAAAAAGTTTTACTCAAGACCACTGCTTCGCGATTGAAGGAGCTTTATCTTCCCAAGACTGTTTTGGGCGCCGATTTCGTTATTTCCATGCCCAAGCTCAAGACGCACCATTGGGCCGGCGTAACTCTTTCTCTTAAGAACATGTTCGGCATTGTGCCGGGGAGCTGCTACGGGTGGCCGAAAAACGTACTTCATTGGGCCGGTATCGACTCCGCGATTCTGGACATCAATGCCGCTGTGCGGCCGGATTTCGCTATCGTCGACGGCATTGTTGGGATGGAAGGTAACGGTCCTATTCAGGGAGAGCCCAAAAACTCCGGAGTGCTGATCCTGGGCGACGACCCCGTGGCGGTGGATGCCACCTGCTGCCGCGTCATGGGACTGCTGCCCGAGAAGGTAAGGTATCTGACGCAAGCCGGGATTCTTCTCGGCCATATCCAACCGGACAAAATCCAACAGCTAGGCGAGAGCATTGCGAGCGTTCGTACTCCATTCTCCGTCCTCGATAACTTCAAACACTTGGTGGATACAAGCGCCGAGTTTGGAACTCAACCTGCTTTGGTAGGGTGAGGCGGTGGCAAATCGAAGTGGGGTGTATCCGAATGTGGACACTGCGGAAGCGAATCGACCAGATGCGGAACTCGAACCAGGCCGACCTCAGCGGTACCGAATGCGCCAGCGCGATGAATGAGCCGTTGACGCCGGCGGCTTCCCACGGACACAAAGTCAGGGCAAGTCGGGGGCAGTCGTTAGTGGAAATGGCGCTGGTCTTGCCCATGTTTCTTATGCTGCTCTGCGGGGTGGTTGATTTTAGCAATGTGTTCTATACCGAAATGACTGTACAAAATGCCTTGCGGCAGGCAGGGCGGTTCGCAACCACCGGGAATCATCTAGCTGATCCGAACAATCCGGGAAATAACCTAACGCGGGTGAACTCGATCATTGCGACCGCTCAACAAGCGGCACCGGGATTCAACTTTAATTCCATCAGCATTTCAAGCGTCAACGGAGGCGCCGGCAGCGCTGGCGGTCCGGGAGACATTGTAACCATCTCAATCACCACCGGCGTGCAAATGTTGACCCCGATCATTGCTCCGTTCTTCAAGCCCAATGGCAAATACAACTTTACGGTGAGCGTTACTTTCAAGAACGAGCCTTTTCCGGCGAATCAGACGACCTAGAGGAGCGAATCGACGTGGCTGCATTGTGGAAAAACAATTGGGTAAACAGCAGGACACGGAGTGGCCAATCCGGTCAGGCGCTGGTAGAGTTTGCGCTCATCGGGTCGATGATGCTCATTCTGGTGCTTGGAGTCATCGATTTCGGCCGCGCCATCTTCTACAAAGAAGTGCTATCGGACCTTTCCAGGACGGGTTCGAACCTGGCTTCGCGTGGACCGTGCGACACGTTGAATGCGTGCCTTACGACTGCGGCTAACGCAGTGATCACGGAACCCTCCGATTTGAATATGGCCGCCAACGGGCTGGTTATCGTGACGGCGGTGCAAGCCAACTCCACCGGAACAACCAACACAATTATCGGGCAAGTCTCGCAGGGCGGCATCTCGGGCAGCAGCAAAATAGGGTCACTTAACGGTCCCGTCAATCTTCCGGTTACGGCCACGCCCCTCCCGCCGGCGAACCAGACAATCTACGTGACGGAAGTCTTCTATAAATTTACACCGATAACGCCGATTGGAAAGTTCATGACCATTGTCTTTCCATCGACGCTGTATGACGTGGCTTACTTCTGAGTGAGGAGCAGGGCGTGAATCTTTTTCGTCGGCACAAGAACGGGAACAACGAACGTGGGCAGATACTTCCCATGCTCGCTGTCTTCCTGGTAGTCATGATTCTGTTCATCGGCATGGCAATTGACCTGGGCTATGCCTATGTCACCAAGGCAAATCTCTCCAAAGCCGTGGACGCCGCGGCCCTCAGGGGTATGCTTAACATTTCGAAAGGGACAGCCAATGCCGCTTTGATCGCGCAAAGTGTTTTTGCCGCGAACTATCAATCGTCAGGCCGCGACACCAGTATGCCCGTTCCGACCGTTACTTTTAATCCGAACCCCCCGGTCCCTAACCAGCTTACGACGATCAATGTCAGCGCGACGACGACCGTCAACACGTTTTTTGCCAACATTGTGCCGGGTTTGAAAACCTTGACGATTAGCGACACAGCCCAGAGCGCGCGCGCCAACGCCATGATAACGCTGGTGCTGGACCATTCGAGGTCGATGACCCTGAACGGCGGACAGCAAGCACTTCCACCTGCCATCCAGTATTTTCTCTCGTATCTCAGCGACACGCTCGATCAAGCCTCGGTGGCCAGCTTTGGCAATGCCGGATCGCTGGACATTGCCATGGAACACAATTTCACCAACGACATCAACAATTTCGTTAGCGGCATGAATTTTACCGGCGGCACCTATGCGCAAGGCGGACTGGACAATGCGGCGAACGCGCTCTGCGGGTGGGCGGTGCCAGGTACCTGGCCTTATGCCGGTGCGTGCCCGGTGGTGGCAAACACCAAAAAGGTCGTTGTGTTTTTTACCGATGGTTGGGCCAATACCAACTACGATGTCTTGAACAAACAACCGGGCGGAGGTGGCTGTCCTGGAACAGCCGTCTACTATGGTGGATGCGCTTATCCTGAAGGCGAGTTCGGGGCCGGATGGTGCGGCGTTCCAAACCAATCACCATGGGTTAATATCTGGCTTGATGCAAACGGCACTTCCGCCAATGGGTGCACGCCGACATCCTTTCCGGTAAAACAGCCCGGAAATTCAGGGATGCCAAGATCAGTGAGCGATGGCGAGACCCTTATTCCCAACGATGCCATGTACCGCGCAATGACATGGGCGAATGCGATGCGCGCGCAAGGCGTACTGGTTTACGCCGTCGGCCTCGGCGACAAAGTGAGCCTGCAATTCCTGCAAGTGTTGGCCAGCGATCCCTCTGTCGCCGGCACCTCATACCTCGGGGTCACGCCTAACAGCACTGCGCTAACGCAAGGTTTGGGAGAATGGGCAAAAGACTGCCCCGGAGCGCAGTGCAGCTCTGAATTGAACCAGGCTTTTCAGTTAATCGCCACCGACATTCTCCTTAAGCTCACGCAGTAGGAAAGAGGGCGGGGAAGTCGCAATCTCCGCCCAGGGCGGGCTTGATCGCGGCGCGGCTTCATCAGGGAATTGCGGACTATAAGCGAATCATTGCGGACTATGAGCGAATTAGAAATCACGATGCGGCCGGACATTGCCGTCTCCACCCCAATCACCCCAACGAGCCGAGCCTCGTTGGGGACCCCGATTCCAGCAACGGCAAAAGCTACCGTCGCCGGGAACCCGGCGGCGCCCGAGGCGAAGAGCAGCAACGGCACAACCGCCTTTCTGTCACAGGTTTTTTCCTTTCCCGTTATGCTGGGCGCCTTCCTGGTCGCAGCCGTCTTTGTGGCTGCTCGTGCGTTTCTAGTGGACCCCGATCTCTGGTGGCACATCAAGGTGGGGCAGAACATCCTCGCAACGCACAGTTGGCCCACTACAGATCCGTATTCATTTACAGTCATGGGTCATCCGTGGCTGGCCTACGAGTGGCTGGGCGACGTGCTGTTCGGAGCAGTCGCACGTTTCTGGGGATTGCAAGGTCTCGAAGCCTGCTTGATCGTACTTGGCAGCGCAGTGATGCTTGCGCTGTACGCTTACACGACGCTCCGTACCGGAAACCCGAAGGCTGGATTTGCAGCTTCCGCGGTGCTGTTTATCCTGGCGGTGCCTTCGTTCTCCCTACGTCCGCAAATGCTTGGCTATCTCTTTCTTATTCTGACGCTCATCGCCCTCGAGCGTTTTCGCCAGGGAAAGAACCGGGCGCTTTGGTTTCTTCCGCCGTTGTTCCTCCTTTGGGTAAATACGCATGGATCATGGGTGATCGGACTGGGAGCAATCGTCGTTTTCTGGGCAAGCGGCCTGATGGAGCTGCGCCTGGGCAGCATCGAGGCGCAGCGCTGGAGCATCGCGGAGCGCATTCGTCTTGAGTCCATCTTTCTTTTGTGTCTCGCGGTTCTTCCAATTACGCCCTACGGCGCGCGGGTAGCCGCCAGTCCCTTCGAGTTTGCCTTCGACTTGCCGCTTAACGTAACCACCATCAAAGAGTGGCAACCCATGCCGTTCTCTCTGCCGGGGGGCAAGCTGTTTCTTGCCCTGCTGCTGGCCTTCTTCGTGCTGAATATGGCCCTGCGCTTCAAATGCCGCCTGCAAGAGCTGGTGTTATTTGTCGGCGGCACCGTAATGGCATGCCTGCACGTGCGTTTTCTGCTGGTTTTTGTGCCGTTTTTCGCACCACTTTTTGCCACGGCGATCGAGCGTTGGATGCCTGCTTACGAAAAGCGCAAGGAACATCGATTCTTGAATGCTGTGTTGATGGCGTTAGTGTTCGCGGCGATGGTGCGATATTTCCCCGCCGCCGCGGAAATGCGGCAGAGCGTCTCCCGCCAGTACCCCGTGCGCGCCGTCGAGTACCTGCGCCAGCACCCGCTGCCGGGCCCAATGTACAACACCTACGGTTATGGTGGCTATCTGATCTGGTCGCTACCCGGACACAGAGTCTTTGTTGACGGTCGCGCTGATGTCTACGAGCGCGGTGGCGCATATGCCGATTATCTACAGGTCTCCAATCTCAGGCCAGCGGCTTTTGCCGTGCTCCGGAGCTACGGTATTCAATCCTGTTTTTTGGAGCGCAGTGAGGCGCTGGCCACGGTTCTTTCCGTATCGCCAGAGTGGCGGCAGGTCTATTCGGACGACTTGAGCGTGCTGTTCGTGCTGCGAAACCCTACCAGATTCCATCCCTCGAACTGATACCCGCAATCGCCAAACAATAATCGCCGTCCCGTGCGCCCGCCGTTGCGCGCCTTGCCGCATTTTTTTTTGAACGCTTTGTGCTTCACCTCTCAAGTGTCACCAAACCGCACGAACAGAATTAAGGAAGTGTGACCAATCTGTAACGCTTTCGCCACTATAGGAAATCAAGTTTGCGATTCCACATTGACCGCTCCAGCAACCTCGGGTTTTTCAGGTACTTAGCCGCTGGCGGTGTGTTTGGTGCAGAGTGGCGTCTCAAATGCTTATGAAAGGCGGGCGGCACGATGCTTTCGTGTTGCTTAGCTTACATCACCTGAGAGGACAGAGAATGAAGAGTCTTTTGATCCGGCTTTGGAAGGAAGAAGAAGGCCAGGACCTGACTGAGTACGCTTTGCTGCTGGTTCTGCTTTCCCTGGCAGCGACGGCTACGCTCGGTACCATGTCGACGGCGATCAAGAACGTATTCAGCAACGCAGCCACGAACCTAACCTAACACAGCCAACGCTTGCGGCTAGCCAGCGGCTAGCAATACCTGACAACCGCAGGCCGCTTGAGGCGGAAAAAACTTCCGGCGGCCTCAACCCTTCCGCTCACGCGGCGATTACCGAACATGAGCAAAGGTCTTTACCGCGGCGAAGCGAACACGTTCGCATAACTGGAGAATCACTGGATGAACGCGGCTCACACCATTTGGATCTGTACGCTTGCAGTCACGTTGATTGCGGCGTGGACCGACTGGCGCACGCGTAGGATTCCCAACTGGCTCACCGTGCCCGCGCTAGCCCTCGGCATCGGGGTAAACGCCCTTGCCGCAGGCTGGCCGGGGGCCAAAGCGTCGCTGGAAGGCGCTGGGTTGGCATTGGTCATCCTGTTTCCTTTCGTGCTGAAGCGGGGACTGGGAGCCGGCGACTGGAAGTTGATGGCAGCCATCGGGGCGTTCCTGGGTCCGCTCTTGTTTCTTCTTGCTTTGCTCGCCAGCGTTCTCGTATGCGGGCTGATGGCGATAGTGCACCTCATTCGAAACGGCCAGGTTATGACGACCTTGCGCAACATGGTCGTGCTTGTCCGGGGAGTCTTCTCTTTCGGATTTCGTTCTCATCCGGAAATTTCGCTGGATAACCCGAAGTTACTGAAGTTGCCTTTTGGAGTGGCGGCTGCGATAGCCACCGTGATTTGTTACTGTGCGACCCGGTGGGGAGTTATCTAACACCGGCTCGAAGGAGATTGTATCCATGAATCGGAATCGACTGATCATCGGATTGGCTGCCGCTATTGCAATTGCGGCTACTATGAGTTTCTTCGTATATCACCAATTCAAAAAAGCATCTGCCTCGATGCCCAAGCCTGTTGTCATGCAGCAGATTGTGGTGGCGGCGACGCCGCTTCAACTTGGCGCTCGCGTTGATGCCAACAACCTCCGGACTATTCCGTGGCCAACCAGCGCGCCTGTCGCCGGCATGTTCACGCGGATCGAAGACTGCGCGGGCCGCGCTTTGATCACCCCGGTTGCAGCCAATGAGCCCATCATCGAAAGCAAGCTGGCTTCGCGGCTATCAGGCGCGGGACTGCCCGCTACGATTCCCGAAGGAATGCGGGCGCTCTCCGTTGCCGTGAACGAGGTAGTCGGAGTCGCCGGGTTCGTCATTCCTGGAACCATGGTTGACGTTCTCGTGACCGGCCGGCTCGCAAGCAGCCATTCGAACAATGAGAACATCACCCGGACCATTCTTGAGAACGTTCGGGTTCTCGCCGCCGGCCAGAAGATTGAGCAGGATCGCGAAGGGAAACCGCAGACCGTTCCCGTGATCACCCTGCTGGTTACCCCGCCGGAAGCAGCGAAGCTCGCCATGGCCAGCACACAGGGAAAGATCCAACTGGCTTTGCGGAACACGATCGACACCAAGGTAACGGAACCGGCGGCGGTCCTCGAGGCCACGCTTTTTTCCGGTGCTCCAGCGCCCAAACACGCCTCTGTAAGTCATGGTCCGGCTCCCTACGTAATCGAAGTCATCGCCGGCACCAAGCATGAGAACAAAAGCTTTGCCAACTAGTGAGAGTTCAGCAAGGAACGAAATGTCCCAACGATACAGAAAACTTCAACTGATGATGTGGCTCGGAGTTGCCGCCCTCAGTCTCATGCTCGGTACGCCGATGTCCGCGGCTGAGCAGTCGGAATCTACAGCCATTGGTCAACCAGGCATGCCACAGGCGCAATCTGCCGCGGAGCCGACAGCAAAGGATCAGCCTCAGGACTCGGAGGCGCAGAGTCTGCACCTGCTCGTCGGACGTTCACTGGTGATTTCGTCGCCTACGCGGATCAAGAGGATTTCTGTCGCTGATCCCACCATTGCCGAGGCAGTGGTAATCAGCCCCCGCCAAATTGTTATCAACGGAAAGGCGCCAGGAGGCGTTTCGCTTATCCTGTGGGACGAAGCGGACCAGAGCCAGGCTTTTGAAGTCACGGTGGATACCGATGCCCTGGGGCTAAGCGCAAAAATTCATGCGCTGTTCCCGGCCGAGTCGGTCAAGGTGGACACCGCCAAGGATGCCATAATGTTATCCGGGCGAGTGTCCTCCGTAGCCGTAGCCGATAAGATCGTGGAACTGGCAAAGAACGTCAGTCCCAAGGTCACGAGCCTGTTGCAAGCTCCGGTTTCCCCGGCTGGGCAGATCATGCTTCAGGTGCGATTTGCCGAAGTGAACCGCGTTGCTCTCAACCAGTTCGGAATCAATATCCTCAGTCTTCCAGGCGCGAAGAATGTTGGCACGATTTCGACGCAACAGTTCTCGCCGCCGCAGCTTACGAACGCGTCAAACGGGGTAAACAGCACGCTTGGATTGAACAACTTGTTGAACATCTTTCTTCTTCGGCCGGATATCAACTTGGCCGCGACGATCCAGGCTCTCCAGCAAAATAATGTTCTGGAAATTCTGGCCGAGCCGAATTTGTTGACCGCGTCGGGGAAGGAAGCAAGTTTTCTCGCCGGCGGTGAATTCCCCTTTCCCATTCTCCAATCGACCGGCGGTTCGGGCGGTTTTGCCGGAATCACCATTCAGTTCAAGGAGTTTGGCGTGCGCTTGAACTTCACGCCAACTCTCACCCTGGACGGACTCATCCACCTGAAAGTCCAGCCTGAAGTCAGCTCGCTGGATTTTACCAATGCGCTCACCATCCAGGGGTTCACGATCCCGGCGCTTTCCACTCGACGAGTTTCATCGGAGATGGATCTCGCCGATGGGCAGAGCTTTGCCATTGCGGGCCTGATGGACAATCGCGTGACTGAGCAGCTCAATAAAGTTCCTGGCATTGGAGATATTCCGATACTGGGGAAACTGTTCCAGAGCCGTTCGCGGCAGAAGAGCACGGATGAACTGCTCGTCGTGGTCACGCCGCACATCGTGCAGCCACTTTCGGCCGCGAATGCGCCGAAGGGGCCGGCGTTTCCTGTTCCCGTTCTAACGCCTTCTGCGACGGGGCAACCCATGGCCCCGGCAAAGTGAAGGCGCGTGAAAGAAGCTGTTTTTTTGGGAACAACATTCTGAAGGGAGCGGTAATCGGCCAATGCTAACAGCGGCAATAGCAAGTGGAGACGCATCGAGCGCGGCGCAACTGCTGGCTTGCTTGGAGCAAACCGGCCTTGTGAAGTCGGTCAAGCAATGGTCTGTTTCCGGCGACAAAGTTCCCGAGTCGGCCGAGATGTTGCCGGACGTTGTTTTTCTGGATCTGCCGCGCGATCCAGATCCGTATTTCGCATTCGGCGCGAATCTCCGGCGCCATAGCTCGGCGATGAAGCTCGTCGCGTGCTCGGCGACCTCTCCGCCAACTCCCCAGTTGTTGCTGGAGGCGATGAGAAGCGGCGTGCAGGACTTTTTGCCCAAGCCCGTCAGCTCCGGAGCGCTGCGGGAAATGCTTTCACGGTTCGTTCACGAGATCGCGGGCAGGGAGCGCCCATCCCAGGAAAAATTAATCGTGGTGATGGGCTCGAAGGGCGGCGTCGGCACGACTACGGTTGCGGTTAATTTGGGAGCTCAGCTCTCTTTGTTCGCGCGGAAGCGCGCCGTTCTGCTCGATTTTGCGCGTCCGCTCGGCAATGTTCATCTGTTGCTTGATCTCAATCCCAGCTTTGGTGTTCGCGACGCGGTGTCGAATCTGGAGCGCCTTGACAGTCACTTTTTTGCAGGGCTGTTGACCCACCATAAAACGAACCTGGAAATTCTTGGCGGAGCCATGCAGTCCGAGGAATGGGATGCCATTCCCATTGCGCCGCTCGAGCGCGTGGTAAATGTCGCACAGAATAGTTTTGACTATGTGCTGGCGGATCTCGGTTCGCAATTCTCCTCCGAGTGGAGCCCCCTGCTGCGGATGGCCAAAATGGTTTTCGTGGTGGCGGAGGCCAGTGTGCCGGCACTGTGGACGCTCGAACGGCGATTACTGGCTCTCAAAGGCCTCGGCATTGATCCAAGCCAGACTCGCGTCATCATCAACCGCTGGCACAAGGGAGACGAAAAGACGTTAAGGGCCATCGAGAAGGATGGCAACTATTCGGTCTTCACCTGCCTGCCGAATGATTTTCGAAAGGTTAGCGAGGCGGTGAACCTCGGCACACCGTTGCTTGAGAATCCCAATGACGTGCTCAACACCCGTTATCGTCAACTCGCCGCCCACGTGGCCGGAATCGAGATCGAAAACGTTTCCAAGAGAGGTCCGCTAGGACTGTTTTCATTTTCCAGAGAGGTGGCATAGATGTCCTCCAGTGGCATGCCAGGTACACGAACGGATTTCGGTCTAGTGAAGTCCGCGATTCATCGCAAGCTTATCCAGAAACTCAACCTCGATCGCCTGAACGAAATCAAGCGGGAGGATGTTCGCCGGGAAGTCGGACCGATCCTCGAAGCAATTCTCGCCGCGGAATCGACGCCAATGAACTTGCAGGAACGAGAGCGGCTGGCGCAGGAGGTGCTCGACGAGGTTTTCGGTCTCGGCCCGCTGGAACCACTCCTGGCCGATCCTTCGGTGTCCGACATCCTGGTGAACACATACAAGCAGGTCTACATCGAGCGTAGGGGAATGCTGGAACTGACGAATGTCCAGTTTCGTGACGACACCCACCTGATGAGCGTCATTGAACGGATTGTTTCCGCTATCGGGCGCCGGGTGGATGAATCTTCCCCCATGGTTGACGCCCGCCTTGCCGACGGCTCGCGCGTCAATGCCATCATTCCGCCGCTGGCGGTCGATGGCCCATGCCTCTCAATCCGGCGATTCGGGCGGGAACGATTGAATGCGGAGGATTTGGTCGCCAATAAGACTTTGACCCAGCCTATGCTGGACCTGCTGAAGGGGTGCGTAAAAGCACGTCTCAACATTCTTGTTTCAGGCGGCACCGGCGCCGGCAAGACGACGCTGCTCAATGTTCTGTCCTCTTTTATTTCCGACCGCGAACGAATCGTAACGATCGAGGACGCGGCCGAGTTGCAGCTTCACCAGGAACACGTCGTTCGGCTGGAAACCCGCCCATCCAACATCGAAGGCAAGGGCGCCATCCATCAGCGGCAGCTCATGATCAATTCGTTGCGAATGCGCCCCGACAGGATCATCGTGGGCGAAGTTCGTGGCGAGGAAGCGCTCGACATGCTGCAAGCAATGAACACCGGTCACGATGGATCGCTGACGACCGTGCACTCGAATTCCCCTCGCGATGCCCTCAGCCGGTTGGAAACCATGGTGGCGATGTCCAACCTCAACATTCCAACGGTTGCCATTCGCAGGCAGATCGCCTCGGCAATCGACGTGGTTGTCCAGGTCAGTCGTCTCAGCGACGGAACTCGCCGGGTAACGAACCTGGCAGAAATCACCGGCATGGAAAAAGAAATCGTGACCATGCAAGACATTTTTGTCTTTCAGAAACAGGGCATCCGGGAGAGCGGAGAGGTACTCGGCGAATTCGTGGCCACGGGTATCCGCCCCAAGTTCTCGGAGCGTCTGCTGGTCACCGGCATTCAGCTTGCCTCGTCCATGTTTGAACCACCGCGCGTTCACTAGGAAGTCGTTCATGGCAGCAACAAGTCTGCGTCACCAGCAACCAGTTTCCTTTCGGATTGGTTGGTTGAAAAGGAGTTCGCAATGGCGCTCATGATCTCCGTTCTCACGTTTGCGGTCGTTGCCGTAATCGTGCTTCTCATCTCGCTGCTTGCCTCGACGGACAACCGCCAGGACGTGATTCGTCGGCGGATGGAAGCGGTGATGAAGGCAGAGCGGCGCGGGGGCTCGCTTGGGCTGAAACTGCTTCGCGACGAGATGCTCAGCAGCGTTCCTCTGATCCACCGGTGGATGACCCGGTGGTCCTGGTTCGGGCGCTTCCAGATTTTTCTGACACAAGCTGGAATGAAGGTCAAACCAGGCAAATTCTTTCTGCTGTGCGGCGTGTTCGCTCTGACCGGCTACGTAATTGCGGCACACACGATTTCCCGATTTCCGGGTGCGCCGATTGCCGTGGGCGTGGTGGCTGGCGCGATGCCATTTGTGCTTGCCGCCTGGAAGCGCCGCAAGCGCCTGCGGAAGTTTGAAGAGCACTTCCCCGAAGCTCTGGATCTGCTTGGCCGCGCAGTTCGTGCCGGGCATGCTTTCACCACCGGCCTGGAAATGATCGGCAAGGAGACATCCGAGCCGATCGCCGGCGAATTCCGCAAGACGTTCGACGAGCAGAATTTTGGCATACCCATCCGCGACGCACTCCTCAACCTGGCGGAGCGGGTCCCTTTGATCGACGTCCGGTTCTTTGTTACGGCCCTGCTGGTTCAGCGCGAGACGGGCGGAAACTTGGCGGAGATTCTTGACGGACTGTCGCGCGTGATCCGCGAGCGTTTCAGGCTGTATCGCGAAGTAAGCGTGAAGACGGCCCAGGGCAAATTGACAGCCGGAATTCTCATCGCCCTGCCTCCGGTCATGATGTGCCTCCTCGGGATTATCAACCCGGCGTACGTGCGGGTGCTTTTCGAGGATCACAGAGGCTTGATAGCTCTTGCGATTGCGGTGGTGAACCAGTGCATCGGTTCCGTCATCATCTGGAAGATCATTCACATAGAGGTCTGAGGAAGGGCAAGGAGAAAAGAACATGCTGTGGACCTTAACAACAATCACGTTTCTCGCCATCGTTGGGATTTCCGCGGCCTTGCTCTATGCCTTCGCTCCCAGCGGGGTGGGCGTCGCGGGACGATTGTCGCGGTTCCTGAGACCCTCCGCGGCGGCGGCGGCCGACAAGACAGGATTCGTGGAAAAACATACGGGGAAAGTCGGCGGCACTCTGGTTTCGCTCGGCAAGTTCTTGCCGGCGAATTCAGGAAGGGAATCGTCCTCGCGGCTCCTCGTGATTCGAGCAGGCTACCGCAGCCCGAACGCAATGTTTGTGGTGAGGGGCGTCAAAGTGCTGCTGCCCATCGCACTTGTTGCCTTGGTGTTTGCGTCCGGAATCTATCGCAGTAATCCGGTCATGTTCCCGCTGATGGCGGTGATCGTGGGCTATCTCTTGCCGGAGCTTTGGCTTGGCTGGCGGGTCCGCTCACGCCAACATCGGCTGCGGAAGGGGCTTCCCGATGCTCTGGATTTACTCGTCATCTGCATTGAAGCCGGGCTTGGCTTGGATCAAGCTCTCTTGCGAGTCTCGCAGGAATTGCACATTACTCACCGCGAGCTCAGCGAGGAACTGCAGTTGGTGAATCTCGAGATGCGTCTCGGCAAGACCCGCATTGACGCTCTCCGGGAACTGGCGCGGCGGACCGGCTTGGACGACATCAAGGCGCTTGTTGCCATGTTGATCCAGACGGAACGCTTTGGCACCAGTATTGCCCAATCGCTTCGCGTGCACGCGGACGATCTGCGGGTGCGGCGTCGTCAACGCGCTGAGGAAATGGGCGCCAAGACAAGCGTCAAAATGGTGCCGCCGCTCGTGTTCTTCATTTTTCCCGCTTTGATGGTCGTAATCCTCGGCCCTGCGGTAATCACTTTGTTGCGGCAACTGATGCCTGTCCTTAAGTAGCTCAGGGACTTGCTGGCCGTAAAACCACAACCTCGGTAGAAAACAGGAAATCGCAAGGAGAAAAAAATGGACGGCGTAATGGCAATTCGGCTTGTATCGGGTGTACTCGCGATCATAGTTCTAGCGGTCATCGTAATGCGGCGCAGGCAGAAGGCACTCGAGTAAGCGCCTGCTGCTGGTTGACAAGTTTTCTAAGAACCCGTCGACAGAAGGTGGAATAGGATCCATGGCGAATGGTGTGCAAGATCGGCTCGTATACGTTTACAACCAAACGCGAGAAACTTTTGTGGCCACTGAGGTAACCGTCGCCAACAACTATTTACTCCGTCTTGTCGGGCTATTAGGGAAAACCGCACGGTGGGCGCAACCGGGGAGGGGTCTGTGGATCGTTCCTTGCCGAGGCGTCCACACTCTAGGAATGATGTTTCCAATCGACCTGGTTTTTCTCAACAGGGAAAAGCGGGTGATTCACATCGAAGAGTATGTTCGCCCCTTTCGTATTTCGAAGGTGTTTCGAAAAGCGGCCAGCGTGCTGGAACTCCCCGTGCATACGATCTATCGCAGCGGAACACGCGAAGGAGATTGCCTCGAAATCGCCTGGTTGCGAAATGAGCGCACGGAAAACAATCCAATCGTCTCGGGACGGGTCGAATTCCAAGGTAAGTATGACCGCCGCGAGGCTTCGAGGCCGGCCGACGGCGTTGGCAGAGAGCAAGAAAGAAGCGACCGGATCGCGTAGGCAAGAGCATCCCAGTCCGGTGACTTCTCTCGTCCACACTGTGCGGCTCTATAAAAATTCCCCGGGTTTGCCACCCCGGGATTTTTCGCTTCCGTGCCGACTCACTTGCGAACGGAAAATTTGTAGATAATCTTCCCGCTGTACCATTCACCGGGGTCCAGCCGCGTGCTGGGCCACTGCGGTTTGTTCACCGAATCCGGAAAATGCTGTGGCTCCAGACAGAAGCCGTTGCGCAGGCTATAAATTTTGCCGCCCTTGCCGACGTCGCGCGGCACCTTGCCCTCAAGGAAATTGCCCGAATAGAATTGCACGCCCGGCTCCGTCGTAAAGACCTCGAGGACACGGCCGGTCTTCGGTTCACGCACCCGCGCCGCCAGGCTGAGTTCCGATCCAGTCTTGTTCAACACGTAGTTGACGTCATATCCGGGGCCGTATTTCAACTGGTCATAGTCCTGGTTGATGCGGGAGCCAATCGCTTTCGGCTCGCGAAAGTCCATCGGCGTGCCCGTGACCGAACGGAACTCGCCGGTGGTGATCAGCGTTGCGTCCACCGGAGTAATCCTGTCTGAGCTGATCATCAGTTCGTGACCCAGGATATCGCCATTTCCCTGGCCGGCCAGATTGAAGAAAACATGGCTGGTGAAGTTCACTACCGTTGGCTTGTCCACCGCCACCGCATCGTAGGAAATGACGAGTGAGTTGTCGTCGGTGACGCTGTAGACTACGCGCGACATCAGCGTGCCGGGAAAATTCTCCTCGCCGTCCTTGTAGATGTAAGTCATCTGGACCGAGCTGTCGTTCAACTGCTTGGCGTCAAACACGACGAATCGCGAGCCCTTTTCCCCGCCATGTAATGTATTCGGCGGGTTATTGATGGCGAGCTGGTATTGCTTGCCGTTCAGGGTAAACTTGCCCTTCGCAATGCGATTGGCGTATCGTCCGACGAAGGCATTCATCGAACCCTGGCCGTTTACTACCTGATCGATCGACTCGTAGCCCAGGGCCACGTCGCCCAGTTTGCCGGTGCGGTCTGGAACAACGATCTGTTCGACCCGGGCCCCATAGTTCGTGATCCGGACAATCATGCCCTTGTTGTTCTTGATGGTGTAAAGATCGACATGTTTTCCGTCGATCTCCTTCTGGAATTTCGCGCGGTCGAGTTCGACATAGGATTGGTCGCCGTTGGCCGGAGCCGCGAACCCCGACTCCGAAACGGCGATCAACAAGAACACCGTGCAAAGAGTTCGTAGAATTGTGTTCCGATCCATTCCTGTCTCCCTGTGGATGATCTGGCTTGAATTTGGGCGGCAGACTCTGCTGCGAGGCGGCCAGATCACCTGACATATTACTCTTTGAAGATTTGTGATGAAAATTTTGCTTAAGCATTTAGCGGAGCAGGCCCGGCAGGAAAGCCACTGGGGCGCACATAGGTCGCACTCACATCGAGAATACAACCCGTGCAAAGGCTCAAAATGGTGTGCGGAGAAAGGCGTGGAAACACTGAGGACAATCGTTTGAAATAAGAACGGAATTAATTCGGACTATGATGACAGCAATGAATTGCCCGGGGCCAGGATGGTTTTCAGTAGTATTGACGGGGTAATGGAGGCAAGTTTTGGCAATCGACACCGGTTCGAATATCAGCGTCAGTTCTGACAGTACGCGCAAAGAGCCCCCCAGGTTTTTCCGCCGCTTGTTGCTCAAGTTCCAGCAGTTGCGGAACAAGGATATCCGCGCCTTGTGCACGCAACTGCTTTCCGAACGCGGCGAGGCATCGCAAACCGTGCTGGCACAAGAGTTGATCAGCACCTATGAAACGTTGAATGACGAGCAGAGGCTGGAATTCTTCGAAATACTGAGCCGGGAATTCGGGACGAATGAAGCTGTCCTTTGCGGTCTTGCGGGCGATTATCAGCAGTCGCCAAGTGTTGCGACCTACCAGGCGCTTGCCGCCGCCATGGAATCGCCCCGGCAGAAATTGTTTCTACGCATGAACACCGCGCCACATGGGATGGAGACCCTGGTCACCATGCGCGCGCATGTCGGGCGGTTGTTAAGGAAACATCCCGAGCTCGGACCGCTGGATGCAGATCTCAAGTATCTGTTTGGCTTGTGGTTCAATCGGGGCTTTCTTCGGCTGGAGCGCATTGGCTGGCACACGTCTGCCCTGATCCTGGAGAAACTGATCGAATATGAATCCGTCCACGAGATCAACGGGTGGCCAGACCTGCGGCGACGCCTGGCGCCGGACCGGCGCTGCTTTGCATTTTTCCATCCGGCTCTGATAGATGAGCCGATTATCTTCGTCGAAATCGCGCTTACCAAAGGTCTGGTTGGCGAACTCGATCCATTGCTGGATCTGAACGCGCCGGTGCTGGCTCCTGAAGAGGCCGACACAGCGACCTTTTATTCCATTAGTAATTGCCTGAATGGCCTGCGTGGCATCTCGTTCGGCAACTTCCTGATCAAGCAGGTGGTGGTGGAGCTGGGAAACGAACTGCCAGGACTGAAGCTTTACACCACGCTCTCGCCGTTGCCGCGTTTTGCAAGTGCCCTGCGCGACAACAGCAACGCCGAGGGCTTCACCCGCGAGCGGCTCTCTCGCCTGTTGGGTGAATATGCGGCAAAACTGGTGGAGGAGGCGAAAAAGCCTGACCCGGTCGACGCTCTTTACTACCTGCTGGAGGACCCGCTTTCTCACCGCGACGTACTTGCCAGGCCCCTCCACAGGTTGGCACTGGCTTATCTCACCCAATCGCGAGTGAAGGGCCACCTTGTTGATCCGGTTGCCAGGTTTCATCTTTCGAACGGCGCCCGCTTGGAGCGCATTAATCGCTTCGGCAATGCACGGTCTTATGGTCTCAGCGATTCTTTCGGGCTCATGGCAAACTACCGGTATGTGCCCGAGGAATTCGAAGAGAATCATGAGGGCTTCGTTTGTGAAGGAAAAATCAGCGTCTCTAAGCAGTTGTTGCAAGAGTATAGAACCGTGGCGGGGCTGTGGTCGGAACCCAAGCCCGGCAAAGCTCGTGCCACCATAGCACGCAATTCCAGAGAGTAATTGTCACATTGCCAGTTGCGAGAACCGCCCGTGCTTGTAGCCATAACTGCTGATTTCAGCGGTCCCCAGTTGAAGCATGGTTCAACTAACGTGCAGTAGGGCCCAAACGGGTGTAGAATCTTGCCGTTGTCGAAGCCGCAAGGAACTGCCGGTCTATGCTTAGGAGGCGTAGTGAGATGAAAACAACCGCGTCATTGAAGACTATGATGGTACTTTGTCTGTTAGCTACGTTAGTTCCGAGTGTGTTTGCGTCTTCGGACAATACAGCTCCTGATTCTGCTAAGAGCATAGAAATACTCACAACAGAAAAAAGTATCCAGGAAATACACAATGATTTAGTCGCCGGTCGTTATACGTCACATGATCTGGTGATTGCCTACATGAAGCGTATTGCCGCGCTGGACAAGGATGGTCCTAAGCTCAACAGCATTCTGGAATTGAACCCGGAAGCGCTCCTGCTGGCCGATGCGTGTGATGCGGAGCGCCGGGCAGGCAAGGCTCATGGTCTGTTGCACGGTATCCCTGTATTGATAAAAGATAATATTGATACCGCAGATATGATGCATACATCCGCCGGCTCATTGGCGTTGAAAGATCACTATGCGAGTAAAGACTCCTTTGTAGCTCAGCGTCTGCGTCAAGCCGGAGCAATCATTTTTGGAAAGACCAATATGACCGAATGGGCCAATTGGATGTCGACCAAAATGCCGGGCGGCTACAGCTCGCTGGGCGGGCAAGTACTTAGCGCTTATGACCCTGGTTTCCCTGTTCGCGGTTCCAGCACCGGTTCAGCCGTTGCTATGTCCGCAAATTTTGCTGCCGCAGCGGTGGGGACTGAAACTTCCGGGTCTATCGTTCACCCTGCCTATTGGGCGTCCGTTGTTGGTATTAAACCGACTGTGGGCCTGATAAGTCGTAGCGGCATAGTTCCACTTGCGACGAGCCAAGACACGGCTGGACCTATAGCGCGCACGGTAGCTGATGCTGCTGTGATGCTGAATGCCTTAGCCGGTGTTGATCCAGCAGATCCGGCCACGTTAGCCGCAGCCGGTAGAATTCCAAAAGACTATACAGTCTTTTTAAAGAGGGATGGATTACGGGGCTCGCATATTGGCGTGAGCCGGCAGCTCTTCGGTCAAATGAGTGATGAACAGGTAATACTATTTGACAGGGTGCTGAAGGAGATGAAGGATGCCGGTGCGACGATTATTGACCCAGTAGTAATGCCAATAGATGAATTGCTGGGAAGCAACTGGCAAGACAGCAAAACCATGCTGTACGAGTTTAAGCCGGCCATCAACAATTACCTAAAGGGCATCGAGCCGTATATCCCTATTCACTCTCTTAGCGATGTTATTGCTTTTAACAATCAAGATGCGGAAAAACGCGCACGCTATGGTCAAAATATATTAGAAAAAGCGGACATGACTAGCGGGACATTAGCTGAGCCAGAATATATTCAAGAGCACATGCGTGACATGCGTCTTACTCGCGGCGCCATAGATTATGCGCTCCGCAAATATAACCTGGATGCGATTATCTTCCCCCCTCTGAATAACACGATGATAAGCGGCGTTATTCTTGAAGCCAGAGCCGGTTACCCTGCCATAGTTTTGCCGGCAGGCTACTCAAAAGATGGCAAGCCGTTCGCTATTATGTTGGCAGCCTCGGCTTGGCAGGAGCCAAAGCTGATTTCTTTGGGTTATGCTTATGAACAGCAAACTCATCATCGTCAGCCTCCTGCACTCCCTATAGTGCATTGAAATAGAAATCAAGAATACAATGTGACAGCCGACGTGTTTAGGCTGTCATTTTTGTTGATGAATTTCATGGCTCGAGTCGATGATCTTCATGGTCAGGCCCCTTCATTTCCTGCCCGATGACCCGAAGCCTCCGGTGTTGCGGCTCGACTGCGTCAGCTCTTCGACTGTTTCCACAGGCGTGGTCAGCATCGGATAAGGAATGAGATTCGCGAGCTTATCGCCGGCATGAATTTCGGCGTCCAGTTCACCAAGGTTCTCGACCAGAACTTTGATTTCGCCGCGGTAACCGGCGTCGATGACACCCCCGGTGAGCGCCAGGCGGCGCGCGGCCATCGACGACTTGTCGCGCAACAGAGCCCCCAGCGGTTCGCCCGAAGCCGTGGTCAGTTCGATGGCGATACCGGTGGGCACGACGGCATTCCCTCGCGAGGCGATGGTCACGTCTTCGGCGGCGTAGATGTCGTAGCCCAGGTCTTCACCCGGGTGCGCAATCGTCGGCACCTTGGCGCCAGGCCGGAGCAATTTCACTTTTAGCATTAGAAAAATGTATCAGCCGTCGGCGCCGCTTCATAGAGCCTTCCACAATCGGTATACCCGCTTGGATGCACACCAGCAAGCGCCAAGCGTCTGCCGGGGATCCCCGCGCGCCCGGCTCCTTTGCGGCGTATACCTTCTGCGAATACGGTCCTGGCACGTTCGTTCCGTCCGGGTGCGGGTTCCAGATCGTTCGTCGAAAACAGTATGCCAGCGCCAGATTGTCGCAAAATGCCTGCCTGTTTAGTTGGCAGCAGCGGGCGGGCTGTGCGAAACTTCCAGACGGCAACTCAACCAATCAGAATCGACTGAAAGAGCGGCGGAGGAGGCGTGTGCCGTGGCAACTGAGAGCGTGAAGGAAGCAAAGGCGTCAGCTACTACCCCGGAGAAGAAGGCGGGAGGGTTCGAGGCCTGGGGAAAAAAATGGGGGCTACTGCTTTCTTTGATTGTGGGAACCGCGATTTGGTTGACGCCGATTGCCAACATTAACGTCACCCAACACAAGATGCTGGCGATCTTTGGCGGCGCGGTTGCGGTGTGGGTCACGATGGGTGTCAATTTCGCCGTCAGCATCTTCATCATGATCTGTTTCCTGTACTTTTGGGTCGGGAACGGCACCGGGGCGGTGAAGAATGGGACGCTCGTACGCAGCACCGACTTCGTGCTGTCGGGCTTTTCCGCGGCATCGTTGTGGCTCATCGTTACCGGATTTGTGATTTCGATCGCAATGGTCAAAACCGGAGTTGCCAGAAGACTTCTGCTGCACGTGGTGCGCGGCATTGGCAAGACGCCGTTGAGGGCCATCATGGCGGGTTCGATCACCACCTTGCTGGTTTCGCCTTTTACCCCGAGCAACACCGCCAGATCGCTGGCCATGGTTCCGGTGGTGGAAGGCTTGGCCGAAACCTACAAGGTGAAGGCCGGGGAGAGTAACTTCGGCAAGGCGCTGGCACTCTCGCAGGCCTTTGCCAACAACATTACCGGCTCCGCGTTTCTGACCGCCACCATCCCCAATACGATGTTTATCGCCGCCATCATCGCGGCCAGCGGCCCATCGAAATACACCAGCTGGGCGTATTGGGCGATGGCTGCGGCGCCCACCAACATCATTCTGCTGCTACTGATGTGCTGGTTCCTGACCAAAATGTACCCGCCGGAGATGAAGGAGATCACAGGTGGCATCCAGCGGATCAACGTGGACCTGATCGCTCTGGGGCCGATAACCGCGCCGGAAAAAAGGGCCGTTACCTTCTTCCTGCTCGCCATCATTCTGTGGTCCACCGACCAGCTCCATCATCTGAACCCAACGATGATTGCCTTCGTCATCTCGTCGCTGATCTTCCTGCCGCGTCCGATCGGTGTGCTGGAATGGCGAGACGCGCAATACTCGCTGCCATGGGAACTCTTCGTGTACGTCGGTGGGGTCACCACCATGGCAAACTGCCTGGCGCAGACCAAGGCTGTGGACGTCATCATCAAGATGGCGTTCGCCTCGCTCGGCTTGAAGGACGTTTCTTACTTCTGGCTGCTGATGCTGCTGATCGGATTCAGCATTTTCAGTCACGTCATCTGGTCGACCACGACCTCGATGACCGGAGTCATGGCGCCCATCTATATCGGCATCGCGCAGTCGTTGGGATTCGATATCGCCAGGTTCTGCCTGCCATTGGCCATCATGATGGCCTATGCGTTGTTTTTGCCGTTTAACACCACCGGCAACCTGATCTTCATGCAGACCGGGCATTACAAGTCGAACGACCTGCTGCGGGCAGCCATTCCGATCGGAATCGGGATCTGGCTTGCATGGATCATCACCGCCTTGACCTGGTGGAAATGGATAGGGCTGATGTAGACGGTGGCACCGGCCCCAATCAGGTTTTTCGTCATCACAGATAGCAATCAAGGAAGGAACATGATTAAAGAAAACAAAGTCAAGAAAATGCTCAAGGAAGGCAAGAGCGTGATCGGAACTTTCGTCAAGATGACCGACCCGTGCACGGTGGAGCTGATTACCAATGCCGGGTTCGATGTCATCGTCATCGACAACGAGCACACATCGATGAGCAAGGAAACGATGGTGAACCTTATCCGCTGCGCCGATGCCACCGGGATCGTGCCCACCGTAAGGGTGCGGGAAAACAGCCGGGCGCAGATCCTGCAAGCTCTGGATGCGGGATCGTTCGGCGTCATGGTGCCGGAAACCAGCACCAAGGCAGAAGTCGAACTCGTCGTATCGCGGGCGAAATACGCTCCGCGCGGAAATCGCGGCTACTCGGCCAGCCAGCGTTCAGCCAACTACGGCAATATGAATCCCAAGGAATACTCCGAGCTGGAGAACGCGAATACGATGGTGGTCGTCTACTGCGAAACGGCGGAGGCGATCAAGAACCTCGACGAAATGCTCTCCGTCGAAGGCGTGGATGTCATGTTCGTCGGCCCGTTCGATCTGACGCAGGCGCTGGGAGTCATCGGCGAACCGAATCATCCCAAGGTGCTGGAAGCGATCGACATGATCTGCAAAAAGACGCGCGCCGCGGGCAAGGCCGCCGGCATCATCGCCGCCAACGCCGAAAGCGCCAGGAAGCTGATCGGGCAGGGATTCCAGTACATCATCGTGGGCTCCGATCAGGCCTTCATCCAGAACATGGGCAAGAAACTGATCAAGGACATCAAGGGCTAAAACAGTTCTCTTGTTGGCGTAGCCTCCATGAGTCCATTTCCCTGGAATGGCGTCATCCTGAGGAGAGCGAAGCGAAGCCGAAGGATCTGCATTTCTCATGCTTCAGCAAAAGCAGATCCTTCGCGCTCCGATAAGTTGTCGGCCCCAATCAATCCCTACAGGAGGCTGGCCACCACGACGCGGCGGCCGATGATCTGGTAATTTCCCTCGATCACGATGCGAATCGCATCCGTGTAGGCTTTGTGTTCCTGCTCCAGGATGCGCGCGGCTAACGTGTGCTCGTCGTCGTCCGGCAGCACCGGCACGGCGCGCTGCACGATGATCGGCCCGTGGTCGAGGTGCTCGTCGACGAAATGGACGCTGCAGCCGCTGATTTGTACGCCGTAGTCAAAGGCCTGCTTTTGAGCTTCCAGTCCGGGAAATGCGGGCAGCAGAGATGGATGGATGTTGAGAATGCGTTGCGGGAACTGCTGAATGAACCAGGGCGACAGCAGCCGCATGTAGCCGGCGAGGACGACCAGATCGACGCTCGCCTGGCGCAGCGCGGCCACCACATCGCGGTCGTGCTCTTCCCGCTGGCGGCCTTTGCTGGGGATGACCAGCGCATTGAGCCTGCGCCGGCGGGCGGTTTCAATGCCGCCGGCATCGGCGCGGTTCGAGATGACGATGGAGATCTTCGCCGCGAGGCGGCCGGCATCGATGTTGTCGGCGATGGCCTCGAAATTGGAGCCGCGGCCGGAGAGAAGAATGCCGAGATTCATAAATGCAGTCGTGCCTTCTTAGAGCGGTTCCCGAGTTGCTGTATCCCGCCGAACAACGTCATTCCGAGCGAGCGCCGCTTACGGCGCGAGTCGAGGAATCTTTTGTTTTGCTTTGCCGCAGGAAAACACAAGATCCCTCCACTCCGTGCCCGAACAGTTTCTTGCTCATCAAGTGCCGTGTCGGGTAGGCAGCGTGGCTGCTCCGGCTGCTGGCGCTCGGCACTTCGGTCGGGATGACGCCTCCGATGTTGACTTGCCGGGCGACTACACCTTGTTTGTTCTTGGCTCTCCGCGGAAGAAGAACCAATTGCCCGCAACCATGAACCGCTTTACGTGTACTGTACTTTGCGGTCGCCCTTGACGATACGGCCGATCACGTGCGCCTTTTCGCCGATGCGTTCGAGGATGCCCTGAACCTTCTTGAACTTCTTGGGCGAGACGACCAGCAGCATGCCGATTCCCATGTTGAAGGTGCGCATCATCTCCGCGGGCTCGATGTTGCCCAGCTTTCGCAGGTGCTCGAAGATCGGCAAGATGGGCCACGTCCCCATTTCGACGAGTGCGCCGGTTCCTTTGGGCAACACGCGGGGCAGATTATCGGTGATGCCTCCGCCGGTGATGTGCGCCATGGCGCTGATGGTATCGGCTTCGATGAGGCGGCGAAGAATCGGCCAGTAACTGCGATGCTGCTTCATCAGTTCGTTGCCGATCTTGCCCTTGATCTCGTTGACGTAAGACTCGGGCGAGTATCCGGCAAGGGAAAACAGCAACTTGCGGGCGAGCGAGTAGCCGTTCGTGTGCAGTCCGTTGGAAGGCAAGCCCAACAGGATATCGCCCACCTCCACGGCTTTGCCGGTGATGATGCGGTCGCGCTCGACGACGCCGACGATGAACCCGGCCAGATCGTATTCCTGCGGCGGATAAAAGCCCGGCATCTCGGCCGTTTCGCCGCCGATGAGCGCGCAGCCATTATGCTTGCAGGCCTCGGCCACTCCGCCCACGATCCTTTCGGCCACTTCCGGGTCGAGCTTGCCGACAGCCAGGTAGTCCATGAAGAAAAGCGGGGTTGCGCCCTGCACGACGATGTCGTTGACGCAGTGATTCACCAGGTCGCCACCAATGGTGTGGTGCAGGTTCATCTCGAAGGCAAGCTTCAACTTGGTGCCGACGCCGTCGACACTGGAGACGAGGACGGGATCCTTGAATTTCTTCTTGTCGACCTGATACAGGCCGCCGAATCCGCCAATTTCGCTCAGTACGTTCTTGTTGAACGTGCGGTGAGCCAAATATTTAATGCGTTGCTTGGTGCGATTGGCTCGCTCAATGTCGACGCCGGCGTCGGCGTAAGTGAAGCTTTTCTGTTCCTGTTCCATGCTCTGCGCCAAGCCAACTTCCGGGTGCTCAAGAGTTTGAACGGAAATTGTACCATTGTCTCAGCAGCTTTCGATGCGCCGGCAATCAGCAGAGCTGACGCTGGCGCCGTGGACGACGCCCGATGGGACGATTTCAGGCTGCTGGCAACGATCCCCGGGGTATCCCTGCTTCTCCAACGGCTGCTTGCCGCAATCACGTTCATCGGCGGTCGGAAACTATTTGGCCGAGGCGGCTTTCGCGGGCGGCGCGGGCGCGCTAATGATGACCACCGAGTCGGCGCGAGCGAAATGCGGCTGCATGTTTTGCATTTCGAGTTTCATCATGTCGAGCTCGAGCTTTGTGCCGTTCACGCGCACCACGCAATAGTGGTAGGTGGGGCCGGTCTGCCGGTATCCATCCCCCGGCTTACGCAAGATAGAGTACGGGGTCGCGCCGCCGCCTCCGGTCACAATGTAGGTCACGCCATGGTGCTCGTAGCGTTCGTAGTTATGGACGTGACCGCTAAAGACAATGAAGTGCGGGCGGGTCTTGAGTTGGCGTTCTTCCAGCATTTTCGCCAGCGCCTGCTCGGAAGCGCGCGCCGTATGACCGCCCCCTCCCAAGAAACCCTCCTTGGAATTGGTGTAAGGCGGGTGGTGCAGCATGAAGAAGACAAAAGCAATGTCGTTGGGGAGGTGATCGAGTTGGCCGGCCAGCCACTGTCCCTGCGCACCGGTTGTCTCGTCTTGCGAGCTGTCCAAAATCAGCGTGAGTGTGTTGCCGGCCCGCACGGAATAATAGCGGCTGTTTTTCAGTTCAGGAAAGCGCTGGAAGTAATTCCGCAAACCGGCCGTTGGATCTTTGTAAAGCTCGTGATTGCCGATGGTGGGGAAAACAGGCAGTTTCGCATCCGCCCAAGGCTTGGTTTCGGCGTCCCAGATGGCCCAGTCGGCGGGGTTATCACCCTGCAGAACCAGGTCGCCGCTGACAAGAATAAATCTCGGGTTGAGGGATGCGATCTGGCTGACCAGGGCCCTGCGAACTTCCGCATTGCTGGGCGCGACGTTGGCGGGATTGGTGAACCTGATGTCGCCGTAGGCGACGAACTGGAAAGGCCCGTTGACTGCGACCTCCAGCGCCGCCTCTGCCCCAGCATTCGCAACCACGGCGCGTGGCGGGGACCCCGCGGGTTGCTGGCCCCAGCCGGGGGTGACGGAAAGGAACAAGCCGATAAACAGTAGCGGGACGACAAAGAGATTGCGCATGGATTTTTGATGCCGCAGGCGGGTAGAAGGGTCAGAGTCCGCCAATGACCGTGTCACAATTGACATATTATAGAGTAAATTCTTGAAAACACAAGGGCAATGCGCACTGTGCGAGCGGCCCCCGGGATGATACTCTGAGACAGACAGAAGCGAACAACCTGGTTGTTTTTGACGACTGCGGTTTAGCTATCCACCGCATGGCAGCAGCCGGATAGCCTAACGCAGTTTCCCCACGAGGAGGGAAGGTGGCCGTAACACAGGACGATGCAATTCGTCACGCTGTGGTGTTGACCGCAAGAAGCGATGTTTTTCGCGATTCCTTTCTTGTTCGAATTCAAAAGCTTTGGTTCGCAGCCTGTTGCCATCGATTCAATCATAAATACATTTTTCATTTCGCAAGGTGAGGTCTCATGACTCCTGTTGGAAAAGCTGTTGGAAAAGCCATCGGAAAAGCGGTTGGGAAAGGGCTGCCTGTCACGGACCCGGCGCATGATGTACTGCGGCCGGACGTGCATCCCCTGGATCCAATCTTTAAACCTCAAAGCGTCGCCCTGATCGGCGCCTCAGAACGTTCCGGAAGCGTGGGGCGCAACGTCCTCTGGAACCTGTTAAGCAGTCCGTTTGGCGGGACTCTTTATCCAGTGAATCCCAAGCGGTCTAATATTCTCGGCATTCGCACGTATCCCTCGTTGACGGATTTGCCGGAAGTGGTTGATCTGGTGGTTATCACGACGCCGGCGGAAAGTGTTCCGCCCCTGATCAAGGAAGCGGTCGGGCTTGGCATCCCCGCGGCCATCGTGATTTCAGCCGGGTTCAAGGAAGTCGGCGAGGCCGGCAAGAAGCTGGAAGCCGAGATCATGGACACGATCCGCGGCAAGATGCGCCTGATCGGTCCAAACTGCCTCGGCGTGATGAACCCGATCATGGGTTTGAACGCAACGTTCGCCACCACCATTGCGCGGCCCGGCAACGTGGCTTTCATCAGCCAGAGCGGCGCACTGTGTACGGCGGTTCTGGATTGGAGTTTGAAGGAGAACGTCGGCTTCAGTTCGTTCGTCTCGATCGGCTCCATGCTGGACGTGAACTGGGGCGACTTGATCGACTACTTCGGCAATGACCCCCGCACCAACAGCATCGTGATTTACATGGAGTCGATCGGCGATGCACGTTCCTTCCTTTCGGCGGCGCGCGAAGTCTCGCTGACCAAGCCGATCATCGTGATCAAGGCGGGACGCACGGCTGCCGCGGCCAAAGCGGCGGCATCGCATACCGGCTCGTTGACGGGCAGCGACGATGTGCTGGAAGCGGCTTTTCGGCGCACCGGCGTACTGCGCGTCAACTCGATCGGCGACATCTTCTACGTGACGGATGTGCTGGCCAAGCAACCGCGGCCCAAGGGTAACCGGCTCTGCATCATCACCAATGCCGGCGGTCCTGGCGTGCTCTCTACCGATGCGCTGATCTTCGGTGGCGGGGAATTGGCGGAGCTTTCGCCGCAAACCATCGAAGAGTTCAACAAGGTATTACCTTCCGCCTGGAGCCGCGGTAACCCGGTGGACATCCTCGGCGATGCGGAGCCGGAACGCTACGTGAAGGCACTCGAAATCGCCGCCAAGGACCCCAGCATCGATGGCATGTTGATCGTGTTAACCCCGCAAGGCATGACGAATCCGACGCAGATTGCCGAACAGCTGCGCCCGTTCGCCAAGAGCCTGGGAAAGCCGGTGTTGGCCAGTTGGATGGGCGGAAACAACGTTCAGGCCGGCGTGGAAATCCTTAACCAGGCGGGCATTCCGACCTTTGCATTCCCGGATACGGCGACCGGCGCCTTCAACTACATGTGGAAGTACTCGTACAACCTCAAGGGCATCTACGAGACTCCGCAAATGGGCTCGGAGGATAGCGGTCCCGACCGCCCGAAGGCGGCCGAGATCATCAACTCGGTTCGCAATTCCGGCCGCACAATCCTGACCGAATACGAATCGAAGAAACTGCTGGAAGCCTACTGTATCCCGACGGTTCCGACCGAGATCGCCCTCAGCAAGCAAGAGGCGATCGCGATTGCAAACCGGATGGGTTATCCGATCGTGTTGAAGCTGCACTCGCTGACCATCAGCCACAAGACCGATGTGGGTGGAGTGCTGTTGAACCTGCGCGACGCGGATGCCGTCGGCAAGGCTTTCGAGGGCATCAAGCAGTCGGTGACCGAGAAGGCTGGCGCCGAGCACTTCCAGGGCGTGACCGTGCAGCCGATGGCGAAGCTTGAGGGCTACGAGATCATCCTCGGCTCGAGCATCGATTCGCAGTTCGGCCCGGTTCTGCTGTTTGGAACGGGCGGACAGTTGGTTGAGGTTTTCAAGGACAAGTCTCTGGCTCTGCCGCCGCTGAACAGCACCCTGGCTATGCGCATGATGGAGCAGACCAAGATCTTCAAGGCCTTGAAGGGTGTCCGCGGGCGCAAACCGGTGGACATGCTGGCTCTGGCGACCTTGATGGTGCGCTTCAGTGAACTGGTCGTCGAACAGCCGTGGATCAAGGAGATCGACATCAATCCACTGCTGGCCTCGCCCGAACGGTTGCTGGCACTGGATGCGCGCGTGGTGGTTCACGGACTTGAGGTGGCGGAAGATAAGCTGCCTAAGGCGGCGATCCGCTCGTATCCAGTGCAGTACGTGAACGAATGGACGATGAAGAACGGCGAAAAGGTGGTGATCCGGCCGATTCGTCCGGAAGACGAGCCGCTGATTGTCGATTTCCATGAGAAGCTGTCGGAGCGTTCGGTCTATATGCGCTACTTCCAGCCGTTGAAGCTCAGTCAGCGCACCGCGCATGAACGCCTGACCCGCATCTGCTTCATCGACTATGACCGTGAGCTGGCGCTGGTGGTGGAACACAAGAAGCCGGACGGCAACCGTGAGATCATCTCGGTATCGCGCATGAGCAAGCTGCATGGCCGCAACGAGGCCGAGTTGGCAGTGATCGTGCGCGACGAGTTCCAGGCCAAGGGCCTGGGCACGGAACTCTACCGGCAGATGGTGCTCATCGCCAGAGACGAGAAGCTTTCCAAGGTCAACGCCGTAATGCTTGGCGAGAACCGCGAGATGCGCTCGATGGTGCAGAAGCTGGGCTTCAAGGTGAAAACGGACATGGAGGATAACCTGGTCGAGGCGGAACTGGCGCTGATGTAGTACCCCAACAGACGCATCTAGGACGGCGGCTTCGGTCGCCGCCTTACTTGCATTATGTTGAGCGGTATAACTATGAATCGCACTGGCGCGCAGCAGGAAAGGATTCCGGGGTGCGATTCCAATGCTGCTTCTGCGGCAAGACGATTAAGAAAGCCGGTCCAGACGCCGGATTGTTGGCATACACAACTTGCTTCGACGGCGAACGCTCACGGCAGTTCACGCAAAGCCTGTTCTGCCATGTCGAATGCCTGCGTGCCGCCCTGTATCCGGGCACTTACCTGGATGTGCCGGACGACTTGCTGGATTCGGATGAGGACAAGGTCAACTAGAGCAATTCCGGGGTTGGTGTATCCCTGATATCACCGCCGGGCGTTAACTTCACCCCGGCAAACGCCAAAAGCAGCGTTTGCCGGGGACCCCGAACGCCCGGCTCTTTCCGGGACATACCTTCCGCGAATCCGGTCTAGCCGCCGGCTAACCTGTTTCCGCCCTAATCCGTCGATAAGCTAACGAACAGGCGGGGGCAAGGGTGGTTTTGGAAACTCAGTTGATTCTAGCCGACCAATGCGGCCCCAGCGGAGGTGGTAAACCTCGACTGAAGCCACGTC
>JBEKBO010000047.1:0-30512 GCA_050015355.1 Candidatus Korobacteraceae bacterium | reverse complement strand
GGACATGAAAGCACTTCGCATTGCCGACTCCGCAACTGTGGTTCTCGGGCTGCAAGACGAGATTCGACGATCCGAAGAATCACGCTACGATCACCGCTTGCATGGCGTGCTCTTAGTGGCTCAAGGCTTGACCTGCCCGGAAGTCGCTGGCTTGCTGGGCGATGCTCCCCGCTCGGTCGAATACTGGGTGGGGCGGTTCGAGGAGGAGGGGTTGGCGGGTTTGCAGGAAGGCGAACGTCCCGGTCGGCCACGCCGTTTGAGCCGAAAGCAATTGGGGGAGGTAGATACCGTTCTTCGCAAGGCGCCGAGAGAGGTAGGTATGGGCGGCAATTTATGGGACGGCAAGACCCTGGCCGCATGGATCGAACGACAGCATGGAGCCAGCTTAGGGGTACGCCAGTGCCAGAGACTCTTTCGACAATTGGGGTTCCGTTTACGCAAGCCGCGTCCGATGGTGGCGCAGGCGGACCCAGAACGACAGAAAGCGCATAAAAAAAACTCCAAGCCCTGATGGCAGATCCGAACGTGGAGCTGTGGGCGACCGACGAGGTGCATTTTCAGCAACATGGGTCGCGCTGCCAGATGTGGATTCCGCCGGAGACCAAAGATCCGATTTTGCTGCATCATCCCACTCGCCGCAGCGTAGGCTACTTTGGTGCTGTTCGGCTTCGCGACGGCAAGTTCTTCTTCCATCGCGAGACGGACAAGTTCAACGGGGTCACCTTCTTCGCATTCCTGAAAGCTCTATATCGCGCCAGCACCACTGGACCGCAACGGGTCATCGTGATCACCGACAATGCCCGATATCACCATGCCCGGCTACACCGAACCTGGCGGGAGGAACATGCAGACAAATTCACCCTGGACTATCTGCCGCCCTACAGCCCAGACCTGAATCCAATCGAACGGGTTTGGAAGCTTACTCGGCGGCAATGCTTACACAACCGATACTTTCCCGTGCTCAGCGAAGTCGTCAATTCCGTCGAGGCCCAATTCGCGCTATGGATGCGCGGCAATGTGACCTTGCGGAGATTATGCGCAATTACTTAAGACGCTATGTTTAGTAGAACGGGCGCCGTCTGGTGGGCCAGCGCACAATGCCGTTAGGCCAGATCACACGGTAGTCGACGTTGTATTCCGACGGGCACGGGGCCAGTGAACCTCAAGCCATGACCGCCTCTCTCGGTGAGGGAGCCTCAAGCCTTGCCAGCCTCTCGTCGATCTTGGCAAGAGAAGCTTCCAGTTGTCCTTGAGGAGCCTGGCTACAAAAGACTGGGTTGTTAACCCACCAATCCATACCCATCTCCTTGGCCTTGTCCACCGAACAGATCACCAGGCGGATCTGTATGGACAGCAACTCAATGTCCACTAGCTTGATCTTGATGTCGCCGGCGATGACAACGCCTTTGTCCAGTACCCGCTCGAGGACATCGGACAGAGTCGAACTCTGCAACGCGTGCGTAACTGCCTGTTGGGGCATATTGAATCTCCTCTGCTAGAAAAGCCTCCCTAAGGGCCCTAGATCGAGATCCAGGTCCTGCTCTTCGAGGCCGAACTCTCTTCGCAGCCGATCGATTTCTTCCGCCTGACGCATCAAAGTGAGACCCAGCCTCTCGATTTGTTGCTCGGTGAGCGAGCCGGCGTCGATGCGCCGGAGCGCCTGGCGCTCCAGCACTTCGTGCAAGAGCTTGATGAGGGTGAGGACGAGTTGTCCGAGTCCGTTTTTTAGACGGTCCGGGTCCAGATCCAGGCGAGTCCGGCTCGGAGTTCCGTTGTGCGGCACCCGCGGCTGGATTCTGCCATCCTGCTGCATCACAAGAGCAAAGTCCCGGATCGATTCAGACTCGACCCGCGTTGTACCGACTGGATTCATTGGTCTTCCCCTTTCCGATCTCAAGTGCCAAACCGGCGGCTGCTTGCCCGTTCGCCAGGCTCCCTTGCGCGGTCTCGATGGAGGTCAAGACCAGATTCAGACCCAAGTACAGGAGATCCACGTCGGCGACCGAAATGGTCACCTCACCTGCCACGACGACGCCCTTGTTTAGCACACGGTCGAGGACCTCGCAGATCGAAACGCGTTCGCTTTCCTCCAGCGCGCATAGTCCAGGCGTGAACACGGCTGACCATCTCCTGTACGGCGGGCTGGTACAGGCGCCGCCCAAACTTCTCCAGTTGCTCCAGCCCGGCGATCTCCGGCTGTCTGTAAATCAGCGTCTGTTGCTTCTCAGGGAATACCTGCCGGAAACTCTCCGCCACCAGCAGCTCCCTTCGCCGCAGGCTCGAACACAAGCGGCAATCGCCCGACGGCGTCATAAGGTTCAGGAACACGAGCGGGACGGCAATGCCCAGCCGGTCGCACGCGGCCGCCAGATCCTCGGTTTCCTCCAGCGCCATGCGGGTGGGGATGCTCACCGCGTACAGCACGGAGGCGGCTGGATTCTGGAGCAGTTCCCGGAGTTTCTTCAAGTTCCGGGAGGTCGCCACCAGCTCCTCGGCGAATCCGGGCAATCGCAGGATGTGCGCATACTTTAGAAAGAGGTTAAAGAAGGCCTTCAGCCACTCGTTGATGAGCTCCGGGAGTTCCAGCAAGTGAATCAGGTGGCCGGTCGGTGCGCAATCAAGAACGAAAAGGTCGTAGCTGTCCCGGCTCAGAAAATCCATGATGCGCGTGAGCGCCATGATTTCATCCAGCCCTGGCGGCGCCATGTCCATCATCTTCTCGAGAACCACACGGTCAAAAGTCAGGTCGAAGTCTCGCGATACGGACTCGAGAAAGCGCTTAAGGTCCTCGGCGTAACGCGCTTTGAGCTTCCCGAATTCCGCCTGCGCGTCGATTTCCATGGCGGTTAGGCCAGGGAAAAGCACTGTCGGCCGGGGGCCGATTTCCACTTGCAAGCAGGCGGAGAGCGAATGGGCCGGATCGGTGGAGAAAAGCAGAATCCGCTTCTCGGGGAAGTCACGGGCCAGCCGCACGGCAGTGACGCACGAGAGCGTCGTCTTGCCCACACCGCCTTTGCCCGCAAACAGCATAAACTTCATCTTAGGAGACGGGGGCGGAGCCGGATGCAACACGGCCGGCTCGTAGGACAAGCCAAGCCTGGCCGAACTCACTGGTGTTCGAGAGATCTGTCGCGCGTGTTCCCAGAATCCGGATAATAGCTCGAGCCCGCGAACCTCTTCCGCGAACAGCTCAATTCCCCAGGTTGAACAAGGGACATCAATCCCAGCCAGGAGTTGTTGGATCTGGAACTGCTCGACCGAGGCGGCGGCCGAGCAGGCCAGGCAATCGCTCTCGAAATGGAGCCGATTCACGATCAGATCCGATACCGGTATCTTCCGGCCCAACAGATTCTTGAACAACCCCAGTGTTACATACACGCCGAGCGGCTCCGCAATCGTGACGGGAACGAATTGGGAGCGTGCGGGGTCGCGCAGCAGACTCTCCATTCGCTGCAGCGAGGATTTCCATTTGTTGACAAACAGGTCGAGGCGGTCCGGGCTGCCATCCCGGCTGAACACCCGCCGCATGTACCGGCGCTTGGCCAGCATCGCCTCCAACACGCCAACCCATCGCCGAATCAGTTCGGGCATGGCCAGCAAGCGCATGGTGTGCCCGTTGGGCGCCGTATCCACCACGACGCAGTCGTACAGGCGGGCCTCCACCCAGGAGGAAATCTCGAAGAAGGCCATCAACTCATCAAGACCGGGCAGGGAGAGGCTCAGGAATTGATTGATGTCCTCATCGTCCAGGAAAGTGCCGGCGGCGGCAATCTCCCGCAGCATCGGGCCGTTCTGCTCGCGGAATGCAGTGAGGTATTGCTGCGCGTCAAGCTCCAGCACTTCCAGATTGCCTGAGGGAACATGACCTGCCAGACTGTCCCGTACGGAGTGGGCAGGGTCCGTGGAAACCAACAGAAAAGAACGGCTCGGGGCGAGCGCGGACATGCGCAGTGCAGCCGCCGTGGCACAGGTCGTCTTGCCCACTCCGCCCTTGCCGCCGAACAGCAGGAGCTGGAGGCCTTGCTTGTCGAAAAATAATGGCATCCGCGCGCTCACGCCGATTTCTCCCTCACCCATTTCTAGTTTCGTTCGCGGTCGCCGCGATGTCCGATTCCTCAGATTCTTCCTCGCCTTTCAGACGGCGATCGATTGCGTCCAACCGGTCCAGCAAGAGCTTCTCTTCGGCATCAAACTGTTGTTCATTAATCCGGCCGGTTTCCAGTTGCATGTAGAGGAGCCTCAGTTGTTCGGTGATCGACTGGGCTTCGCCAGCCAGGTCCTCATGGGCGATCTTGCTGATTTCCCGGAAGACCCAGAGAATGCTGCTAACAGGAAAAAAGAGGATATCGTCCACCAGTAGCATTCACTCCTCCAGGTTGAGATCGAGTTCGACGAAGTTGTGCGGCGCCCAGGGGCCGCTATAGTCGAAGGTGAAATTGTTGTCGAACAGCTTGGCTGCCTCGAACACACCGGCGGAAAACTCCTCCTGTGCGTCGCGCCGCACCAGGCATGCCAGGTTCATGACCTCGTGCTCTTTGCGGCAAAGGTTCGCCTTGAATTCCATACACACAGGGGCCAGCACGTGCCGCACCTTCCGGGCGTGGGCCTCCCGGTCATCATTGAGCAGGTGGTCGAACATCCGGCCCAGTTCGATCTTCTCTTCCTGAGACTCGGGAACGGCAGCCTTGGACTCGTGGCGGGCGTTCACCAGGCGATCCCGCGCCACGCGCAGTTCAGCATGCGTGTTGACAAAATACTCGAAGATATTTGGTACGTCCCAAGCTACTCGCAACCCCATTTCCACTTTGCCGGCCACCCGTTTGAGCTGTTGCTCGAAGGCGTGATGATTCCGGACCAGGATTCTGCGGATACCCTCCGGGCTGGCGGCAATCGTGCCGAAGGCCATCGGCAGCGGGGTTGTGTCGGTCATCAGACACTTGAGCACTGCTTGGTGGGCCGCCAGGTTGGCGCGCGCCGGCCGGATCTTGGAACCAGCCAAGCCGCTGACAACCGCGCTCACGCGGCCATCGGTGATGGTATACACATCATTCCCCTCGACGCCCAGAGATCGATAGGACCGCGGTTCGCTGCCCGCCACGATGGCGTAGATGTAGTTCCTTCCGCTTTCCACAGGCACAGTTGACTTCTGACCCGGGCCGGTAGCAATAGCCGTAAGGTCACCTTTCATAACTCCTCCTCACTCGCGTGGACCGCACCTGTTGCAGGTGCGATCGCCATCGAATCTCCAGCCAGAGACGCCGCGACTCCGCGTTTAGCAGCCGACGCCACTCCCGCAGCAGGCGGGATACGCCGACTCGCGCCGGTGACGCACCGGTAGACGAGGGGCAGAGGCGGAAGCTTCTGCGGTGTCGGTTTGTGGGCATATGGGCGGCGGCCCTGACCGTCAGCATGGTCTTGTTCCCTCAGTAGCGGATCTTGAATCCACCCGCGCTTCGCCGAGCCGCGGGCTTCAGATCGCGGCCCGCCCCCCCGTGGCCCGACGTGGTTACAGCCTGTAACAGTTCCTGCTTGGTCTTCTCGATCTGTTCGAGACGGGCGTCGATCAGCGCGATCCGCTCGCTGGCGCTCTTGCGCTCCATATTCCGGCGGGCCTTTTCCATCTCCAGGCAGGTGATCTGCATGTAGCTGCGGTACGGCAAGGAGACTTGGTCTACCCGGCCGGAGAGAGTGCGAATGTTGTTTACACCTTTCGTGGGGATGGCCATAACATCAGTCCTTTCCATTGCCTGCCGAGGTGGCCCGGCTCTGTTTTCTCCGCGGCTTGAGAACAGCGCCGCAAATTCTGGCCATGCTCTCGTCGATCTTATCCGGCATCAGCGACTGGCCGTCGCACGTAACTTTGGCCGTCTCGGTGGTGAGAACGTCGTGGCAGACCCACTGGAATATCGGATCGTCCAGCCTCGCACGTGCCTGCCGGTGGGCCAGAATCCTGGCGATCGCGATAGTGGCGCGAATCGTCGGCCGGTGATTGTTGACGCCGGTGCCTCGCAACTCGCGCACGAGGTCCACGATGATCTCGGCGTCGCCGCGGGGCAAACCCGATTTGGCCATCGCAATCTGGATCTCCGTCTCGCGGTCGAGGTGGCCCAGGTTGATCGTGATCAGCCGGTCCATCAGAGCGTCCTGGGTCTTGTGAACCCCGGCATACTCCTCCGGGTTGGAGGTGAAGATCGCGCGGAAGTCTGAATGCACTTCCAGGTATCCGGCGCCACTCGGCCGCAGCGAGGGGAGATTCAGAATCCTCTCCTCCAACACGCTCAGCAGGGCGTTGTTGGCTTCGGGGCGGGAGCGGTTGAACTCGTCGTAGATCAGGGTGTTGCCGTTGGCGCAAGCCGTGGTGAGGCGATTGTCCACCCATAGGGTGTTCATGTTCTCTTCAGTCTTCAAGACGGAATGGATGTAGTTGTCGATCGTCTTGGACTTGCGGTAGCCGGCGTCCTTACCGACCAGATCCGAGCTGCCAAACTCATCATCGCCGTGAATGAGAGTGACGGGACGGCCCAGTTTGGCCGCCACGTGAAAAGCCAGCGTGGTTTTACCCGTCCCCGCCGCGCCGGCAAAATGTACCGCATAACCGACTTCCAGGTACGCGAGCGCCCTTTCGGCCAAAGCCTGAATATGCGGGGTTGCCACGAACCCGTCACTGGCCTCAGGCAGGACATCGTCCCCCTGTGGCTGCACGCGGACCACACTCCCAAGTTCTCTGCTCTCTGTTTCCACCATTGGTATGCTCACTTTTCTATTGGCAAGAATCAGTGCTTCTTCGATCTCTTGAACGACGCCCTCGGGGCCCGCGGCAAGGGCGCAACAGGCGGTTGCGCAGTCGGTGACGGGACACGCACGGCGGGCTCGTGCCTCTGCGGCTCCGCTTTCCGTGTCGCAGGTGGCTGTGTTGCCCTTGCTTCCATCGCCAGTCTGCGCTGCTGTTGTCTCTCCGCAGTCTGACGTTCGGAAAGCGTCGGACCAAACCAAGCGCTGTGGGCGCCCGCACGGTCGCGTGCAAAACCGGCGCACAAAGCGGAAACCCGCGTGCGCAACTCGTTAGTCTGGCGGACCAGGTCGCCTCGCAAAGCCATTCGGGCATGGCGCGCGGACACAATCTCGTCTCGCAACTGCGTCATGGATTCAGTCAATATACCCACCTCTGTCCTCCCCTCGGGTGACTCTCGTCTCGGCCCGCTGGCGGGGGCCTTATCCAAGTGACTTAGCCACCCGCGCAGCGAACCTGCCGACAGGTCCTGCATAGGAGCGGCTACTGATTGCTCCAGCCCGCTTGAACTTCGGTCCCTGCCGATTGTTGTTATGCACTTTTGCCGGCCCAGGCTCTGCGAGCGCCCGCCAGGTCGTTTCGCATATCTCGCCGCTGTGCGCTAACCGAACGCTTCAGGTTGTTCAGAAAAGCAACGCGTTCATGCTTTGTTCGCTTCGCCATCGTCGTGCGAGCGCGGCCAATGTGCGCGCAGAGCTCCGCAACAGTTTGCTTCCGCTCCGTGGCACCGTGCTGCAACTCGCTCATCATGCTGCCGCGCATCCTGCGCATTGCGCAGATTTCACCGCACAAGCGCGTCATATCATCTGTCAACATGCATCAGCTCCTTTCACCTCGTGTGACCTCTTGGGGTACCTTTGGACTCCCAACCCGGGAGAGGCCCCTGTTGAGGGCCTCTGACCGGGACGAAACGGGAACCATGTTGGGCGCTGCACTACGCCGGCTGCGCGGCGCTGGCAGTCAGACCGATGGCTTCGGCGTACTTCAGATACGTCTCGACCGAAGCGATCACAACGCGAGCTTCGATGGAGAGCAGCTCGATGCCGACCAGCGATACCTTGACCCAGGCGTCGATCACGATGCCTTTGTCCAGAATGCGGTCAACAACTTCTGCCAAGCTCGAGGAATCCGTGGACTTATTTACTTTCGCCATGTTTCGTTCTCCTTTTGTGTGATTGTGTGTTCATTCCTATTTGAAAGGGCTTCACGTATAACCCCTCGGGACGTGATAGAGCACGTGGGTAGCCAATGAGGAGATTTATCCTTCTCGAAAACTAATAAGATATTGCGGTGGACTCTGGTCCGCTCACTCGTGTTGAACGGCTGCATGACCGCGTCAGCGATATACCAGTCTTATTGATCCACGCGATTACGCAAGCTGGCTAATATCCGGCGACTTCGACAGTTAGCCTGGACAGCTCTGTTCCGGACCTCTGTGCGGTTTCGGGCATGAAATCCACGAAACCGGGTGTCCGCTCTCTGGCATAGAGACATGCGCGTTGACAGAAATCCCAAGATTCTTATAGGTATGCTCTTTGTTACAGACGGCCAGTCGCGATCACATGGAGCTTTCTGGAATGGATTCTGGAATCTGGATTCTCACTGCAACGATGCATACTTCCGTGCTCCGGAGCATCGCCAGAGGATTGAATCACTGTAGTTCGCCCGTTGATTGAATCACTGTAGTAACGATGCGATTCCGAACTCGTTGGGAGACTTGGCTGGAGAAGACGCGAAGTTGTAGGGCGGCCAGGGACCGCTTAACAACAATTTCGTGCCGCCGGGAGGACAGATTTGCCGGGCCTTATTTCGAAAGCGCTCCACGTCGATTTTCGGCGTCAGAAAGTACAGCGAGATTAAGCGTCCCTGCTCAGCCGGCGAGATTTCTCTTCGCTGCTCTGTATAACAACCGAAAAGCAAACCGGTGATCTGATCGGCCAGCTCAGCTTCCTCCGGAGCGAGGCTATCCCCGGAACTGTAGCGATTTCGCAGGGAGGCCAGGTATGCGGCGCCGGGAGACAACGGTAACCCGGGGAGAATCTCTGGGCGTGCTGGGCATAGGACGCGGATTCCCATCTCAGTCAAGCCCTGAAGTCGGCCTAAGAGCGCCTCATACTCCTGGCGGTGGTCTTCCAATAGTCGGATGATTGCCGATTCGCTTTCCATCAGGCAGCCGTACCGCAGAGGAATGACAGCCTGTCTGGCATGAATAGTCTCGACTACTTTCTCAAAAGCCAGCACGGAGGAAACGCTGGGCGCCGAACTTGTCTCCTCTACCCGCGAAACCACGGCCGCCAATCCGTGAGCCGCCACGACACACATTCCTGGTTCTTGGAGAGGTTCGTCCAAGTTTTGCTGGACGATGCAGTAAAGAAGGAGCTTCATGCCTTCGCGCCACCGGAAAGATCCGGAGCAAAACTATAGGGCGGCCACGGACCGGTCAGCGTCAGCATCAAGCCGGGAAACGCTTCGCCGCTATTGAACCGATCCAGCCGCACGCGGAAATCTTCGATCGTTGCCGGCGAGAGGAGAAAGGCCCAGTTCAATACGATCTCGGCGTCACTTCCAGCCGCAACTGACACTATTACTTTGCGCTCCCGGAAATCATTGGCCTGCTCTCCCAGTGCCGCCGCCGCCTGCTGGCAGAAGTCTTTCAGCCGGAGATTGAAGTCCCGTTCCAACTGGGCCTTGATGCGCTTTTCCTGGAAATATCGAGCTCCAGGGGAAGCGGCCAGCACTCGATTTTCCGGCGCATGCTGATCCCTCAGTGCTTCAGCGCGATTCAGCAACCCTTTGACAGCCCACTCCTGTTTGTCGCCGAGCTGAGCGAAGAATCCGGTGATTGCTTTGCGGTGTTCAAGAACAGACTGCTTCAAGCTGTCGACGGAAGTGAACAGGGTCGCGAAACGTGCCGGCAGCACTGGCGCTAGGCTCATGAGTTCCTCGATAACAGCTTCATGGCGACAAACCCGCGGTCCCAACCAAGCCAAGTCCTGCAGGCGCGCTTCCGCTGATTCGCCACAGAACTCTCCCAACCCTACTTCACTAAAAACTACGCCAACTCCCCCGCAAGCGCTCACAGAGACCGGACGTTGCCCATCCACCCCGATCGCGGACGCTTTGATATCGCATACACGAGGTGTCAGGCAATACAAGTAATAAGCCGTCTCGCTATTACTCATTCACTTTGCTTCTTTCAGAGCCGTTTCCAAATCGCCAGGCTCGATGATCACCGCCGCGTTGTCCGCCGGGTTCCCGATCCTGTGTGTCACAGCGCGCCGCACTGCGCACAGAGCCGCCTTAGCGCACACACCTTGAATATCGGCGCCGCTAAAACCATGCGTGGTTGCAGCGAGGTTACTAGCGCTCACTCCGGGTGCCAGTGGCTTGCTCCGCAGATGAACCTCAAAGATCAGGCGGCGGCTCTCCTCGTCGGGCAAGGAGATGTCGACGATTTCATCAAAGCGCCCCGGGCGCAGGATGGCCGGATCGAGCATGTCCGGCCGGTTCGTCGCGCCCAGCACCAGCACCCCCTTCAGTTCCTCGACGCCATCGAGTTCGGTGAGGAACTGGCTCAGGACGCGCTCGGCGACGTGGGCATCGGAGCCGCCGGCATTGCGTGCCGGCACAAGCGCGTCGATCTCATCAAAGAAGATAATGCACGGCGCCGCTTGCTTGGCTTTCCGAAACATGTCGCGCACGCCTCGTTCCGACTCTCCCACGTACTTGGACAGCAGCGCCGGACCTTTTACAGAAATGAAATTGACTTTGCTTTCGTTGGCGATGGCCTTGGCAAGCAGTGTCTTTCCGCAGCCCGGCGGCCCCGTCAGCAGAATTCCTTTGGGAGGACGGATGTTGGCGGCGCTGAACAGCTCCGCATACTGGAGCGGCCATTCCACCGCCTCCAGGAGCCGCTGCTTGACTTGCGAGAGGCCACCCACATCCTCCCACCGCACGTCCGGCACCTCGACAAACACTTCGCGCGTTGCGGAAGGCTCGACCTCACGCAAAGCATCGAGGAAATCCTCCATCCGGACCTCGAGCTTGGCTAGCTGCTCATAAGGAATGCGTGCCAGCGCGAAGTCGATGTCGGGCATGATGCGACGCAGGCAAATCATGGCTGCTTCGCGGCAAAGTGCTTCCAGATCCGCGCCCACAAAGCCATGGGTGATCTCGGCCAAGCGGCTCATGGCCACATTCTCAGCCAGCGGCATGCCGCGGCTATGGATGGCAAGGGTCTCTTCGCGCCCGTAGCGGTCGGGAATGGGGATGGCAATTTCCCGGTCAAACCGCCCAGGTCTGCGCAAAGCCGGGTCGAGCATGTTAGGCAGGTTGGTGGCGGCGATTACGATCAGTTGTCGCCTTTTCGCGAGCCCATCCATCAGAGCCAGCAGTTGCGCCACAACTCGTTTTTCCACTTCCCCCACCACGTTCTCGCGCCGCGGCGCAATGGCGTCAATCTCATCCAGAAAAATGATGCTGGGACCCTTGCGCGTAGCCTCCTCGAAGATCTTCCTGAGATGGGCTTCGCTTTCACCGTAAAACTTGTGGATGACCTCCGGACCGCTCACCGAATAGAAATTGGCCTCGGTTTCATGCGCGATAGCGCGCGCAATCAAAGTCTTGCCGCAGCCCGGCGGGCCATGGAGCAGTACGCCCTTGGGTGCGTCGATGCCCAGCCGCTCGAAGACCTCCGGATAGCGCAGCGGCAGTTCGATCATTTCGCGAATGCGCTGGAGTTGCGGCTTCAGCCCGCCGATGTCCTCGTAAGAGGTGGAACGCGCGGCCGCTTCCCCGGCCTGCTGCGGACTGCCGATGACCAGTTGGGTGGTTGGATTGATCCAGACTGGGCCTTTCGGGGTTGTGTTTTCTACCCGGAAGTCCACCCACCGGCTGCCAAAAAGCGTTGCGCGGATCCGGCTTCCTTCCTGTACGGGCAGGCCGTCGAGCAAACTGCCGATATAATCCAGGTCGCGCCCGGATGGCTGGACGTTGGCCGGGGCGAGCACAACCCGCTCGGCTGGGCGGCAACTGGTCTTCCGCACCTGCACGAACTCGTCCAGCCCCACTCCGGCGTTTTCACGCACCAGTCCGTCGATCTGGATTCGGGATTGCCCGCGAAGTTCCTTGTGAGCGGGCATCACCTTGCAGACAGTCCCGCGCTTCCCGGTCACTTCGACCGGGTCCCCGATGGCGACCTGGAGTTTGTCGAGGTCTTCCGGACCCAGGCGGGCAATCCCTCGCCCGACGTCCTTGCTCAACGCCTCGGTGACTTTGAACTTGAGAACTGTGACTTCGATGCGCTCTGTGGACATGTTCGGGCTTTTCATCTCTTACACTTGATTTCAACTACTCCATTGTTGCAGGTGACCTGCGTCTTCTCGCGAGTAGAGCTCGCAGGCAGCAGCACCTCCTTGCGATACTTCTTGTCGCCGCGCTCAACTGAGATGGTCAGCAGGTCGTCCTCCACCGTAATTTGCACGTCTTTCACGCCGATGCCAGGCATCTCGGCCACCACCAATACATGATCCTTTTCCTCGAAGACATCGACAACGGGTTCGCGAACTTCCTGCACAACGGTGTGCCCGGATTCCCGGTCCTGGCGAATGTTGCCGAACGGCTCGACGCGCGCCCGGTCGTCTCCTAGTCCCACCTTGACGGTGAACCCGTAGATTCCTTTCACTTCCTTGCCCGGCCCGTGGATCTCACCGGTTCGGGATAGCTGCTCGCCGGTCTTGGCCAGCTCCCCAAGTTTCTCGGCCATATCCCCGAGGCCTTTGAGAATCCCGCCAAGCCCTAGTTCGAAGCCGCCTTCGGAAGTCTTCTCATTGTGTTTCTTAGTCATGTGGTTGTTCTCCCTCGATCTGAATTTCATACACCTTCACTTTCGAATGAAGGGTCTTGTAATCAACCTGGAGGAGGCGTGCGTCCTTGGCTCTGCGCAATCCTGCCCTGAACCCCATTCCTGCATCGCCTCTTACCTCACGGGAGGAGACCCAAGCGGATAAGCCACCAGGACATCAGCATTCAGTGACCTTGCGACTTCGTGGAGCATCCCCATGAAAAGGATGCCCGTCTCCCCCGTACCCAAGGTCCGGTTGATGCGATCGGCAATATAACGGTCCCGCCTCTCCAGCAGCGTGTCGCGTAACCGATCACGGCGAATCTTCGCATCGGAAACTCGTCCCGCCAATGCGGCGCTGGCGAGTTGGTATTCTTCAAGCAACAGTTCGGGAGACTCCGTACCCACCAGTAACGCGCCGCGAGACTGAAGATTCAAAAGCAACCTGTGGTTCCGGCTTCCGGCCTCCGCCAATTCCGAAACAATCTCCTGCTCGTGTCCGCAAACCGGCAATCCGTCCTGATAGACCCGCGTGCTCCCGGGGCTCACTCGCAGCTTCCCGACGACTCGTTCGATCTCCTCCCACATCTTCTCCACCGCCGCCGCATTGCGTGCCAACCCCTGCCGCCCAAGCGCCGAGAGTTTCGCACTTTGTACTGACGCGCCGAGTCGCCCCATGTCCGCCAGAGTGTGGATAATGGGGATGTACACGAGCTTTCTTTCACCACCACTGGGTTCGTTATTACTCATATCCACAAGACCAAGACCATGATGAGCCCACTCTCGAATCAAGTCCACCCCGTGGCTTGAAGACAGGAGAAGAAGGAGAGGACAAGGGAACTTGACCGGCCTCGACCTGAGGGGTGATATGCGTTTGAGCGTTTTCACGAGGATGCATACCGTGAGGACCCGCGCAGGGCACGGAGCTGTTCGAGAGCCGAGTCTCAGTTACACGAGAAGTGAGTGCCGTTGTTCTCCGCATCCGGTCCCAATCGTAGCCGTATTCCTGTCCGCAACGGAGGCAGACCTGATAATGGGTGCCGTCCGGCAGCTTTATCGGCCACGAGAATAGGTGGTAACAGCCGCAAAACAGTTCACGTAACATAACTCTTCCCTTCATGAGCCTCGGCTTTGTTGCCTGGACTCTCACCCTGCCTCACACATATGTACTTGATGTGAGGAGGCCAAACTATTTTTGAAACACGCTCTAGGAAAGCCATTTAGAGCGACTCGGGACGTTGTCTGAGGATAAGCGCATGCCAGACATCAGCCCCGAGTTTGTGCCGATCAAGGCGCCATGCCTATTCACCGCTAAAGTCTCTCCAACCGCTTGCACGCTAACACCAGTTTCGGGGTGTATTCCGGCAACCAAGATTTGGATTACCAGCGGGATACGAGAACTGCGGCGACCCGCAAAGCCCGGATAGGGCAACGACTCGCATTGGCTCGCAAGAAGCACATCATTCGCAGAGCAATTAAGCAGCCATTTCTTTTCGCGGTAATGGCCGTGGCAGAGAAAGCTAAAACTGCGGAAAAACGAAGGATTCTTTTGTCCTCCGTGAACAAGCGGGGAAATCGTTATTCCAATAATGAGACTCTATTCCAGAACCTGGATAAAATGCGGCGCAAACTTGCAATAGGCGCTCATAACAATAAAACGGGCGCCGTCTGGTCGGCGCCCGGAAGTGTTTGATTCAATTCACTGCGCAAGTATTTCGGGGTAGGCCCCCTCGTCGATAGCTGCGGTCAATCCATGCATTGGGCCTGTCGGCTGAAACCAGTGGCGAAGTAGGCCGTTTGCGCAGATTCTATTCTCACTAGCTCCTATCCCCTCGAGCAAGCATACCTCCCCTCTCCTCTGTCGGCTTTACCGTGATTTCGATTTCGCTGAGTCACAGCAGCAAAGGCCGCCGTGTGACCGTTCTCGCCCCGAAATCGATTTTTGTTTTCCCTATGGATCAAGATTTAGAGCTGTCCGTTCAGCATCTCACGTAGGCCGAATTTTTCTGGAGCTCTGCTTCCCGTGCTGCACAATTCTCTGCCGTCGATTTGCCACAGACGGATTGAATCGTGCTACACTCATCACCTTTGCCTGTGATGAATGTCACATGTGTCTGTGACAAAGCAAGCAAACACTGGATTCTCTGTCAGCGTCAAACTGCGCATTACGTTGGTTTGCGACTAAGCGCATCGCGTTCAATGACGGCTTAGAGGTGGCGTTCATGAATAAACGGGTTCTCGATTGGTCTCTGTATATCGCAGCCGTGCTGGTTCTTCTGGTTCCATTCTGGCGACCGAGCCGGGCAAAAGCCATTCCGGCTTTCTCGCGCCAATACAACACCTCATGCAGTACCTGCCACCTGGACTTCCCGAAGCTCAACGATTTCGGCAAGGCATTCAAAGATGCCGGATTCAAATTCCCACAAGACGATGAATCCATGGTCAAGATTCCGCCGGTGATGCTTGGGGCGCCGGCGCAGGCGGAGCTTTGGCCGCACTCCATCTGGCCCGGCAAGATCCCCGGCCAGCCACCGATCGGCCTTCGCATGAACACCTTCTTCCAGGTTGTCGGAAAGAACGCTAATAACTTCCAGGTCGCACCGAATCCCGCTCAGACCTCGACCGGGACTTTTGTTCCGGCGGTTCCCGCGACGGTGCCACGCACGGACTTTGAGACTGGTTTTTTCAGCATCTTCACTGCGGGAAATTTCGGCAGCGACATCGCTTTCTGGGTGGACGACGACATCAGCGTTTCCGGCGCCAACTCGAACGGCAGCTTGGGTGATGCCTATCTGCGGTTTGTCAATGTCAGCCGCCTGATGCACCTGCCGAAGGATTCGCTCAGTTTGCGGGTGGGACAGTTCGAACTCGATCTACCGTTCAGCCAGGCGCGGTCCTGGAACATCAGTCCATGGGATGTCTACACGCAAAGCAACTTTGGAGCCGCGGGTCTGCAGAACGTTGCCAATCAGTCCGCCATTTCCGATGCGGCACAGGGTATTGAGATCAGCGGCGGCCATCACACTGGCGGCTACTGGTACTCGTTCGCGGTGGTGAATCAAAACACCAGCGCTGGAGCAAATATCGCGAATACAAACTTCGTGCCATCCGCGACCGGCGGGAACAACGGCGGCGTTGGCTTCCAGTCCGATTCAAACTTCAAGGATCTCTACGCCAACTTCATGTACCGCTTCAATTTTGAGCGCGATAAAGAAAGCCGCAATGCCGTGCAAGCCGCCGGCAAGATGGGACCGCGCGATCATACGTATCTGTCTCTGGGCACGTTTTACCAGTACGGGCGTTCGGTGAACCGCATGGTCGGCGTGGCAAGCGATCTCACGACTCCGGCGGTGCTGACGGCGCGTGAGCCGTTTTATCGCGTGGGCGGCGATTTCAGCTTCAACTATCGCACTTTCAACCTGTTCGGGCTTCTCATGTTCGGCCACGACCATAACCTTCTTCCGGTAGGTACTGGCGGCACTCCGTTCCCGGCAAGTCCAGCGCCCGTTGTTGGTTTTGTGCGCGGCAGCCCATCGACCTTCACCGGAGGATTTCTGCAGGCCGATTACCTGGTTTTGCCGTGGACGATGCTGATCATGCGCTATGACGCCGTGAACTCACACGCGGATTACGTGAACGGATTGACAAGCACAATAGGAACCCCGTTCTTCGGCCCGGTTTCTGAAACTCGTAACCGTTTCACTCCGGGCGTGCAGTTCCTCATTCACGCCAACATCAAAACCTCATTTGAGTACCAGATCCGGCCGCGCCAGCAAATCCCCGCCGGCGTGAACCCGATTACCGGTGCTCCCGTTGCGCCTGTTCTGCCGTTCCGTACCAACACGGCGACGGCTGGACTCGAGTGGGTTTATTGACCTTCGCCGAGAGGCGGAGCCCGACCTTAGGAGGGTCTAATCAATGAAGCGCGCGTCGTTCACCGTTGTGAGCGTTGTTATCGCGTTCTGCTTGTCGGCAGCCGCCGGAACTGTCACTGGGAAAGTCTCTGGCGCGAGCGGCAAGTCCGTGGTGTACCTCGATGCTGCCGGCAAGACGTTCCCGGCGCCCGACAAGCACCCTGTGATGGATCAGAAGGGATTGCTGTTCCAACCCCACGTTCTTGTCGTGCAGCAAGGAACTACCGTCGATTTTCTCAATAGCGACACCGTGCAGCACAACGTCTTCTGGCCCTCCGTCGGTGGCGACAAGAAGGCCGGTCATAACCTTGGCACTTGGCCGAAAGGCGACAAGCGCTCCTTCAAGTTCGACAAGTCCGGAGTGGCGCCGCTGTTGTGCAACGTGCATCCGGAAATGTCGGGCTATATCGTTGTGAGTCCTTCGCCTTACTTCGCGGAGACGGACGCTTCGGGAAACTACAAGCTCGATAACGTCCCCGATGGCAGCTACACTGCGACCGCTTGGCATGAGGGGATGAAGACGCAAAACAAACCGGTGACGGTGTCAGGTTCCGGTAAGGCCGACTTCGCCCTTTCAAAGTAGTGCAGGGGAACGGGAGTGTTTGCTCCACTCCCGTTCACATTCAGAAGTTCGGAGAGCAATCGAGTGATACAGAAGCGCTTCCTCAACAAGAAGGTCGACAAGGATTGGCTCAACACGAACTTTCCGTGCATGATGGCGTGCCCCGCTCACACCAATGCAGGTCGTTATGTTGCGCTTATCGCCGAAGGACGCTTTGAAGAGGCCTATCGTTTCGCACGCGATCCCAATCCCATGGCCAGCATCTGTGGCCGTGTCTGTGCTCATCCGTGCGAGACCGCTTGCCGCCGTGGCACCATCGACAAGCCGATTGCCATCCGCGCGTTGAAGCGCTTCCTCACCGAAAACTACGGACCCGAATCGCGTTCCGGCGGAGTGCCGCGACCCCAACCCACGGAGAAGCTTCCTTTCAAAGTTGCTGTTGTCGGCGCCGGACCGGTTGGATTGTCTGCGGCGCACGATCTCGCGCTGATGGGATACTCGGTCACGATCTTCGAGGCGGCGCCGGTTGCAGGAGGAATGCTATATCTCGGGATTCCAGAGTACCGGTTGCCCCGCGCTGTCGTGGAGGCGCAGGTGCGCGAGATTCTTGAAACCGGCGACATCGAGCTGAAGTTGAATCAGGCGGCCGGACGTGATTTTACGATCGCGGGATTGCGGGAGCAAGGATTCCATGCGGTGCTCGTCGCCGTGGGAGCGCATCGCAGCCGCGACCTCACCATCCCCGGCGTAGACCTTGACGGCGTTCACAAGGGCATCGATTTCCTGCTCAACGTAAACCTGGGTTACAAGTTCACCATCGGCAAGCGCGTCGTCGTAGTTGGCGGCGGAAACGTTGCGATGGATGTGGCACGTTCGGCGGCGCGCGAGGTGCTGCGCGAGCACGGCGCCACGGACGAGTTTATTCCCAAGGAAGAGAACGTCGCTGCTGTTGCGACCCATGAAATGGTGGACATTTCGCTTTCGGCGCTGCGTCTGGGCGCGCGCGAAGTCCACATTGTGTGTCTTGAAACGCGTGCGGAGATGCCGGCGGCGATCGAAGAAATCGAGGAAGCCGAAACTGAAGGAGTCACGATTCACGCCGGCTTCGGTCCCAGGGCAATTGTCGGCGAAAACGGCAAAGTCGCCGGTTTGCAAACACTCGACACGGTGAGTGTTTTCGACGCTAACGGCCGCTTTGCTCCCACGTTTCGCGAGGGCAGCGAGAAAGTCATTGAGTGCGACACGGTCATCATGGCGATCGGGCAGGCGCCCAAACTCGATTTCCTGCGACCGGAGGACGGCGTGCAACTCTCGCCTCGCGGATTGGTCGTGGTCGACCGCGAGTCGCTGATGACGACTGCTCCCGGCGTATTCGCCGGAGGCGATTGCGCCTTCGGTCCTCGACTGATCATCGACAGTGTCGCCGACGGGAAGCGGGCCGCGGTTGGAATCGACGAATTCCTGCGTGGCCGCAAGCACCCCGAACCGCTGATCGAAATTGAAGTGTTGAGCCGCCACCGAATGCTTGAGGATTATATGGAGCTCGATCGGCCGCCGATTCCGATGCTGCCGGTCGAACGTCGCACCGGCATCACCGAAGTCGAGGTGGGCTATACCGCCGAAGAGGCCATGGCCGAGGCTCGCCGCTGCCTGCGCTGCTATATCAACACCATTCAGGAAGGCACTGAGCAGGACGGCACCGAATGCGTCCTATGCGGCGGCTGCATTGATGTTTGTCCTGAGAGCTGTTTCCAGTTGGTCTCACTCGACCGTTTCGAATTCACGCCGGAGGCGCTGGCAGCCATCAACACCCAACCTCAAGTTCTAGGCGTTGAATTGAGCGATATCGCGGCCGACGAACTTGGCGTCATCACCGGCTCGGTGATGTTGAAGGACGAGACCCGTTGCATCCGCTGCGGCCTATGTGCGCTGCGCTGTCCGGCGGACACGATCACGATGGAGGCTTACAGCCTTATTCCCGCTGAAAAAACTGGCTTGATCTCGATTCAATCGATGGACCTGACCACGTATCTGCAAGGGGACGTCCGGCGAGGGAGATGAATCTGCATGTCTGAAGATGCAAAGAAACCGGCTGAGCAAGAAGATAGCCTGAACCGTCGCCAGTTCTTCGTGAAACTTGGCGTGGGGTCTGTCGCGGTGGCCGCATGTGGAACGGTGGCGTTCGGCTATGAGTTCCTCTCGCCCAATGTGCTCTACGAACCGTCGCCGCTGGTAAACGTAGGCAAAGCGGACCTGTATGCACCCGACTCGGTCACGCTCGATCCACAAGCCGGCATCTTTATTGTTCGCGCGGCCGAAGGCTTTTATGCGCTCACCGCCATCTGCACGCACCTCGGCTGCATTACGGCGTGGAAGCCGGAGTTGGGAATCATTGCGTGCCCGTGTCACGGCAGCAAGTTCAACAAAGATGGGACGAAGATAGCCGGGCCTGCACCGCGTCCGCTGCCCAGGCTCAAGATGTGGGTTTCCGACGAAGGCGACCTGATGGTCGATCGCTCCAACATAATCACCGGCCGCGAACTGGTCAGGGTGTGACGATGCCGAAATCAATGGATGACCTGCTGAAAGCTGCGCGCGGCAGCCGTGCATGGCGGTCAGTGTTTCGCAGCGGGCCAGGGTTCAGCAAATTACACCGGGCAATGGTGGTGCAGCAAAACGTCTTCCTTCACCTGTTCTCGGTGAAGGCTCGGAAGCGTGTGCTGGCCTTCAACGTCACCTGGTATCTTGGCGCCTTGAGTGCTGGAACGTTCGCCATCCTGGTGATTACCGGCATTCTGCTGATGCTGTACTACCACCCCTCGGCGCCGCAGGCATATGACGACATGAAAGACCTTCAGTTCGTCGTCTCTTCCGGTGTGTTCCTGCGCAATCTGCATCGATGGTCGGCGCACGCGATGGTGTTTCTGGTTTTTGCGCACATGTTCAAGGTGTTCTATCGCGGCGCGTATCGCGGCCCGCGCGAGTTCAACTGGGTCATCGGAGTTTTCCTGATGCTGGGAACCCTGCTTTTGAGCTACACGGGTTATCTGCTGCCTTGGGATCAACTCGCATTCTGGGCGGTAACCGTGGGCAGCAATATCGCGTCGGCGGTCCCGCTCATCGGCGACAAGATGCGGTTTCTCATGCTTGGCGGACACCAGGTGAACGCCAACGCTCTGCTGCGCTTCTACGTACTGCACTGCATGATTCTTCCGCTGGGGCTGATCGTTCTGATCGCCATCCACTTCTGGCGCATTCGCAAGGATGGAGGTCTTTACCCCGGCCCCGAACCGAAACCGGTTTTGATCCCCAGCGAGGCTAAAAACGAGGCCATCCAGCAATGAGCGACAAAGATTTCGTTGTTGGCGTCGATTCCAATGCCCAGAGGACGCCGATGCGAGTGGCGTTCATCACCCGGCGAACCTCGCCGCAGGTAAAGACAAAAGACGAAGACTTGGTGATGACGCACCCCGAAGCCTTCCTGCGCGTGGCGGCGGCGGTTGAGTTGCTGGCCATCTTTCTTGTCCTGCTCGCGTTATTTTGGGATGCTCCGCTCGAAGGACTTGCCGACCCGTTGCATACACCGAATCCCGCGAAAGCGCCGTGGTATTTCCTGGGATTGCAGGAACTACTGCACTACTTCCCGCCGGTCGTGGCCGGCGTGCTGATTCCCGGCTTGGTCGTCATGGCCCTCATTGTCATTCCATATTTCAATATCAACATCGAGTCGGAGGGGATGTTTCTGCGTCACCGCACGCTTCGCCTACGGATCTTTGCCGCGGTGTTTGTCGCATTCAGTATTTTTCTCGCCGTTTTCGATGTCATCGTCGCCCTGGTGCCGACGCTGATCATCGGGGCCTTCATGATCGTTGCGGCGCTTACGAAGCCGGAGAGTGCAACCGGCTTTCGACGCTGGCTGGTGTCAAAGCCGCTTTCCTTTTGGGTCATGACCTGGTTTCTCTTCGAGCTGGCCGTGCTGACAGCAGTTGGCACCTTCTTCCGCGGCCCAGGATGGTCATGGGTTCTCCCGTGGAGAAGCTGAGATGAGCGGCGCAAAGGACACATTCGACCGCTTGCGGCGCATGTTCTTCGGCGACAGTGCGCGTGCCTTTGGCACCGTCAGTTTGCTGCTGCTGATCTCGCTTGCGATTGCCCCCGCCAAGGACCACTTCAACGAGTGGCGGCGTTACCAGCGGCAGTACCGCAGATTTCTCAAGACGCGCGCCGATGGCGCCACGCTGGAAAAGCACTTCGAACCTGGCGTGCAGCAGATATGGCTTCCCGAGCAGGGCGTCACCGACCGCTGCACCACATGTCACACCGGAGTGCGGGAAACAAGCCTGGCGGACGTACCTACGCAGCCCTTTCGTAAGCACCCCGCCATTCCACATACACTGAATGAGTTCGGGTGCACTCCGTGTCACCGTGGGCAGGGCGGCGCCACCACCGTCGAAGAGGCGCATTACAGCACGCTCGCTTGGGAGCAGCCGATTCTGCCGGCGAAGTACATTGAGGCTGGCTGTGGACAGTGTCATTTGTCGGCGATGGAAGGGACACCGCGACTGAATGCCGGGAGACAGATCCTGAAGCGTTACGGTTGCGTCAACTGTCACACGGTTAAATTGCCGGATGGCACGCGCGTGGCCCCAACCGACCATCCACCGTCACTCGTTCACGTTGGCGATAAAACAACGCGCGAGTGGATATTCGCCTGGATCAAGGATCCGAAAGCGTACTCATCCACGGCCACCATGCCGAACTTTCAATTCAACGACGCTGACGCGAGTGACATATCGGCCTTTCTGATCGCACAGAGCACGCCGGCTCCCGCCTCGCATGCGGCTGCCTTACCGGTCGCAACCGCTGACCCGACCGCCGGAGCGAGCCTTTATGGGCAATCCTTCTGCGCTTCGTGCCACGCCGTGCAGACAGCGGCGGGCAATTTAGTTGGCGGCGACCTGGGACCGGAACTCACGAAGATCGGCACCAAAGTCAAGCCGCAGTGGATTCAGGCATGGCTGCGCAATCCGGGCGAGTATGACCCGGAGGCCAAGATGCCGCACTATCGCTTCACCGACAAAGAAATCGCGATTCTCTCCGGCTTCCTGCAGGCGAAGGCGGACACCGACTTTCTCGCCAACGTTCATCTCACGGACGCCACTCCGCAGCAGATCGCGCACGGCAAGCAACTGGTGACGGAGTACGGTTGCGCATCTTGCCACGAAATCAATGGAGTGAAAAAGCCTGAGAACTTCGCGCCCGAGCTGACGCGCATCGGCAGCAAGCCGCTCGCCCAGCTTGCTTTCGCCCCCGGCGTAAGCCACACCATCTACGACTATATTGCCGCTAAGGTCAGGAAACCGCGTGCCTTCGGGCCTGGACTCAAGATGCCGCAATATACGTTGACGCCGCAGCAAGTCGACGCGGTAACTACGGCACTGCTCGCTCAAACCGATCGAGCGCAGACACAGCCTGCCGCGATGCGCACTGCCGCGGTACATGAGTCGGATTACAAGCCGGCCGGAAAAGCCGGGCGATTGATCAACGACCTGCGCTGCTTCAGTTGCCACGCCATCAACGGTCGTGGCGGCGACATGGCCCCCGATCTCAGTTGGGAAGGCAGTTCGGTGCAGCGCGCGTGGCTCGTGGAGTTTCTCAAGAACCCGAATACGCTGCGTCCGGCGCTGATCCGGCGAATGCCGAAGTTCAACCTCACGGACGCCGAAATCAACGCGCTGACGGACTACATGATGACGGTCTATCAGACACCCGCTTTCGATCGTGATTCCATCACGGAGTCGCAATTCACGCCCGCCATGCGCGAGCAGGGCCGCCGGCTCTACTACGGCAAGTTTGCATGTCAGTCTTGCCACATTATCGACAATAAGAACGACAAGGGCTACATCGGGCCGGCGCTCTGGTCGGTGGGATCGAGGCTCACGCCCGCATGGATCTACCAGTACGAAAAGAATCCGCAGGCGCTGCGTCCGGGGACGCTCGAACCGAATCAGCACATGACAGACGAGGAGGCGCGCGCGCTGACCGCATTCCTCACGTCGCTGAAGTCCAGCGGAAAGCAGGCGGCGAAGAAATGAAGCACCGGACCGCAATCGCAATATTTCTTACACTGCTGGTGGGCTGTTCGCAGAAGCCGAAAGCGCCTGCACCCGCGGCGCCCACCGCATATGGAACGGCAATCGTGCTTTCCGGAGGAGACAAGCAGGCCGGCGCCGTGGGATCGATCCTCGATCAACCGCTTGTCGTGCAGGTAAACGACGCGCAGAACAACGGCGTGGCTGGAGCGCCAGTGTGGTTCTCCGGGGCGAACGGGATCAGCTTCGACCCACCGTATGCGATCACCGATTCCAGCGGACAGGTGAGCACAACCGTCACCCTGGGCGGCATGGCGGGCCGGTATCGCCTCACCGCCTACACGACAGATGCCTCGAACAAACGCATTGAGGTTAAGGGCGACGAGATTGCCCTGGGATACCAGGGAACGCTCGGACGAGCGCTCAACGATCGTTACTGCTCGCGCTGCCACGATAGCGAGTCAACGCCGGAGCGTGTTTCAAACTATGACAATCTCAGCACCAAGCCGCACCCGTTCAGCGAGGGAGAAGCCTTGAACAAGCTTTCTGACGATGATTTGGCGGCAATCATCAGTCACGGCGGGCCGGCGCTGAGCAGATCCGCGGAGATGCCGCCATTTGGCTACACGCTGAGCAAAAGCGATATTCAGGCGCTGATTGCCTATATCCGAGCGGTCTCTGATCCACCTTATCGCTCGGCGGGAATTGTCTATGCCAAAGCCAATTAGACGCTACATCGCAGTTCTACTGCTGATGCTTACGACCGCAGCCGGGGCGCAGGTTTTGCTGCCCGAGGAAGTGAAGGACGGCAATGCTCGCGCGTTACAGCGGAAATACATGCCGCAACTGAAGGCGATTGGGGCGGAACTGGAAGCACACCGATTCCCCTATCACTTTTATTTCAGCCGCGTGCTCGATATCGATGAAGAGCGGCAGATCAGGGCGGCTCAGCGCTCGATTCGTTTCGAAAAATACCAGGGACACACGGTGCTGGCGATCACGGGAAACTACTTCGCCGCGTACTCCGGCGAACTGATGGGGAAGAACGAGCGCGTCAAAAAGACAATGGAAGATGTGGTGATCCCGATTCTGCATTCGGCGGAGCCGCTTTTCGCCGCGGACGACAGCTTCGTCTCGTTCGCGATTGAAGTTTCGCACCACGTCAAACGAAAAGTGATGGGCATGTCGACCGAGAATCCGGAGAACATGATGTTCGTCTTTCCGCGAGCGGCGGCGCAACACATGATCGCCGCCGCCAACCCGGAGCAGGTGCAAGCTGCTCTGCTCGACTCGGAAGTGTTTGTGGACGCGGAACCCTTCGACCTGTGGGTGAATGGCAAGAGGCCTCCCGATGAGGAAATTCAGAAAGCCCGGGATGATAAACGCCAGCGCCAACGCGGGACGACGGGGGCCGGATCGGCGCTTCCTGTGTCCGCCGGCGTTCCGGTTTCCGAGAAGCTGGTAAAGGCAGAACCTATGAACCGGCTGGTGCTGCCGCAAACGCTTGCGAGTCTCAATCTGTCATACGCGGACCCGATCGCGCGCCTCCTCGACGGCGTCAAAGACCAGGCCCATTGGGTTCCGTTTGCGCCGCCGAGTTTCATCGGTTTCCACGGAGGCGCATATCTTCAACTTTCAGTGGAAACCAGGCTGGAACTTGCGACGGAAGCTTCGCGCTACAAGCGGGCGGCGCTTGCGTTCGATGATCACATAGCGCATCTCGTGCGCCCCACGCTTGCGTATTTCCCAAACGTGTCGGATTTCGACGGAATTTCCTTCAGCACAACGGTTAAGCAGGCGAGTAGTCCTAATCCACAAGCGGTCGAGTTCTACTTCTCCTTCAAAGCCATGGAGTGCTTCGCGCGCTACGATTGTAGCGGCCAGGATCTGATCAATTCCGGACTGGTACTGATCAATGGCGAGCGAGTCACATTGAATCTCGACATCGCGGAAGGCGCTAAGTGAGAGTTATTCATTCATCGCGTGAGAGTGAAGATGCGCCGTGCCTCGGCCTCGTGCGGAGCGCTATCAAGCTTTTCGGATGTCTCTTGAAACAGACCCAACCACGGCATGAGAGATGCTCGATGATATGACAAGATGCACTCCTGGCATTTCAGAGTTGATCTTTGAATTGTTCGAGTGCGATTCGGACAAGCTGGCCGCGCGTGCGGGCACCTGTCTTCTGAAATAGCTGCTGCAACGTGCCTTTAACCGAACTTTCGGAAACCTGCAGCTGATCAGCGATTTCTTTGTTCGCCAAGCCGTCAAATACAAACGAGAGCACCTGGCGTTCGCGCTCCGTGAGCTTGCCAGAGCGGGCTGGTTCATCCTCTGCCGAAATCGCGCTCCCAGCAATCTTCTGAAGCTGGCTTTGTTCGAACCACGCCTTTCCCGATAAGGCCTCGCGGATTGCCTGTGAAAGGAGTTCAGGAGAATTGTGCTTCGGGAAAATGCCGACAATCCCTTTTCTTAACAGGTTTGCTGCATCGGCGTCATTAAGCCCAGCAGTAACAAGCAAAACCTTTCCCTTAAACCGAAGGCCTTCAGCGACCCGCATGAAATCCAAACCGTCCTGCTGGCCGAGGTCGAAGTCCAAGAGCACGAGATCGACGGTCTTCTCCTGCAGTATCTTCCGTGCTTCCTCAACGGTTCCGCAGCCTCCGACCACTTCGAAGCCGGGTTCTTCATCCAGAAATCGAGCCACGCTCTCCCGGAACAGCGCGTGGTCATCTACCAGCAATATGCGCGCGTTTCGACTCTCCTCAGGCATCAATGACCTTTCGCACCCACTGCTTGCAGCACTACGGCAAAGCAGCAACCTCGATCGCGGGGCTCAAAAACGAGATCGCCGCTGAAACTCTTGACTAGAGCGCGAGAGACGTATAAACCCAGTCCCGTTGCTTGGGCATCTCGCTGAAACGGACGGAAAAGATTCTGCGGGTTCGCGATGCCAGTACCCGTATCCTCGAACCGCACCACTACTGTTTCGTTCTGCATCGAGGTGCTAACCGTAAGCTTCTTCTCCGTACCATTCTGCATCGCGCGCCGGCTGTTCTTCGCCAGATTTAAGAACACCTGCATAAGACCGTAGCGATCTGCCCACACCAAAGGCAACGAATCTTCGACCGCCCAGCCCAGTTCCATATCGGCTTCGTGATACGCCGACTCCAACAATACTCTCAACTCATCCAGCAACGGTGCCAGCTCAATTGCGGAGCGAGCCTGCTCGGCTGGATTGCGCAACTCCATCGACGAAAGCTTTTCCAGGCCCTGAATCAGTGTGCCCAGGGCTTCGAAGTCGGCATTCCCTTGCAGGGCATTCACCCGGGCTAAGTTCTTGTGCACAACTAATGCCGCGCCACAGAGATTGCGGATCTCGTGAGAGACGGCGCTCATCAGGATTCGGGTGTTCTTCAAGAGGTAGTCGAGGCTCAGGTCTTCCCGGTTACGTAGATCCTCCGACAGGTCAACAATGATTGCCGCCAACCGATTTCCCGAAAGCGTGGGGTAGGTCGAAAACCACACTCCGGCAAGGAAGACTTCGCCATTGCTGCGCTTGCCTCGGCATTGCAAGCTGGTGCGGAAACCCTGTGGGCGCCGGGATTGGACAGCGGCGAGCAAAGCCGGCAAGTAAGTATGAACATTTCTTCCCGGAAGCTGCTGCCCGCCAGGAGCCAGCAGATGTTGTGCCGCCTCATTGGCGAGAACGATCGCCCCTTCCGAGTCCACGGTAATAATCGCCGCGGGACTGCTTTCAACCAGCACTCGTAACTGCTCTTCGGCTTCGCGACGAAGTTGGACTTGGCCCTCCAGTTCTTGCAGATGTTTGAGAACAATTCGGCGATTTCGAAGCAGTTCCGAAATGAATAACCCGGTACCGACAAAGCCGGCCGAGGAGAGCACGAGCCGGGTTATGGCATCAGCGGGAGGCAGATTACTGAACTCTTCTTGAAGCAGAGCGCACAAGAAGGCAAGAGTGACGATTTTCGTGCGCGAAAGAAATCCGCCGGCAATCATGATCGGGAACAAATACAGAAACCCTAGAGAAATATACGGCGCTGTCTGCCAGTCGACCAGCGCGATTACCACCACAAGCACGGCCGCGAGGAACAGCAGCCTCGTACGGTTTTCGGGAGCATAAATGGAAAGCGCGGTCGGGAGGCGCATGTTTCCCTCTGGAGGTATGTTGTCAAATTACAAGGTACGCCGTAACCTAATATTGAGCAAAATGGCCGAAAGATAGGTTGGGGCTGGCCAAAAGATAGCCTCTGGCGACCAAAAGATAGCCTTCCCGCTTTCTTCCAAGTTGGAGATCATCAAGTTTCGGCACCTGAACTCACGGTTCGGGTGCGGTTTTGGAGGTCGTTATGTTCGAAGGTCTTGCCCAACCAATGCACTTGCTTGTAATTCTCTGTATCGCGCTGCTCGTTTTCGGCCCCAGCAAGCTGAAGGATCTGGGCAAAGGATTGGGAGAAGGAATTCGCGGATTCAAGGATGCGATCAAGGACGAACCGGAGAAGGCATCAGCGGCGAGCTCTTCAGACAAAGACAAGAATCCGGCTTCTTAACAAGCTGCTGAAAACAAAATTGCCGGCACGCGGGGGCTTAATGTCGAAGCTGTACTTATCCAGCCAGTTCAGAAATCGTCTGTCACGGCTTGCCGCGAGGAGCCGGATGGCTCTTCTCCTTGCGATCAGCTTGCTGGCGCTGTTTGGCAACGCGGCGTGTTCGCGGGCCATCTCCGAACCGGCCAAAACGCAGGTGATCACCTCTCCGGACCCGAACGTGATTGAGATGAGTGCTCCGGAACGCTTCCCGGTTGCCGATGTCAGCGCACGGCAGGTCTTCGATGAACTTCACGTCAACGGGGTAGTTACTCCGGATGTCAATCGGACGGTGCCGGTGCTTTCGCTTTCGGGAGGCCGCGCGGTGGACATCCGCGTGCGCCTCGGCGACGACGTGCAAAAAGGCCAGGTACTGGTGCGAATCAGCAGCCCGGACGTCTCCTCGGCATTCTCCGATCTGCAGAAGTTCCAGGCCGACGAACTGCTCGCACGCAAACAGCTCCAGCGGTCGCAGTTGTTATATGACAAAGGAGCTATTGCGCAAAAGGATCTTGAACTCGCGCACGATACTGAAGAAAAGGCCAAGGTCGACTTCATGACGGCCGAGCAACGGGTACGAATTCTTGGGGCCGATCCCATGCACCCGTCTCCCATTCTCGATGTCCGTGCGCCTATCTCCGGCACCATTGTCGAGCAAAACGTAACTGGCGGCACCGGCGTACGTTCCATGGATAATTCCCCCAACCTGTTTACCATCGCCGACCTCTCTCGCGTGTGGGTGCTGTGTGACGCCTATGAAGATGTGCTGATGCGGATTCACGTCGGGGACATCGCCCAGATCCGTGCGAACGCCATTCCGGATCGCACGTTCAACGGCAAGGTGAGCAACATCAGTCGCGTGCTCGATCCTGCAACCCGCTCGGCAAAGGTGCGCATCGAGATCGACAATCCAGGCAGGGTGCTTCGCTCCGGAATGTTTGTCACGGCGTCGTTCCGGTCGGTCAAGTCACAAATTCGTGTGGTGATTCCGACCTCGGCCGTCATCCGGATGCATGACAAGGATTGGGTATTTGTGCCCATGGGCGGCAAGCAGTTCCGCCGGCAGGAGGTGCAACTTGGCCCGGTGTTGCCTGATGACGTTCAACAGGTGATGGCCGGGCTTGATGTCCAGTCCAAGGTGGTGATCAACGCTCTCCAGTTTTCGAGTGCTTCGGAGTCGCAATAACCGATGATCAAGCACATCGTAGACTTTGCGCTCCGGAGTAAGATGTTGGTCCTGAGTCTCGGGATCTTACTGCTGATCTGGGGCATCATCTCGTTCCACCGGCTGCCCGTGGAAGCCTACCCGGATGTCGCCGACAAGTACGCCTGGGTTATTACGCAATGGCCGGGCCGGGCAGCGGAAGAAGTCGAGCAGCAGGTCACCATTCCCATCGAAACGCAGCTCAACGGCGTCGGACATATGACGCATCTGCGTTCGTTGTCGCTCGCCGGGCTGTCGTTCATCACCGTGATCTTCGATGATGACAGCGAAAACCTCCAGAACCGGCAACAGGTGCTGGAAAAGTTGACGCTGGTCAATCTGCCGACCGGATTGAATCCGCAGATCGGCCCCGATTTCAGTCCGGTCGGCCAGATTTACTTCTACACCCTGGTCAGCACCAACCCGCGCTACGGGGTGATGGATTTGAAGGCGCTGCAGGATTGGGTCGTCTTCAAATTCCTGATGTCGGCACCCAACGTGGCCTCCGTCTCCAGTTTTGGCGGTGAGACGCGCGAGTACCAGGTGCAGGTCAACCCCGACAAGCTGGTCTCATACGGATTGGGCATTGCACAAGTCGAGCAGGCGCTCACAGCCAACAACGTCAATGCCGGGGGCAGCTTTATCGAGAAGGGCCAGCAAGCCTACAACATTCGCGTCGTCGGACTGATGAAGAATACCGATGACATCGGCGCGACTGTGCTGAAAGCACAGAACGGAACGCCGGTGCGGGTTCGCGACATCGCCGTGGTGACCCAAGGACCAAAGATCCGCCTTGGCCGGCTCGGTAAGGCCATTCGACATGAAGACGGCCGCGTTGTCGACAACAATGACGCTGTCGAAGGCATCGTGCAGATGCGCAAGGGAGCCGAAGCGGAAGCCACACTGGCGGCCATCGACGCCAAGGTCAAAGAACTTAACCAGCGCATTTTGCCGCCGGGCGTGAAAATAGTTCCCCATATAAACCGCGATGATTTGGTGCGCTACACGACGCACACCGTACTTCGCAATCTAAGCGAAGGAATTGCTCTGGTCGTCCTTATTTTGTTTCTCTTTCTGGGAAACGTCCGCTCCGCCTTCATCGTGGCCTTGACTATGCCGTTCTCGCTGTTTTTTGCCGCGATTCTGCTGGACCTGCGCCACATACCCGCCAACCTGCTTTCGCTCGGGGCACTCGACTTCGGCATGATCGTCGACACCTGCGTGGTGATGGTGGAGAATATTCTGCGCCGTCTCGAGGCGCCCGAAGCGCAGGAGCACAACATCGGTTGGACAATCCAGTTGGCCGCCCACGAAGTACAGCGGCCTGTGTTCTTCGCCCGAGCTATCGTTATTACGTCCTACCTGCCGATTCTCACCTTGCAGCGCGTTGAAGGACGCCTGTTCACGCCCATGGCCTGGACTGTCGTTTTCGCGTTGCTTGGTTCGCTTGTCTTCTCGATGTTGCTCGCGCCCGTGCTGGCCAGCTATCTGTTCCGCCGTGGGA
>JBEKBO010000046.1:0-31006 GCA_050015355.1 Candidatus Korobacteraceae bacterium | reverse complement strand
CCAAATCCGCACCCTAAGGTCTGCTAACACCAACTCACGCGATCTCCGTTCCGGATTCGCGATGTATGGCTGGGATTTGTGGCTGGCTGCTTACTGGTATAGGCCGTCCGCAACTACGTTGCTTGCGAAGCGCCCGGATCGAATCGATAGAGCACCCATGGTTCGGTGCGGATGTAGTGCTGACTGGAACTCTCGGAGTCCAGTTTCTTGCGAAGCGACAACAGAACGCGCAGAAACTCGGTCTGCCGCAATCCGTGCCCGGCCCAGTTCGTCGCCAGCCTCGTCTGTTGAGTGATCAGCTTCCTTGGGTGGTCGATAAGGAACATCAGCAGATCGAACTCTTCTCCGGTCAATTGCAGCGGTCGGCCGCGCAGAGTGGCAGTGCGATTCTCGAGATCGATTCTAAAGTCTCCCGCGGCGATCGTTTCGACGTCGCTCGCGCGAACAGCACGCGTGCCCGCGCGCACCTTATCACGCACTCGCAACACGAATCGCTTCACCCTGTCAGCACTGCCCATGAGCCCTCCACCTTAGCGCCTTCGATATCAGCAGCCCCACTCCGCTTCTCCCGGCTTGGCAAAATAGCGTCTCCGGCTGTTCTCTTCATCCGTGTCCGTGCTGGATACCAATTCCAGCAGCGCCAACCGCGCCGCAGTAACCATTCGACGCCGCTCGCCGGCGGGAACTTCATTCCATGAATTCGGATGAGATCCGTTCGCACAGCCGAAATCAGGCGCGAGCGCCTCGTGATAATGATGAAACAACCTGGCGAACTGTTCCGCTGATACTTCCTGGACTGACATACTCGATCAACCTTTTCTTGCTGCGCCGGCGCTCTTGCCGCCGCTCAAAGCGGCTCCCCACTTACGCCAAACGCGTTGAGGCCCTGCCGGTGGCTGAGGCAGCAGTCGAATACAACTCGGACGGATACTTCTGCTGTTCTCCAATCTTCACCAAGTAACTGCCCTTCACGGTGGATTCTTTGAACCACGCGAAAAGGAAGCGCAAGAGAACCAGCATACCCAGCATGCACAAACCCATGAAGATTGCCATCGCCGTCATTTCAGCCTCCCGGATGGGGGCGCGTTCAACTTGCCGGCGCCACTCAACCTCACATTCGATTAGACTGAAACGAAACTAAACTCCGAATAAAACCTTCGTAAAGAATTCATAAATGGAAGCTGCCGTTGACGGACGTCGGGTAGCGTTCGGAGTTGGCGTATCGGAAGCCGCCGAAGCTGCATGGGATGGTGAAGGCCGGGGTGGCGAGAAAGGCAGCGGGCTCTAGAGCGGTTCGGAGTTGATGCATCCGAAAATATCAAAGCCGGGCAAATAGCCCGGCTTTTCCTAATACACCTTCGCAAATCCGTCCTTAATTCGGCAGGAGTCCATAGATCAGCAGTTGATTCTGCGCCGCCACGTAGACCTTGCCGTTGACCACCGTGACTGGAGTGAATTTCGAAGCCTTGCCTACCGCATCGCGACTGCCCGCCTGTGTTGAGTCGTACAATTTGCGCGTGAGGTCCGTGGCATCGAAGGCGTACAGGGTTCCCGTTCCCTGCGACCCCACCAGGCCCACTAGCCACAGTATTCCAGTCGTGGTTCCGTTTGAGCTGACGATAGGATTTGGCGAAGACAATGAACACCCTGAGGACGGAAAGTCATCGCAATTAAGCGCAAATGTCACCGAGGTCTTCGACACCGGAGTCGTTGATAGCTGCCCGTTGCTGATCGTGTAAGCCTTTATTGGATCGCCAAAGGCCGAGAAGTAAACAAAGCCGTTCCAGTATGCCGGCTGGGAGCGCGACTCTCCCGTAAACGCCGATTGCAACTCCTGCACAATCTGGTTATTGCTTTGCGAGTTGAATTTGCCCATATTGTCGCGGTCGACCAGGTAGATGTTCGTGTCTTTCCCGGCGCCTACGATGAGGTGCGGATGCGCCCCGGGCTGGTCGGGCAGAATCAGCGCCCCGCCGGCGCCCAGATCCAGGTCGTCGGCGGCCATCGTCGATTGGGTGTCCGGCGTGAAGTAGTCAGCCACCACCCCGGCACTGGTCATGCGGACGAAGCTGTCGCCGTAGTCTTGATTAGTGCCGAACGTGCCGTTAGCCGACATGAAGTAGATGCCGCCTTGCGCGTCGACTGCGAAGCCGCCGCCAGCCATCCAGATGGCCCCGGCCGTGCCGTTGGGAGTTACATTGAACTGCCACGCCTGTTGTAGGGTCGCGGCATTGTAGGCCAGCATCCAGCCATGCCAGGTATTGTTGTCTCCCTGCGAGCCGAAGCCGATAAGCACCATCCCGTTATAAAGCGTCAGGGCCGGCCGCTGCAGATGAGTCTGGGGCACGAATGATATCGTTCCGTTGACTGAGTCCGTTCCGGTGCCTGCTACGGACGCCTGGATAGGAACCGGACCGCCGAATTTCTCGGCGCCCGTAGTCAGATCCAGCGCGTGCAGCCGATGGAAATAATTGCCGTTCTCTTTCGTCTCCGCGACCACATATATAGTCGCCGACACCGGGTCGATCACCGGAGTGGAGGTAATGCCAATTTCGGGGAAGATCGTGCTGCCTACATCGCCCGTGGGCACCGTGGTCGCACCGTTGACCAGGAAGCTTACCTTCCACAGAGGCGCGGTATTGTTGCTGCTATCCGCGTCAAAGGCGTACACGCTGTCATGTTCCGTGGCGACGTAGACCACATTGTGCACCGCGCCCTTAATGGTCAGGTTAGGCACGTAAAGCGGCTGTCCGAAGATGTAGCCATCCACATTCAGAGTGAACAGCTTTCCAAAGGTCGTGGACGTGACGTTGGTTGGCGTGAGAATCGTTTCCGATACGTTCGCGCCCTGGCGAGTGTTGTCGTACTTGTGTGTGTAAACTGCCACCGCGGGCGGAGGCGGAGGCTGCTGCACTGGTGTCACCGTCACGGTGACCGAAACGGACGGTGAGATTCCTCCGCTGCCGGTTGCGGTTGCCGTATAGGTAGTGGTCGTGGTGGGGTTAACCGAAAATGGTTGTGTGCTATTAGGGCCCTGGGGTCCAACTGTGGGCTCTATCGTCACCGAGGTCGCATCGGTCGAGGTCCATGTGAGAGTCGCCGATTGGCCGGCCACGATGGATTGCGATGACGCGGTCAGCGTGACCGTAGGGACAGGGCTCGTTAGAGTTTCCGGAGTAGGTGTGGTGGTGGTGCTACTGCTGCTGCTTCCACCCTTACCGCATGCACTGAAGAAAAGCACGACGCCGGCAACTGCTGCCACCAGCAACATCGAAGGTTTCCGCCGAGCCATGGGACGCCTCGCAGGGTTAGTATTGCTGGAACAATACCGGCCCAACGACCATTCAGTTCCACTGGCTACTACTCCGGGTTCGGGCCGTATCTATAAGAAGCAGTTTTTCCGGCCTGAGTTGGCCCAAGCAGAAGCTGAATATTGCCGGCGGTGGCAAGCCCCGATCAACATTGGAGATACGGGGTCCCCGGCACGCGCCGCCGAGGGCGCCGTTGGCGATAGCAGTGCTGCACATCCGCTTGGGCGCACCACCTCTCAGAAGAGCTCACGAGTTGCGCGTGGTGGGGCAGAGTAGTGAATCCGGAGGCCTGGGAGGCTGCTGAAAAAGCAGCCCGCTAGGAGCCGACCGTCAGCGGAGCGTTCAAGGAGCGCAATGCCGCGATGATGCTGAGCGCGACGATGCGCGAGGTTCGTGGGTTCGCCGACGGCCGATTGCGGCTCGTCATCGACAGGCTGACTTCCTCTCCATCCAGTTCAACGTGATGGATTGCGCCCGGCACCCCGGGGTCCACCCAGACTTCGACGCTCGTCCGCTCGAACCCGATACCGGCCAGGCTTAGCGAAACCGCCACATTGAAGTGACGCGGAAAAGATGCCGCCGCCTCGCCAGCCGTCCCTGCAAAAACTTTTACCGGCTTACTCGGCGGATGGTTCGCAAAATCAAAGCCGCGATCGAGAACGTAGCGCTCGCGCGCCATCGATTCGGGTTTGACGCGCGTCTCCAGACGCACCGAACGGATAGTTCCTTCCGCGGCACAGCGAATGATGTCGAGACCCGGCATGGTGCCGGAAGCTATACGCACTCGTCCGCCATGAACCCTCGCCAGCTCCAATAGCTCCGGACAGTTCGGCACGCCGGCGGCACTAATGCATATAAGGAACTTGCCTGCGCCGAGCACCGCGCGAGCAATCTGCGGGAAGCTGTCCGCCGTCGCACATTCGATAACCACATCGCAAAGCGCGGGCAAATCCTTGAGGTCTACAACCCGCGGCGGCGGCGTGAAGGTTTGAGCCTCGGCCTTCGCCTTCTCGAGGTCCCGTGCGCAGACGGCAACCAGTTCCACTTCGCGCAACGCCCCGGCGTTTAGGCGTCGAGTCAATTCCTTGCCGACATTGCCGAACCCGGCGAGCCCTACTTTCATCTGTTACCCCCTGAGCAAATCCTTCATGAATCTAACCACGGTCGGGTGGCCCACTCAAGCCTCTTTTGCTTGAGTGGGGCAGTTTCAAAGACCGCCCGGCTAAGTTTTTGAAAACACATGCGCGGAAGCCGCAACAAACCGCCGTTTCGAATCGCGTTCGAGGGGCTGCCGGGGGTGTATAAATCAGAGTGGCGCGATCGCATGGCCGCAATCTATCTTGGTTACGATTTCTAATGGAAGGCGTCACAGGTCGCGTAACTTAATGGAGATGTCATTCTGAGCCGGAGCGCAGCGGAGGCGAAGAATCTATGTATTTCGAAGCAGAGAAATGCATGGATCCTTCGCTTCGCTCAGGATGACATCCGAAAGAAGGCAAGAAGTTGCCTTCAAATAATAGCCAATCCATTCGACGCACTACGATGGGACGGACAAGCTTGCTGAACCGGAACCTGATTCGAGGCGAATGAAATGAAAGCACTTGTAAAACTTGAGCGAAGCCCGGGGCTGACGCTCACTCGCGTAAAGAAACCGGATGTGGGGCATAACGACGTTTTAATCAGGATCAAGAAGACCGCCATCTGCGGCACAGACATTCACATCTGGAAATGGGACGAGTGGGCGCAGAAGACCATTCCCGTGCCCATGCACGTGGGACATGAGTACGTCGGCGAGATTGTCGGATTAGGGCAGGAGGTGCGGGGGTTCCAGGTTGGCGACCGGGTGTCTGGGGAGGGCCACATCACCTGCGGCTCGTGCCGCAATTGCCGCGCCGGCCGTCGTCACCTCTGCCGCAACACGGTTGGCGTGGGGGTTAACCGCGAAGGCGCTTTTGCGGAATACCTGGCCATCCCTGCGTTCAACGCCTTCAAGATTCCGGGCGGCATTCCCGACGACCTTGCGGCGATCTTCGACCCTTTCGGCAACGCCACGCACACGGCGTTATCGTTCGACCTGGTCGGCGAGGACGTGCTGATCACGGGAGCCGGCCCAATCGGCGTTATGGCCGCTGCGGTTGCGCAACACGTCGGTGCGCGCAATGTCGTGGTTACCGACATCAACGACTACCGCCTCGATCTGGCGAGAAAAATGGGAGCCACCCGGGCCATCAACATCTCGCATGAGAATCTCCGCGATGTGATGCGCGATCTGCATATGACAGAGGGCTTCGATGTGGGGTTGGAAATGTCGGGAGCGCCGAGCGCATTTGGCAACATGCTCGAACACATGAATCACGGCAGCCGGGTCGCGCTTTTGGGCATACCACCCTCGAATACGATCATTGACTGGAATCACGTCATCTTCAAGGGATTGCTCATCAAGGGAATCTACGGGCGGGAAATGTTTGAAACCTGGTATAAGATGGCCGCCATGTTGCAAAGCGGGCTCAATCTGTCTCCCATCATTACTCACCACTTTCCCGTAGAGCAGTACGAAGAGGCGTTCGCCGTCATGTCGTCGGGAAACAGCGGCAAGATCATTCTCGATTGGACGGAGTAGATTGCCGCACCGCCCGGTCAAGGTCGGATGCCGCACCGTTTGATGGCCAATATCCCTAAAGCTCAGCGCGCAAATGTCCGCCTCAGCGTGACACCGACGTAATTCGGCGCGATGGCTCTCGATGCCCTAGAATGTCGCCGGATGGTGCCTGTCATGTTCTTCAAGAAAACGAATCCGCGAAGTGCATCGAGAAGAATGCGTGCTGAAAAGGATTTGTGGCCTGCGGAGCGCGAAGGCTACTCTGATGTCCATAGCATCGCTTATGCTCCAGTGCGGCAATCGCCGTCGCTGAAGCAGCGCCGCAGGCTGCCAATCGAAATCCAGGAGCGCATGTCCACGCTGATCGTAGTTGCGGGAATCATTGCGGCTGCTCACGCCGCCATCAGCGACTCTTCGGGCGTCTTGCGGTTGGACCTCTTCCCGCCTGGCCCCTTGGAGATTTGCGCCCTTGGAGTGTTGATCTGGCTGCATGCGAAGTGGAGACGTTTGGTAAGGCTGAGCTAGCGTGGTGTCCCGGAAGTTCGCGGCATAAGTTTCAGGATGTCATCCTGAGCGAGCCGGGGCCCACGGTCGTCACTTCTGCAATTGCTCGTCGACGACGAAGGTTGACCCCGCCACTACACTAATCGTGCGCTCGACGCGGCTATAACCATCCAGTGCGAGCCCGATTTCGTATGAGCCTTCGGGGACAGAGAAGTCGGCGGGCGTGGTCTTATCCATCACGCGCTGGTTAACGATAATCCGCGCTCCTTTCGGGTTGGTTCGAAACTGCAGCGTCGCCATGTTGCTTTTTGAATGACGGCCCAGCACGCGGCTGAGTTTCCCGACTGCCTTGATGTCATCCTCGTTGCCCGCCGGCAACAGATGCGGCGCGAACTGAAACGACTGCCCGGCTGTGAGCTCTACCTTGGCGGACGCCTGCAAATATCCCACTTTCCGCAAATTAAGAGTGTGACTTCCCTTCTTGAGTACCACGGCGACCGGGGTCGTCCTTCCCGAATCCTGTCCATCAATGAAAACTGCCGCCCCCGAAGGATCGCTGGCGATGGACACTGTCGCCCCCAGCTCGCTCAACGCGACCATGAGATGGGATTTCTGCCCCGCTGCTATCTCAATCGTTCGCGATTCCGTCGCGTACCCCGGTTTGCTCAGCCCCACCGTATGGTGGCCGACGCTCAGTGAGCTTGCGGTGTACGGCGTTTGAAAAGATAAAGCGCCCTGGCCGTCCAATTGGATGGTTGCACCCTGCGGAGAAGAATCGATGATGAGCTCTCCGACCATTAATGCCGGCGACGCTGCCATGATGGCGGGCGCGCTGCGCTTTTTGCCGGACCGCCGCCCTGAAGGAGTCGCTCGCGTGTCGTCGGGAACCGCGGTCACTTCCTCGGCGGTTGTTGCCGCCGTCATTGGCTGCGGCTGTTCAGTGGCGGGAGCGGTTGATTGCGAAGGACGCACGTAAGCGCGAATGACATCTCCGATTCCATGGCCGAGGCCGAAGCTGGCAATCAACAGCAGCGCTCCCCCGGCTGCATAAAGTAGGACTGCCTTATGGCTCGCCGCGAACGCCAACGGCGATCGTCTCGTCTTCATTCGCGGTTTTACGGCCGTCGCCGCGTTCCGGGAATCTTCCGCTGGAGGCTCTTCGGAACCCGGCCGTGCGACCATCGGCTCCAACGAGTTACTCCGCATTACTGTGGGTGCGGATGTAATTGTTGAACTCGCAGGCTCTACCTCGACGGCAGATTTCGCGCCGCTCGGCGGAGGGAAGTTTTGGGGCGGCCTGATTCCAATTGAAACCGCCGTTCGAGGCGCAACCACCGCGGCAGGCTTGACTACGTTCGTGCTGACGATGGGAGGCGAGAATCTCAGCGGATCTTCCGAGTCTTGGATCGCAGTTGCAGGTCTTGAGTCCTGAACGGAGTTCGCGGGTTTCCAGTCTTGAATGGAGTTCGTGGGTCTCGAGCCTTGGATCGAACTTACAGGTTTCTCAATCACCGGCGCTGCCGCCGCAACTGGCTTCCGATTATTCTCGAAATCGCGAATGAGTTCAGTCCCGGATTGGTAGCGCCCATCCGGCGTCTTCGATAGAGCCTTCATGATTACGCGGCTCAGACCGGGGCTCAATGTCGCTTTGACCAGGTGCGGGGCCTTTGGATTATTGTGGGCAATGTTCTCCAGTACCTCCCGTTCGTCCACGCCAGAAAATGCTTTTGTCCCGGTCAAAAGTTCGTACAGTATTGCTCCCAGGCTGAATAGATTCGACCGCCAGTCCGGCTCTTCTCCTCTTGCCTGCTCAGGCGATACATAATGGAGGGCCTCGGGATTTCTGCCGGCACGGTAGCTTTCGCTCGGCTCGGTCAGAGTCTCGTAATCCATCACTTTGATTGTGCCATCCCACTCGGTCATGATATTAGTGGGCGTGAGATTTCGATGTGCGACCTGGCGTAAACGCGCGTGATCGATGGCGCTACAGATCTGCCGGGCAATGTCGGTGGCGTCCCACACGGAAACCTCGGCATTCTTTTTCAACAGTGAGCGTAGATCATTGCCTTCGACGTACTCGGTCACCACATACGATTCGCCGTCCGACTCTGAAACCTCCTGCACCTGGACGATATTCGGACTTTCCAGCTTTATGGCCCGCCGCGCGGCATCGATTAAGGCGCGCAGCCTTTTGCCATCGCCGTGGATTGGCCGAATGGCGATCGCCTTCCCGTCACCGGGGCTGGCAGCCTTAAAGACTCTTTTCTCGTCAATGCGCCCGAGAGTTCGGAGGATTTCGAAAGGACCTATCTGGTTGGCGGACACGTGTACCTCGCCTGAAACATCGTGAAACCATCACGAATTATGGCAAGGTAACCTGGGGAGGGTAACCTGGGAGGTAGCCTGGGGAGGGCTGATTAAGTGTATGCCAACGCCCGCCAAAAGCGACATTACCGAAGTACTATAGCTTTTGTCCACACCCGCAGTGTACTTAAGACTGCTCGGGGGAGCGAGTCAAATTGCTTGATCCAAATGCGGGTATTCAGAAAGTGAATCTGAAGGCTTTCGTCAGACATCTGCAATATCGCCGATGATTCTTGACTGGACACAAGGGGCGCTCGCCGAGGGCTTACGATGCTACCGTGCAGGCGAATTCTTTGCCGCGCACGAACATTGGGAAGCCGTGTGGCTGCACGCGCCTGAACCGGAAAAGACCCTGCTGCAAGCCCTGATTCAACTTGCGGCGGCCTTCCACCACCTCCGACGCCACAACTTGAGCGGCGCCAGGTCGATGCTGCAAGCTACGCTCAAGCGGCTGGCCCCTTACCCGGCCTCGTTTCAAGGCATCTCTGTCGCATCGCTCAGCGACGAGATCCGCCAGTGCTTGTGCGAGGTGTACGACCAAGACGCATCCGCTCGACTGGCTTGCCCCAGCATACGAATTAGCGGGTAGCCAAGGCCGATCGTCTCTTCGGCAATCCGCCTAGAGATTGATCGCCGAGCGGCGCGGTTCGCTGATGGTCGCCAGCGGGTCGCGCCCGCCTTCCTTGGGTACGATCCACTTCTTTTCGGAGGAGAGAATGTCGAGCAGCAGCTTCCTGTCGTCCGGGCCGGGCAAGGCCTCCCGCACATGCTCTTCGTATTCACGATCGCCCAGCGCTTCGCCGGCTTGGTGGCCCATTCAAGCCTTCTGTTGGCTTGAGTGGGGTATTGATGAATCTTTCTGCTTTGGTGCCCCACGTTCGCCCGCTTTTGGCACGTCTGCTAACTGCGGCAGATGTGGGGCACCGTCTGAAAAAGTCACAGGTTCTGAGCGCAACCGGGCGACGGCAGGGCCGTTGCTGGGGTGGTCTAGCGCGCTTTAAAATTCGCCGGGCGCTTATCGATATAAGCCGCAATGCCCTCCTTGGCGTCTTCACTCTGGAACAGGAGCTGCTGGTTTTCACGCTCCAGCGCCAGGCCCGACTCCAGCGGAATCTCCCAGCCGCTCTGCACCGCGCGTTTGATGCGGCCCACGGCCTTGGCTGCTTTGTTCGGCGGGCAGAACTGCTGCGCGTACTCCATCACCTCACCCATAAAATTTTCGCGCGGAAAGATGTCGGTGATTACGCCCAGATCTTTTCCTTCCTCGAAGCTGTAGGTGTTGCCGATCACCATCAGTTCAATAGCCTTTGCCTTGCCAACCAGGCGCGACAGGCGCTGTGTGCCCCCAGTGCCCGGCAGCACCCCGAGGTTCACTTCCGGCAGGCCGATTTTGCCGGCATCCTTGCGCGCAATGCGGAGATCGCAGGCCATGGCGATTTCCATTCCGCCGCCCACGCAGTGGCCGTTGAGCGCGGCGATCACCAGCTTCGGCGTCTGTTCCAGCCGCAGCAGCGTTTCGTTTGCATGCAGGCAGAAATAATACTTATAGGTCGGGTCGACGCTGTTCAGCATGCGAATGTCGGCCCCGGCGGAGAAGAGCTTTTCGCCGGCGCCTTTCAGCAGCATGACGTACACATCGTTATCCATTCGTGCCCGCAGAATGGCGTCGTCAAGCTGCCGGTTCATCTCGTAGCTATAGGTATTGGCTGGAGGCGCGTTCATCTCGATTACGGCAACGCCGGATTCCACGCGGTAGTTGATCAACTGCTCGAGTTCAGTTTCCGGTTTGCTCAGGGTAGCCATGAAAGACTCTCTTCACCTCTCGCTCGGAAATGTGGGCCGGCACGCACTCACGGCCTCGCCAAAGGGTTATTTGAAATTCAGATCGCCGGTCACCAGGGTCGGGTTGCGCCGGTAAGCGCGTGGCCATTCGCGCTGAATCAACAGATGCTAAAAAGCTTATGATTGATGGCCAATTTCGCCGGCAGTGTCCCGAAACGACACCCTAGGGTGCCCCGTTCTAGCGAAGCCAGGGCAATCCCCAGACGAGCTGGCAACGGAACCCGGAAACAGGGCAACTAAAGCCTATAAATAATAATAAGGAGAGCACGGATATGGCCAAGGGCTTCAGTGATGATCGCGGCAGAGACTTCAGCGCGAACCGGAGCATGGACGAGCCCGTGCCGGGCAGCAGGGGCCGCACCATGAATCGTCGCGGAACAAAGGAAGAGATCGAGACTGGCGAGAGCGCCGATACGCCGAACTTCGGCGCCACCAGCGGCGGCACGCGTTCTCCAAAGGTATTGCAGAAGAATCGCAAGACCCGCCGCGCGGCGTAAGCACGGCAATTGCCTGCATTGGCGCGCTCCAAAGCGGCTTTAGAGTAGAACTGGTTGATAAATATTTCTTTGAAGGGGCGCGGCTTTGCGGGGTCCCCGGCAAGCCTGTATTTGGCTTGCTGGGGTGCCTTGAGCCGCGCCATCCAGAGCCAGTAGTAGCGCGGGCTTCAGCCCCCGAGGAAATTGCCGGTTCTTCCAAAACTTATTTATGCAGCCAGTTCGAGTCGAGGACCGGACCCGGCTTTCACGGGATATACCTTACGCAGCCTTCTAACTGCGGACGTCTGCCATCAGCCGTTCGATCTCCAGCTTCGTCTCGGCATCCAGCGGCAGCAAGGGAAGCCTGCCGTTGCCGCCGTAGTAGCCGTTCAGCTCCATTGCGTACTTCAGCCCGGGAATTCCCAATTCACCTACGATGCGCGCGGCTGCTTTCGTAATCCGCTGCTGCTTTTGCTCAGCCAGGCGGGTGTCGCCGTCCCTGAAGGCGGCGTAGATTTCAAAACAAGCGCCGGGAGCGGCGCCCGCAAACGGCAAGCTCGCGCCGGTAGCTCCCACCTGCAAGGACTCGTGCAGTTGCTGCGCGCTGCCGATCATGATCTGAAAGCCGGCATCCTTCTGCCGCGTTCGCAACTTGCCAATGACCTGCACGGCCGTCGACGACGGCTTGGCGCTCGGGCTGGCTGCCGCCGCCAACGCTTCGGCCGGAAGCAATGCAGCCTCGGAGCTCCCCGCAGCGCCCGCCGGGGTCCCCGACAAGCCCGCTGCTGGCTTGTTGGGGTCGACTTTCAGCATTCGTCCAGTCACCGGCTCGAAGCGCTCGGTGACGGTTGCGGCGCGGTGGATGTGGCGCGTCCTCCCGGCGATCGTGCGCAATTTATCCAGGTTGCCGCTCGACTCCTTGATTCCGATCACGTTCGGGTGCCCGGCCAGCTCAACTACGACGTCGACGGGAATGTCGTATCCAGTTGTGTGCGGAGCGTTGTAGATGACGACTGGCAGCGGCGAGTGGTCGGCTACAAATCGGTAGAAGCTGAGCATGTTCAGCGGCTGCATCTGCCGCTTGTAATAGTGTGGCGTGCGCACGATGGCCACGTCGTAGCCCAGCTCGGCCGCATACTCGGTCAAACGCAGGGTTTCGATGGCTGACTCGGCGCCGGTCCCGGCGATCATCACCTTTTCCGCAGCGGCGCTTTCGATAGCGCACTTCAGGACGCTTCGTTTCTCGTCGTCGCTCAACATCAGCGGCTCACCGCTCGAGCCCAGCACCATGATTCCGGCCACCGGGCTCCGCGAATAGCGCTCGACGTTGTGCTCCAGTTTTTTGTAGTAGACCTCGCCATCGCGATAGAAAGGAGTGGTGATAGGCGGCAGAATTCCACTTAGTAGCATATTGTTTCCCGGCGATTCTTCAGTATAGCTGCCATGCGTGGCCCCGGCCAGACTAGGACCGGTTGCATAAATACTTCTTTGAAAGGGCGCGCCTTTAGCCGCGCCGTCCAGAGCCAGTAGTAGCGCGGGCTTCAGCCCCCGAGGAAATTGCCGGTTCTTCCAAAATGGCATTTGTGCAACCAGACTAGCTCATCGAAAGGTATATCCCCGCGAGACCCGGTTCCCTGCAATGCCGTTCGCAATTTACCCAACGGCGCTGAAATCTGTAAAATGCTCTGGGAGGCTGCTGAAAACCTCGTGCCAGTGTCATCCTGAGGTCGCGCCGGTTTTGCGCGACCGAAGGATCTGCTTTTTTTCAGCACGCGCAAACAGCAGATCCTTCGCTCCTCCACCCCAGCAACGGCAAAAGCGGCCGTCGCCGGGGACCCCGGCTGCGCTCAGGATGACACCTCGGAGAACAGTTTTTCAGCGGCCGGCTAGACCAGTTTTGTGGAAGGTAAATGAACCACAACTCCGGGGTCCCCATTCAAAGAATATTCTAGAGGCGGAAACTATGAAGATCGGCATTCTTACCGGCGGTGGTGACTGTCCTGGCTTAAACGCGGTGATACGAGGTGTCGTCCGCAAGGGGATTTTTCATTACGACGACGAATTTGTCGGCTTTCTTGAGGGCTGGCGCGGAGTTGTCGAAAACAAAACCACGCCGCTCGATCTCGAAGCGGTGGCCGGCATTTTACAGCGCGGCGGAACCATCCTTCGCACCTCGCGCACCAACCCCGCCAAGCGGGAGGGCGGAATCGACCAGTGCTTGCAAACTCTCGCGGCCAACAAGTTGGACGCGCTGATCGCCATCGGCGGCGACGACACTATCGGTGTTGCGGTGAAGATGTTCGAGCGCGGATTCAAGGTCGTGGGCTGTCCGAAAACCATCGACAACGACCTCAGCGGAACCGACTTGTGCTTCGGTTTCGATACCGCCGTGATGATAGCGACCGAGGCCATCGACCGCTTACACTCGACGGCCGAATCGCATAACCGCGTCATCGTTTGCGAAGTGATGGGGCGCGGCTCCGGCTGGATCGCGATTTACTCCGGCATTGCCGGCGGCGCCGACGCGATTCTTATACCGGAAAAGCCTTTCGATATCGATGCAGTTGCCGCGACACTCAAACGGCAGCACGCGCGCGGACGCAACTACAGTATCGTCGTCGTCGCCGAAGGCGCGAAATTCGCCGCTAAAGTTGACCAGACTGGCGCGCTGGTCGTGCAGGCTCTCGGCAAGGATGAATTCGGCCACGAGCGCTTGGGCGGCGTTGGACAGGTGCTTGCCCTCGAGCTCGAGAAGCGTACCGGATACGAAACGCGAGCCGTGGTGCTGGGTCACACGCAGCGCGGCGGCACACCGACGGCATTCGACCGCGTTCTGGCGACGCGCTACGGAATCGGCGCCATTGATATGGTGCACAAGGGAGAGTTCGGCAAGATGGTGGCTCTGCGCGGAACAGAAATCGTCTCTGTCCCCCTGGCGGATGCAATCAACGTCAACCGGACGGTCGATGAGAAACTGATTGCGGTTGCGGAAAGCCTGCAAGAGGAACCGAACCACCGCCCGCGCCCGACGGTCAAGTAAACCTAGGCCGGGTCTGGAGCGGTTCCCGAGTTGCTGTATCCCGATGTTCACAGGGGCGTCATCCCGACCGAAGCGAAGCGGAGTGGAGGGATCTTGTGTTTCTTGCAGTAAGCGCAACACAAAAGATTCCTCGGCTCGCGACGCAACCGGTCCCTCGCTCGGAATGACGTTCATCTCTTGGGATACAGCATCTCTGTAGCTGCTCTAGTGATGAAAAAAGCCGCCCAACGAAAATGGGCGGCCTTCCTGATCTCTGGAATACCTCTGGACCGCCGATCTCACTCGTCTTCTTTCAGCCTTGAAATTACGCTGAAGTCTTCCAGCGTAGTGGTATCGCCTTTCACTTCGCCGTGGGTTGCGAGCTCGCGCAGCAGGCGGCGCATGATTTTACCGGAGCGTGTCTTGGGAAGCTGGTCGGTAAAGCGGATATCTTCCGGCTTCGCCATCGCCCCAATCTCCTTCGCCACCCACGCCCTCAGCTCTTCCTTCAGCTTCGGCGATGGTCTATGGCCAGACTCCAAGGTGACGAAGGCGGAGACCGCCTGTCCTTTCAGCCCGTCGGGGCGTCCCACGACGGCTGCTTCAGCGACCTTGCCGTGGGCCACCAGGGCAGACTCGATCTCCATGGTCGAGAGCCGGTGACCGCTCACGTTCAGCACGTCGTCGACGCGGCCCATCACCCAGAAGTATCCGTCCTTATCTTCGCGCGCGCCGTCGCCCGTGAAGTAAACGCCGGGAACATCGCTCCAGTACTGCCTTACGTAGCGGTCCGGATCGCCCCAGATGGTGCGCAGCATTGCCGGCCAGGGCTTTTTGATGACCAGATACCCGCCGGAGCCGAGTGGCACCTTCTCTCCCGAACGCGTTACCACCTCCGCCACAATGCCCGGAAACGGACGCGTCGCCGAGCCCGGCTTAGTCGCAACCGCGCCCGGTATCGGCGTAATCATGATCATGCCGGTTTCCGTTTGCCACCAGGTGTCCACGATGGGGCAGCGGTTCTTCCCGATCACCTCGCGATACCACATCCAGGCCTCGGGGTTGATGGTCTCGCCGACCGTGCCGAGCAGGCGCAGGCTGCTCATGTCATGCCGGTTCGGATACTGCTCGCCCCACTTGATGAACGTCCGGATTGCCGTCGGCGCGGTGTAGAAAACGTTGACCTTATACTTGGCGATAATCGCCCAGAAACGGTCGAGGTCGGGCCAGTTCGGCGCACCCTCGTACATCAGCGAAGTGACGCCGTTCTGCAACGGTCCGTACACGCTGTAGCTGTGCCCGGTCACCCAGCCGATGTCCGCCGTACACCAGAAGACATCTTCGTCGCGCAGGTCGAACACCCACTTGGACGTGATGTAGGTGCCGACGGAATAGCCGCCCGTAGTGTGCACAATGCCCTTCGGCTTGCCGGTCGTTCCCGACGTGTAAAGGATGTACAGCGGATGTTCGGCATCCAGATGCTCGGCCGGGCAATGGTCGCTGGCCTTGGCCATCAACTCGTGCCACCAGTGGTCGCGGCCTGGCTTCATCGTCACCTCGCTGCCGGTGCGCTTGTAGACGATGACATGTTTCACCGAGGGGCATCTGTCGACGGCTTCGTCAATTGTCGCCTTCAGCTTCACTTCGCCGCCGTGGCGATAAGAACCGTCCTGCGTGATGATTGCGACCGCTTGCTGGTCGCACACGCGATCGACGACCGCGTTGGCGCTGAACCCCGCCGAAAATGACCGAATGCACCGCGCCAATACGCGCGCACGCCAGCATCGCCACCGGCAGTTCGGGGACCATGCCCATGTAAATCGCAACCCGGTCGCCTTTCTGAACGCCCAGGTCCTTCAGCACGTTGGAAAACTTCTCGACTTCCACGAGAAGCTGCTGATAGGTCAGCGTGCGGCTATCGCCCGGCTCTCCCTCCCAGATGAGCGCCGCCTTGTTGCGCCGCCAGCTCTTCACATGCCGGTCGAGGCAGTTGTACGAAAGATTGATCTGCCCCCCGGCAAACCACTTCGCCCACGGTACGTTCCATTCCAGCACCTTGTCCCACTTTTTGAACCAGTGCAGGTCGGAAGCGATGCCGCCCCAGAACTTCTCGGGATCCTTGACCGACTCGGCATAGATGCGGTCGTACTCTTCCCTGTTCTTGATGTGAGCCCGCTCGCTGAATTCCTTCGGCGGCTCGAACTGCCGGCTTTCTTGCAGGATTGAATCGATGTTGACTGGTGGAGTGATATCCGTATTTGCCATTGAGGCTATGCTCCTCCGCCATCCTGGAGTATTTGTAGAACGGTTTCAAAAATCGGTGTGCCCCGAAGCCTCCACCCCGGAGGACTTCGTGGGAAATATCTTTCGTCAATGGTGCCCCACATCTGCTGCAGTTAGCAGATGTGGGAGTAATCATTGTTCCAGAGTCGAGATATCGCCGATCTCAGCTCCCGTTTCCTTCGCCTTCAAAAAGCGCCGCATGATCTTTCCCGAGCGCGTCTTCGGGAGCGTTGTCACGAAGTCGATCACCGAGGGCGTCGCGATCGGACCAAGTTCACGCCGCACATGCTCAATGAGAGCCGCATTCAGAGCAGGTGTGCCGGTGTGCCCTGCCCGCAGCAGGACAAAGGCCTTAATCGACTCGCCCTTGACGGCGTCAGGGATGCCGATGGCGGCGGCTTCACCTACGGCCGGATGCGAGACCAGCGCGCTTTCCACCTCGGCGGTGCCGATGCGGTGACCGGCGACGTTGAGCACATCGTCGGAGCGGCCGAGAACGGCGATATAGCCGTGTTCGTCGCGAATGGCGACATCTCCGGTGATGTATGCTCCCGGGACCATCTGCCATTCGCGCTGGTAGCGCGCATCATCGCCCCACACCGTGCGCATCATGTGCGGGAACGGACGCTTGAGGACGAGTTGGCCGCCGACGTTGTTCGGCGCTGAAGTGGTGTCGGTCGTGAGCACATCGGCTTCAACCCCGGGCAGAGGCAGCCCGGCTTTTCCGATCCGCACGGGCAGGGTGATGGGTGTGCCGAGCGTCGGCCCTCCCAACTCGGTCTGCCACCAGTTATCCACCACGTAGCCCCACTTGCCGTCGCCTGCCAGATAAGTCTGTGCCCAGCGCCAAGCCTCCGGATTCAGCGGCTCGCCGGCGCACGCAATCACGCGCAGACTGCTAAGGTCGTGAGCGCAAGGCAGACTTTCGCCGTAGCGCATCCACATGCGGATTGCGGTTGGCGAGGTGAACATCTTGGTCACGCCATAGCGCTCCACGATCTGCCACGCCACGCCGGGCTCCGGATAATCTATGGCGCCTTCGCGAAGCAGAGTTGTGGCGCCGGCGCAGAGCGGCGCGTAAACGATGTAGCTGTGCCCCACAATCCACCCGATGTCCGAAGTGCACCAGAAGATGTCGCGCGGGCCGACATCGTAGTACGTGCTCAGGTGATACGTCGTGCCCACCATGTAGCCGCCGTGCACGTGCACCACTCCCTTGGGCTTGCCGGTCGTTCCCGAGGTGTAAAGGATGAAGAGCGGATCTTCCGCGTCCATCTCCTCGGCCGGACATTCGGAGCTGAATTTCTTGAGGTCGTAGTAATTGAGTTCGCGCGCGCTGGGATTGTCGAGCGTCTGTGTCGTGCGCGGCACAACGATGACTCTCTCCACGAAATCAAGGGAGGAAACCGCTTCGTCCACAATCGACTTCAGTGGAACCGGCCTTCCGCGGCGATAGCCAAGCTCGCCGGCGATGACGACTTTCGCGCCCGCATCCACAATGCGGTCACGCAGCGCGGTGTGGCCGAGACCGGCGTAGACCACCGAATGGATCGCACCGATGCGCGCGCAGGCCAGCATCGAAACAATCCCTTCGATCGTCAGCGGCATGTAGATGATGACACGATCCCCCTTGCGTATGTCGAGCGACTTGAGGCCGTTGGCAAAGCGGCAAACCATGCGATAGAGCTGTCCATAGGTGACCACCCGCTCCGAACCGTCTTCGCCAAGCCAGATGTAGGCGACGTGATTGAAACGATCCGACTTTGCGTGCCGGTCCAGCGCGTTCAACGTAATGTTGGTGCGGCCGCCAAGGAACCATTTGTGATGGATGCCGTCGAATTCACTCACCTTGGTCCAGGGCTTGCTCCAATAAAACTTGGAGGCAATCCCCGCCCAGAAGGCGTCTGGATCCTTAATCGAGCGCGCGTATTCCTCGCGCCAGTTTTTGAGTATCGCTTCTTCCGCCACAATGCTCGGCGGAGCATACGTCTCCTCTGTCGCAAGAAAATTTCCGATATTCTGCGTGTTCGTATTGGGAGTGCCCATTGAGCTTCGCTCCTTCGCAAAATTGTGGATTAAAGACACCGAAATAAGTGTACCCCTGAAGCCCGGCTCCAGGGGTACGCCCATTCTGAAACTGCTCTAGTGTGCTACGCTACTGCCTTTTCCGCGCCCAGCCCGGTGTTGGCCCGGACTACGCTGATTTGCCGACCATTTCCTGTATCTTCGTCACGATCTCAGGATTTGCCAGCGTACTTACGTCGCCGGTGTCCTTGCGATTGGAAATAGCAGACAATACCCGCCGCATCAGTTTGCCGGATCGAGTCTTCGGCATATCCGGGACGATGGTCACGCTTCTCGGCCGCGCGATCTTGCCGATCATAGTTTCCAGCGCCGCGACTACCTTTTTCTTGATGGCCTCGCTGGGCTCGAAACCTGGCTTTAGCGACACATACACGTCAGGCACTTTGCCTTTGATCTCGTCCGCAACGGGGATAACCGCCGCCTCCGCCACTTCGTCGACCGTGAGGCACGCCGACTCGAGCTCTTTCGTTCCCAGGCGATGGCCAGCTACGTTGATAACGTCGTCCACTCTGCCCAGGATGCGGAAGTAGCCGTCGGCAGCCAGCACAGCGCCATCGGCGGCAAAATAGGGCCAATCCTGCCAGCGCTTACTGTTGCGGTCGCGACAATACCTGCTGTAGTACTGCTTGACAAAGCGGTCGTGGTCGCCCCAAACCGTCTGCATAATGCCCGGCCAAGGGTTCCTGATGCAGATATTGCCAGCCTTGCTGGACCCTGCTTTGAGTTCGACGCCATCTTCGTCGTAAATGACGGGATAGATGCCCGGCACACCTGGCCCGGCGCTGCCCGGCTTCATGGGATCTAAGGCTGGCTTCGTGCTACAGAGGAAGCCGCCATTTTCCGTCTGCCACCAGGTATCGACGATCACGGCTTCGCGTTTCCCGACAGTTTTGTAATACCAGTGCCAGACGGTCGGCTCGATGGGTTCACCCACTGTGGTCATGTGCTTGAAGTGATAATTGTATTTCGTGGGCTCGTCCGGTCCCGCCTTGCGCAGCATGCGAATGGCAGTGGGCGACGTGTGGAAGATGTTCACGTTGAGCCGTTCGGCGATGCGCCACACCCGGCCGGCGTCCGGATACGTCGGTACACCCTCATAGATGACGCTGCTGGCAGCCAGCGCCAAGGGGCCGTACACAATGTAGGAGTGGCCGGTGATCCAGCCAATGTCGGCCATGCACCAATAGACGTCCTCAGGATGAATGTCCTGAATGTACTTCGAGGTACCGGTGACATAGGCCAAGTAGCCGCCCGTCCGGTGCTGACAACCCTTCGGCTTTCCGGTGGTGCCGCTGGTGTACATCAGGAACAGAGGAGCTTCCGCGTCCATGGGCACCGGTTCGACCCGCTTGCCCCGGAAGTCTTTCAGCAGGTCATTGATGAAATAGTCGCGGCCCTGGACCATCGTGGCCGCAGAAGAGTTTTTCCCCGGAAAACGTTGCCAAACCAGAACCTTGTCCACTACATGCCCTTCTTGCCGGGAAAGAGCCAGAGCGGGCTCGACGGTCGCGGACTTATGGTCGATCAGGTTGCCGTTGCGGTAGTAGCCATCCATCGTAATCAGGACGTGGCTGGCGGAATCCGCGGCTCTCAGCCCGCAGGCTTCCCCGCTGAAGCCGCCGAATACGACCGAGTGGATCACGCCCAGGCGAGCGCAGGCCAGCATCGTGACCGGCAGCTCCGGGGTCATCGGCAGGTGAATGGTCACGCGATCGCCGGCCTTCAGCCCTGCGAAATCACGCAGCAATGCCGCCATTTCGTTTACGCGCACCCACAATTCCTGGTAGGTAACTACCACGGGAGCGTCACCCTCGGGTTCAGGCACGAAGATGATGGCAGCCTTGTTCTTGTACTTGGCCAGATGTCGGTCAACGCAGTTATAGCTGACGTTGAGTTTGCCGCCCACGAACCATTTCCAGAATGGTGGCTCGCTGGTGTCGAGCGTGGTATGCCAGTATTCGTCCCAGCTCAGTAAGTCAGCGTATTCTTTGTAGCACTCAGGGAAGTTCTTCTCGCCGAAACGTTCCATCACCCCCGGATCAGTCAGATTGGCTTGGCCAATAAACTTCGGAGTTGGCAGGATATATGATTCTTCTTTCCAGTGGACCGCTATTTCAGCTTCAGTAGATTGGACAGCTTCAGGTTCAGCAGCTTTGGTCGCCGCCGCTTGATCGCGAGAATCATTCGTCATAGTAACGATCTCCATTTTTCTTTCTTCTTTGAGATTTTGCCAACAATGCCCGAATTACGATGGGGTGGTTGCCGTGCCGATCTGGCTGGCAGCAAGCGCAAGCCGCTCCCGTCAAAGCAAAAACTGTGTCCCGCCCACCGTGTTTTGGAAAGATAATCGAGCCGGCCCTCTGCGGAATGGCCCTTGCGCACCATTGTCCGCAGAAGAGCAGGAACGTTAGCCGCGGGACGGCCCCCCGCCCCGCGGCAGAAACACAGCCTGGACTACGACGCGGCCCTCATCAGGTTCTCAGTTGCTGCTTTGGGCGCAGCGGGCCGCTTAGCCAGCATTTCGCAGACCAGCGCCACCGCAGCCAGCCCGGCAGCCCACATGAACGCGCTCTTATAGCTATGGGTCTGGGTGTAAAAATAGCCGCCGATGCGCGGGCCGATGATGCCCGCCACCCCCCAGGCGGTGAACAGCAGGCCGTAGTTGATGCCTGCGTTCTTGGTTCCCCAGAAGTCCGAGCACGCCGCGCCGTTCACCGACAACTGCGTGCCGTAACACCAATAGATCACGAACACGATCAGGAACAGGGCGGCTACATTGTCGCCCACCATGTACAGAATGGGCATCCCGACCATGGAAATGGCGATCATCAGGCGCAGCACGTTGATGCGACCTAACGCGTCTGACATCCAGCCCGACAAAATGCGTCCCGAAGCGTTGCCCACCGCCCCCACCACTAGCCCCATGGCCGCCAACGATGTGCTGGGAATGCCCACACTTCTGGCGAAAGGCACCAATTGGCTGATCACCATCAATCCGGCGGAGCAGCCTAGCGCGTAGGCCACCCACATGAAATAAAACGCCGGGGTTTGCACCATCTCGCCCGGCGTGAACTCATAGGTGGTCGCGGCCGACTTCGACGCAGGCGCCGGCGTCCAGCCCGCCGGGCGGTAACCGGCGGGCGGGTTCTTCAGCAGGAAGGCCCCAAAGACCGTCATCACCAGGAAAATTACCCCCAGAATTTGAAAGCTCGTTCGCCAGCCATACGCCGGCAGTAGATAACTGGCCGTCAGCGGACCAAAAATGGCGGAACCGCCGCCATAGCCGGCTACGGCAAGGCCCACAGCCAAACCACGGCGATCCGGGAACCATTTGGCCATCACCGGGATCGGTGTGGCGTAACCAAAGCCGTTGCCCAGTCCTCCAATGACCCCGAAGCTAACAAACAAGTACGTGAGGCTATTCGTGTAGGCACACAGGAAGAACCCCAGGCTGACCAGGATTCCCCCCGTCAAAGAAATGGGCAAGGGGCCAATCTTATCCTGGAGCCGCCCGGCCAGAATGAAAGTGAGGGCAAACACCACCACCGCAATGGTGAAAACTGTGGAGGTATCGGCGCGCTTCCAGCCAAATTCTTTTTCCAGGGGACCGACAAACACGCTCCAGGCGTAAAGACTGCCAAGGGCCAGGTTCATCGAGAGCCCGCCCAGGACCCGCCACCATCGACTGATGCCGGGTTGATTCGCTGATGCTAGTGTGCTGCTTGCCACGGCTGAATCTCCTCTTCGTTCCTTTTGCTCGTAAGCTTTTTTGATCGCTTACGTGTGCTGGTGAATTTGAACGCCCCACATCTGGGCAGTGTCCATCTCGTGATGGTATTTCTTTCCATTCGGGCCAATAGATAACGACTGCGTATGACCGTGCATGTCCGCGAGAAGCAGACATGAAACGGCATTGCCGCCGGTTTTCGTCCTTGCTTAGCTTCGGGTACTCGCCCCGAAATCTGATTGTTTGTTCAAGGATTCGATCTCGCGCGAAAATCTCCTGCATTGTGGTCCGCCATCTAGACCGCAAATGCCCTCATCCCCTGAGACCTTCGCGTACTGCACCCGTCCCCACATGAAACGCCTGCTGTGCGGGGTACATCTGCATGCACACCAACAGGCGAGTACAACTACGTCTACTTGGGTTCGTACGATGCCACAAAACCGAGGAAAAGAACAGAAAAAATGTAAGACACAAAATTGGAAGCATAAATAAATCATCGGGATGCGTCTAAAGCCCGGAGTATTGCGCAAGCAGGCCCCAGATTGGGACATTTGATGTGACATCAATATGAAACGTAGGTGGGGGTCGCCTGCGACTCACCCGACCGGCAGCAGCACTGGCTCGAATTCGCGCAGCTCAGGAGAATTCTCTTTATTAATAGGTTGAAAGCGATCTGTATAGCTGTCACAGCAACATTGTGATATAAATCACTTAGAGGCAGCTCGCGACAGCCGGGCCCGGGTTCGATAACCGCGCCTGTAGGGGCTGCATGGAACTTCCAGCGCAAGGCAAGCTGGCACACGATCATCGAGGCGGATATGTACCAGGCAGTGCAAAAGCTGGATTTCCCGATGCCTCGGGACGCAATTTTGGCGGCTCTTTGCGCCTCAAGGCCGGATACGCGGAAGGCATACCGCGAAGTAGTAAACGGTCATCGTCCTCGGTGCCGGAAGCAGTGGTCGTGGCATTAATCTTCTGATGGCGGAGGAAAGAGTGGGTTCACCGTACGGTCTCGAACTGGTTGAGAATTGCGTGATCTGTAAGTTGCGCACCGACAGTTTTTTCTGCGGATTGCCCAAAACTTCGTTGGAAGCCTTCGAAAAAATCAAGTTTACCGCCGCATATCCCGCCGGCGCCGTGCTGTTTGTGGAAGGCCAGGGGCCGCGCGGTATTTATATGCTTTGCAAGGGGAGAGTTAAGCTTTCCACTACTTCCAGCGACGGTAAGACGCTGATCCTCAAGATCGCGCAACCCGGAGAACTCCTCGGCTTGCATGCTACCGTCTCCGGAACCCCGTATGAGATTACCGCCGAAACCGGCCAGCCCTGTCAGTTGAACTTCATCAAGCGCGACGATTTCCTGCGCTTCCTGCAACAACACGGCGATGCCTGCCTGAAGGCGGCGCAACACCTCAGCCGCGACTGTCAATCGGCCTACCAGCAGATTCGCTCTCTCGGCCTCTCCCACGGCGCGCCGGAACGCCTGGCCCGCCTGTTGCTCGAGTGGTCTCACGGAGAGGGCGCGGATGCGGACGGAATGCGGGTGAAGGTAGCCCTCACCCACGAAGAAATCGCTCAGATCATCGGCACTTCCCGGGAAACGGTCACGCGTACCTTAGCTGATTTCCGCAAGAAACAGATTGCGATCCTCAAGGGATCTACTTTGTTGATCAAGAATAAGCCCGTTCTAGAGCGATTGGTCGGCGCTTAGACCAGATTCGCGGAAGGTATACCCGCGAAGGAGCCGGGTGTCCCGCCCGGCGGTGCTGGTACTGGGTACATCAACTTTGGAACTGTTCTAGCTGGCTGCGGAAAAACACTCCGCAAGGGAGTCTCGGCGCGCGCCTTCGTCCGTCTCCATTCTTGATCCAACCCCCATTCTCGATGATAGGGATTTGCCCTTCTTTACCTTTGTTCCTAGTGCTATTCCTATTACGAATCGCGCCCCGCAGTTTTTCTCGCGAAACGACCGATTTCTCGTAAACGACCCGCCCGTCACAGATTCTTTTCTGCGTTCCCATCTCCCTCGCGTGCCTGCAAGGTTGTCGCGAAAACCTTCAAAGCGCCCCCCGTAGGGTCCCAAAAACATCGAAAAAGTATTGAAAATTATTTCAATTTCCCAAATTGGGACTAAGTATCAAATGTTGCAAATTTAAGCTCCAAACAAATAGATATTCATAAAAGCAGCGATTCTCAGCACTTTTCCCTCGACCAGAGCTCGATTGTTGCGTTTTTATACGCAATCTCCCCATGTACTTCACAGGGTACTGATTCAGGGCTCACCTTTTGAGGTGATTTGCATCACCGCCGTCGTTCGTCGGCGGCCGCACACTGCACAGTGTAATTAACTCTTACTTTTGTTCGCGATGTAGTTGGGTGTCTGAACAATGGCAACACGAATTCATTCGCATTCTTGGAAGTGCGCCGAAGTTTGGCGAAAGCATTTGGCTAGGCCGCTCCTGACAACGACCTGCTGCGGCGGTATTCGGACGAACGAAGGACCGTTGTAAAGCAGGACTGAACCTTATTGACCCGGGTGGTACGTGAGATTCGGGAAGCAAATTCGAAAGACCGGCGTTGGACCAGCGATGACGCAGGCTCAATTCTGGATCGCAGTCCTTATATTCTTCCGTGACTCGGCTCTCAATCTCACTTTCCTACCCGCAATTCCGGAATTCTTGACCAGTGGAGTCGGCAAGCGCCACCCCGAGCGACGTAAGAGCCTCGTCTGCCGTGGGTTCCTGTGCTACCGCTCCCGATGGTCGCTCCGCACCGAAGTGGGGAACCAATGAGTAAGTCTCTCTTATACGACGCCACGATGTGCATTGGCTGCAAGCAGTGCGAGGCAGGTTGCGCAGAGCAGAACCGTTTGCCCTACAACGACCAGATCGCCGCCGAGCAGGTAACCTCGGACCACAAATTCACCACTGTCGTCGCCAAGCAGGAAAAGTACATGCGGCGGCTTTGCATGCACTGCCAGGATCCGGCGTGTGCTTCGGTCTGCCCCGTAGCTGCCCTGCGCAAGACGCCCGCCGGGCCGGTGATTTACGAAGAAGCGCGCTGCATGGGTTGCCGCTACTGCATGGTGGCCTGCCCGTTCGCCGTTCCGAAGTACGAGTGGGCGAAAGTGCTTCCCAAGGTGCAGAAGTGCATCATGTGCCCGGACCGCATTGCCGCCGGCAAGCAGACCGCCTGCGCCGAAGCCTGCCCTACCGGCGCCACCAAGTTCGGCGAACGCGATGAACTCATTCGCGAAGCCCAGGAACGGATTCGGGCAAATCCCTCGAATTATGTGCCGCACGTCTTCGGCGTCGAGGAAGTCGGCGGAACCTCCGTGCTGATGCTTTCCGGGATACCGTTCGATCAATGGAACATGCGGCTCTCAGATTTGCCAAGCGACCCGCTGCCGCTTTACACCTACAAGGTTCTTTCGCGGATTCCCGACTTCATTCCGCTGGGCGGAATCGTGCTGGGCGGAGTCTGGTGGATCACACACCGCCGCGACGAGGTGGCCGAGGCCGAAGCCGCTGAACAAGCCAGCAAAGAAGCCGGCAAGAAGAACGGAGGCGCGCGATGAAGTTCAAGTTCACATTCTGGAAGCTGGTGTTCGCCATCATCATGGTCTTGGGCGGCTACGCGACGGTGATCCGTTTCACGCAGGGTCTGGGCGCCTCCACCAACATGAGCGACCAGTATCCCTGGGGCATCTGGATCGGCTTTGACGTGCTCTGCGGCGTGATGCTCGCGGCCGGCGGCTTTACCCTGACCGGCGCGGTTCACATCCTCAACGTGAAGCGCCTGGAGCCGATCGTGCGGCCGACGGTGCTGACGGCTTTCGCCGGTTACCTGCTGGTTTCCATTGCGCTGATGTATGACCTGGGCAGGCCCTACCGCATCTGGCATCCGCTCGTCATGCGCAATCCTCACTCGGTGATGTTCGAGGTGGCGATGTGCGTGATGTGTTACACGACGGTGCTGGCGCTGGAGTTCTCGCCGATCGTGCTGGAGCGTTTCAACCTGCACAAGCCGCTGAAGTTCATTAAGGCGGCGTTGATTCCGCTGGTGATCCTGGGCTGCATTCTTTCCACGCTGCACCAGTCCTCGCTGGGAACCATGTACCTGATCATGCCGGAGAAGCTGCACCCCTTCTGGTACAGCCCGCTGCTGCCGGTGTTCTTTTTCATTTCGGCGATCGCGGTGGGCCTGGCGATGACGATTTTCGAATCGTCGATCAGCTCCCGTGTCTTCGGCCGCCAGCTTGAGTTGCCGATCATCCAGGAGCTGGGGCGGATTCTGCTGGTAGTACTGAGCGTCTACGCCACCTTGCGCTTCGAGGACCTGTACCATCGCGGCGTGCTGCACCAGGCGTTCATTCCGCAGTACGAGACTTATTTTTTCTGGCTGGAGATCATCATGACGGCGATTGCGCCTATCCTGTTGCTCTCCATCAGGAAGGTTCGCATGAGCCCGGGCGGCCTGTATTTCTGCGCCGTGCTGACCGTGTTGGGATTCATCACCAACCGGCTGAACGTCAGCATTACGGGGCTCGAACACTGGGTTGGCCGTCATTATCTGCCCAGTTGGACGGAGTTCTCGGTGACGGCATCCATGGTCGCCGGCGGCTTCGCCTTGTTCGGGCTGGCGGTAAAGTATCTGCCCATCTTCGAGGACGAACACGAACACAAACCACGCCTGTCCGCACCGCAAGCGGTGGAACCGGCGGCACCACTGAGTTCTACCACGGTGGTCACTGATGCCGGAGATTGAAAACAATCCGGACGAGGAAGAACGGAGAGCTAACGGCGTGCCCCTCCCGGGCGGGACTGGCGAAGCCGGTTTTGGAGCCCGTGATGACAGCGGGTACTGGGATGCGGAGGACCGCCGGAACTCAGGTCTGAGTGGTGTCCGCCAATTGGCGGGGCACCACATCAGCACCAAGCTCATTCTGCTGCTGATCCCGGCCCTGATGCTTACCTTTGGTGTGCTGGGATTCGTCAATATCCTCTTGCATCGGCATCATCTGGAATCGGCGACGCTGGCGAATGCCGACCATCTGAGCGACGCGATCAGGCGCAGCATGTCGTACTACATGTTACGCAACGATCGTGACGCCTTGTACCACACCATCAACACCTTCGCGGGCGAACCAGGCGTGTTGCGCATTCGCGTCATCAACCCGGAAGGACGAATCAGCTTCTCGACCGCCGACGAGCTGGGACATCTCGTCGATAAGCGCGCCGAGCAGTGTTACATGTGTCATCGCGAGTCGCAGCCGCTCTCCAAGCTGGACCGGCCCGACCGTAACCGCTTCTATCGCGCGGGAAATCAACGGGTCATCGCTATCATTTCCCCTATAGAAAACCAGCCGGCGTGCAGCAACGCGGCCTGCCACGCGCATCCTGCGAGCCAGAAGGTGCTTGGGGTGCTCGATACACATCTATCGCTGGCCGAGGCGGATGCCGATCTGAGGGAAAGCACCATCCGGATGCTGTTCTACACCGCCGTCGCGGCGATGTTCATTGCGGTTGTGAGCTGGATATTCGTCTGGCGGGTGGTGCACATGCCGCTTAAACGGCTGCAGACGGCGACCAAGCGGCTGATGGAGGGCGAACTCGGATACCAGACGGATGTGGCTTCCTACGACGAAGCCGGCAGGTTGGCGCTGTCGTTCAATCAAATGAGCCTGGAACTGCGGCAGGCGCGCGAAGAGGTCACCTCCTGGGCGCGCACCCTGGAAGAGCGGGTGGAGGAAAAAACTCGCGAGCTGCGCCGCGCCCACGATCAGATGATTCAGGTCGAGAAGATGGTGACCATCGGTAAAATGGCGGCGGTGGTTGCGCACGAGATCAACAATCCGCTTGCCGGGATTCTGACCTATGCCAAACTGATTAAGAAGTGGATCACCCGGGGCTTTGTCGATGATTCTCAGAAGCAGGAAGCGGGCGAATGCCTGGATCTGATCGCGACTGAAAGCCGCCGCTGTGGCGAGCTGGTCAAAAATCTGCTGACCTTCTCGCGCACTTCTCCGATGAACCTGGCGAAGTATGCTCTCAACGAGGTCATCGGGCGCTGCGTGCGGCTCATCGAGCACAAAGCCGAGATCAGCGGCATTCATTTGCAGGTGGACACGGACCCGGCCCTCCCGGAGGTATATTGCGACGCGGCACAGATCGAACAGGTGTTGCTGGCGCTCTGCGTCAATGGCATTGACGCGATGCCTAAGGGTGGAAATCTGTGGATCAGCAGCCGCCGTCTTCCCGGAAACGAAATCGAGTTGCTGGTCCGTGACGACGGGATGGGGATTCCTCCGGAATTGTTGACCCAACTGTTTGAACCGTTCCTTACCACCAAGGAAGTGGGCAAAGGGGTAGGGCTTGGCTTGGCCATCAGCAAGGGGATTGTCGACCGCCATGGCGGCCGCATCGAAGTGCAGTCTCACCTGGGAGTGGGAACGACGTTTCGAGTGATTTTGCCGCTCGATGCCCGCATTCCCCAGCAGGGTGAATCGTTGACGAAATCCGCGGCGAACAGTTAACGGGATTCCATCCCGCGCCGCCGAACCGTGTGCAGCACTTATGAGGATAGTACCGTGACAGAAGCAAAGGCACGCATGCTGATCGTGGACGACGAACTGAGCGTCCGCGATTCACTGGATAAGTGGTTTAAAGAAGAAGGATACGAGGTCGGCACCGCGGAAAGCGCCAGCGAGGCGCTGCTGCGAATGGCGGAAAAGCAGTGGGATATCGCGCTGCTCGACATCAAGATGCGCGGCACCGACGGAATCGAATTGCAGCGCCGCATGCACGAAATCGACCCGCGGCTGATCGCCATCATGATGACCGGCTATGCCTCGGTGGAGACAGCGGTGACGGCGATGAAGAACGGCGCCTACGATTACGTGACCAAGCCGCTCGACCCCGAAGACATCACCCTCAAGGTGAGCAAGGCGCTCTCGCATCAGCGGGTGGAGCAGGAAAACGAGCGCCTGCGCGAACAGCACGCCGAGATCACGCGGCCGAACGAGCTCGTGGGCAACAGCGCGCCCATGCGGCGCTTGATGGACGCCATTGAAACCGTTGGTCCAACCGATACGTCGGTGCTGGTCACCGGCGAAAGCGGGACGGGAAAAGAATTGGTGGCTCGCGCCATCCACTATGCCAGCCCGAGGCGTTATCATCCATTGGTGGTCATCCATTGCGGCGCGCTGACCGAAACGCTGCTGGAAAGCGAGCTGTTCGGCCACGAAAAGGGTGCGTTCACCGGCGCCCAATATCGCAAGAAGGGAAAATTCGAAATCGCCGAGGGCGGCACGGTTTTCCTCGACGAAATCGGCGACATCAGCCTGAAGACGCAGACCGATTTGTTGCGCGTGTTGCAGGAACACGAGATTGCCCGCGTCGGCGGCAACCAGCAGATCAAGGTCGATTTTCGTTGCATCGCCGCCACCAACAAGCCCTTGGAGCAATTGGTGGAGGAAGGCAGGTTCCGGCCGGACCTTTTTTACCGGCTCAACGTATTCCGCATCGAGCTGCCTGCCTTGCGCGAGCGCCGGGAAGATATTCCGCTGCTTGCCGATCACTTTATCCACAAGTTCTCCAAGGAGATGAACAAGCGGATTGTGCGCATCGCGCCGGCCGCCATGTTTCTGTTGCAACAGCACAACTGGCCCGGCAACATACGCGAACTGGAAAACGCCATCGAGCGCGCGATGGTGGTGGCGCAGGAGCCGGAGCTTCGCGAGCAAGACTTCATGCTGAAGTCAAAGGGCGCTGCAGCGATGAACAACGGGTTCGACAGCCGCACACTCGACGACATCGAAAAAACGCACATCCTCAGAGTATTGGAGGAGTGCGGTGGCAATCAGACAAGAGCGGCCGAGATCCTCGACATCGACCGCGTGACGTTGCATCACAAGCTGAAAAAGTATGGCTGGTCGAAGAACGCGATGTCAGCCAGCGAGACACGATGAAGTTTTTGCAATTGGTCCCCATCGGGGCGCCGGAATTCGAGTTGCTCGACTGGCTGCGCCGCGAATTGAGTGAGGCTTTCCAAATTCCCTGCGGGATAGAAAACCCGCTGGATCCGGCATTCGCCTACCACTCCGAGCGCGGCCAGTACCATTCCAGCGAGTTGCTGGCGACGCTTCATCAGAAGTACATGAAAAAGAAATTCTGGCGAGTGCTGGGCGTTACCGACGTCGACCTCTATATACCGATTCTGACCTTTGTTTTCGGCGAGGCCCAGATCGGAGGTCCGTCTTCGGTTGTTTCCTACCATCGCCTGCGCCAGGAGTACTATGGCCTTCCTCCAGACCGCGACTTGCTGGCGCGGCGATTGCTGACGGAAACGGTTCACGAACTGGGACACACGCTTCATCTCACCCACTGCCCGGACTACGAATGCGTCATGGCATCCTCGCACGCCGTGGAATGGATCGACCTGAAGCACTGGAGCTTCTGCGCGGATTGCGCAGCCAAAGCCCAGCCGCATGCGCGTTACTAGGATGCTTCCGAGGTTGGTATATCCGACATATCAGGCTGTCATGGCGAGCGAAGTCGAGCCACCTTTTGTTTTCAATTTCAAAACAAAAGGTTCCTCCACTTCGCCGCGCTTTGCGCGGCTCCGGTCGGAATGACATTCTTCAATTCTTGATCGGATACATCAATTCTGGTTTTGCTCTAGAACCAGTCTCATAAACGTTTCGGTCGGTCGGACGTGGCATTCTGGGTGTGCTCTGGAATGCTCCGTTCTGCCGCATGCATGGCCGCTGGGAGTTGACCGATCGGCAATGGGAAGT
>JBEKBO010000045.1:0-31346 GCA_050015355.1 Candidatus Korobacteraceae bacterium | reverse complement strand
CACCTCGTAGGTGCAGAAAAAACCACTCCTGCCCCTGACTCGCTACCCTGCTCAACCGCAACTGGTGCGGCTGTTCGTCAGCCCCTGAGTTTCCACATCGGCCTTATCGACGGATCGGGGCCTCTTCCACGGCGAACCTACTTTGACAACAGCGGTGTGCGACGAAGGCGTAAGCTTCTCAGGCTTATCGCCTAAGGATTCTCTCGACATTTCCCTCATCTTCTTCCGGATCTTTCCCTAGATAAAAGCGGCTGATTCCTACCGCGGCAAACTCTGCCGGCCTCTTCGAAATACGCTCTCTGCCTATGCGTGCAGGTACCTCTAGCGTCATCGGTGGTACCACCAACGTAACTTCCCGGCGCTCCAGAGTTGTTGCTATGCTGCGAGCTGCCACCTCTGTTTACTGCTGATTTAAAGCGAGCAAACCGACGGTGGCAGTTGCATGCAATCGAGGTATTCGATATGAAGCTAAAGATCAGTGTCGCTTTGCTGGCTTTTGTCACCGCGGTAATCCCGTTATCGCTATCCGCGGAGAGTGACCTGGCACGGGCCGTTGCCAGTCGCGATGCCGCGCGGACCTACGCCAATCTGCCGTTGCGCTTCGAGCCGGCAGCCGAGCAGGGACACTTCTTAGCTCGCAGCGGCGGATATGCGGTGCTGGTTGGGGCTGGTGAGTCTGCCATTGCGATCACCGACGCCACATCCGGCTCGACGCGGACCCTCCGCTTCTCCTTCGATCGCTCGAATGCCGCGGCGCAGATAGAGGCTATCGAGCCACTGCCGGGAATTACCAACTACTACATTGGTCAGGACCCGGGCAAATGGCGGCTGGGCGTGCGGAATTTCGCCAAACTGCGCACGAAAGACGTATACCCCGGCGTGGACGTGATCTATTACGGTGACAACCGCCGCCTGGAATTCGATTTCGTGGTCGCGCCCATGGCGGACCCCCGTGCAATCGCGCTGACACTCTCCGGGATGGACAAGCTCTACATCAACGCGGACGGAGAGCTTGTGGCCGAAGTCAACGGTCGTGCGGTACGCTTTGCCAAGCCGTATGCCTATCAGAAAGTGTCAGGCAGCGCCAAAGCGGTCAGCGTGGAATACGCCTTGGCCGGTCCGGGCAGGGCTCAGCTACAAATCGGCGATTATGACAAGAACCTGGAACTGGTGATCGATCCGATTCTGTCTTACTCCACCTATCTGGGCGGCTCTCAGGGTGACACCGCGAATGGGATTGCGGTGGACGCAGCCGGCAACGCTTACATCACCGGGCAGACATGTTCGATTGGTAAAGATGCAAACCCCATAGTATTCCCGGCTCCGACTCCTAACCCCAGCGGCACCACCGTCGAGGGAGTTTCGTCGGCTTGTAACGCTTACGTCACCAAGTTAGACCCCACCGGAGCTACGGTTCTCTTTACTACTTTCATCTCAGGCACGGCTCCGGCACCCAGCAATGCCTCTGCGTCCGGCAATGGAATCGCGCTGGATAATCTGTCACTCAACCCTAACCCTGTGCCCATCCACGTTCCCGCGCGTCCGAACGTGTATGTGGTTGGCACCACGGGCTTCAGTGATATGCCGATCGTTGGGTATACTGCGAGCGTTCCTGCTAGTGTTTCGCCCACTTGGCCCGGCGGCGATAGCGATCCCTTTATCGCGATCCTGGACTCGTCGACCGGCACCTTGATCCGCACTACCTATCTTGGTGGAAATGGTATTGACGCTGGTTACGCTATCACGGTAGATCCGCAACAGAACGTAATCGTGGCCGGTAAGACGAGTTCGTTCAACTTTCCCGCGTACAACGGATTCGAGCCGATAACGGAAGCATACGTGGCGTTCGTGACTAAGCTTGACTTTGGGCTTCACATTGCGCCTCCGATCCTTAACGGAGCTTCGCCTATGTCGCCCAGGGCGGCGTCCCTCACTGACCATTGCGGCTCCACTTGTCCGGCCACACCTGACCCCACTGCCACTTATTACTTCTTCTCCGCGGTATATGGAGGACAGTTAGTGGCGCCTCCGCCGACATGGAGTTACCAGAGCGGCGTCACGATCGCGTACGGTACGATCACCGAGGTTACGCCAACCTGCCCGACAACCACTCCTCCAACAACCTATGCCACTATGAGGATTGTCGCGCTGAACGGAGGGACAACGGGAGGCATCAACTGGGTCGCCAACAACCTATGTGCAAACGGTGTCCTAGGCGAAGTCATCCCCGATAACGGTGGATTTAATTGGTTAGTTCTTGCCCTCGCGCCTTGGATAGGGCCGATCTCCGCCAGCACGGAAGCTTATGGCGTGGTTCTGGACCCGCAGGGCGACGTATTCGCGGTTGGCGGCTCGAGCACCACTCAGCTACATCCTTCGCTTCCCGGACCGGCGTACAGCCCAGGGGGCTTCGACTGGCTACCGCAGGCGGATACATATTGGGACGGCACAGGATCGTGGATTATAAAACTTCACGGGCATGACACATCTACAGGCTCCAAGAACGCTGGCTGGCCCGTCTATGTGACCGCCCTGGAAACAAACATGACAGACAAAACCGGGAAGGTGGATGCGGCCAGGGCGGTTACGGTTGACAGCCAGGGCGCCGCCTACGTGGTTGGTACTACGACGGGAACCATGCTATCCGCCACAGGCTTAAATGAGTCATCGCTCGGGGCCTCACCTACAACCGATGCGTACATTCTGAAGATGCAGAGCCCCGCCGAGGTTGAGTACGCCACTTATCTGGGCGGCACGGGGAATGATCAGGGGCTTGCCGTAGCGGTTGACGCGGGGGGCTGGGCTTACATCGCCGGAAGCACTCAGTCGGCGAACATTCCGGTCATCAATGCGATCATCGATGGGAGCGGTAACTCGCTGAATCAGCTCAAGGGCACGCAACAGGAAGCTTACCTCGCCAAAGTTACTCCTGACGGGACGGCGTTGATTATGTCTGCCTACCTGGGGGGCTCCGGCGGTGACCAAGCAAACGCAATGGCTCTCAGCCCGACCGGAAACGGGGATATATACCTGGCGGGCAACACCAACTCGTATGATTTCCCGTTAGTGCCCGTTGCCGTTCCCGGCAATACTGTGCTTGGAAGAAGCGCTAATGCTGGAAATGGTGATGCTTTCGTAACCAAAGTCCTGGGGGCAAGCTTCCCGATGGTTACGATCTCGCCGATAAGCCAAAGCCTTACCTTCGCGAACCAGGCGGTGGGTTTTTCGTCTGCTGCGACGCAGACTGTAACCCTGACGAGCACCGGACAGGTTCCGCTAACCATCAACAGCATCACGAGCACGGGTGACTTCACGCAGGTGAACACTTGCGGCACGGGACTACCCGCGGCTACTAGCAGTCAGAATACTTGCACGATCACCGTGACCTTTACGCCGTCGGCTGTGGGTACGCGCTCAGGCACGTTGACAATTTCCGACGACGCGACGAACAGCCCGCAAACTGTGGGGCTGCAAGGTAACGGAGTGCTGGTGCAGGACTCGGTTTCGCCATTGAGTCTTTCGTTTGCCAGCACAACATTGGGAACAACCAGCGCGGCGCAGACAGTTACAGTGACCAACACTGACACGGCGCAGACGCTGATCATCAGCAGCGTCCCTGTAATTACCGGCGATTACAGCCTGAGTTCGAATACCTGCAATTCTCTGCTGGCGCCAGGACAATCGTGCACGGTCGGGGTGACCTTCACTCCGGTCGCCCCAGGATCACGCATAGGGACGCTGATCATCAATGGCAACGGCAATACCTTCCCGGCAACAGTTTCCTTGACAGGCGTTGGTAATGGCTCGGGAAGCGTAAGCGGTTCCGGCGGTACTCCGTCCGCCCTCACTTTGACTGCATCGCCGACGGCCCTAACGGTCGCTAAAGGAGCGCAAGAGACCGTCACTATCACCTTGACCGCTCCCACCGGGTTCAGCCAGACCGTAACCCTCGCTTGTACGGCGACGGGAGGGGCGACGTGCACGGTTACGCAGCCGAGCCCCAACCCGGTCACCGGGGCAGCGCCTTCTACGGCCACCGTGACTGTCAGTGTTCCCTCCGGGAATACGATAACCATCAGTAACTTGATAAGACCAGGACGCCTGTTGGCGACCCTGCTCCCATTCGGCGGAATCGGTTTGATTTTCGCCGGACGACGCAGACGCTGGCTGCTAATGCTGGGGTTGGTCGTGTGCCTGGCTCTGGGAATGGTGAACTGCGGCGGCGGCGGCGGCGGTGGCGGCGGCAGTTCGAGCAGCAGCCAGACGCCACAACTAAAGGTCACGGCAACGACACCATCCGGATCGTCGCAGGTTGTCGTCGCTCTGACAATGCAGTAACGGGGCCGCGAGGCATAAAATCAGCGAGGTTGGTAATTGCCAACCTCGCTTTTTTGTGCCCGCAATTCCAGCCGCCGCTTGCTAGGGCTTCGCTTGATCGGGGTTGGCGGCGAACTCGCGCACCCGAGCTTCAATCTGATCTCGCACTTTCCGGAAAACCCGCAAACAATCTTGCTCGGACCCGGTTGCCAACGCGGGGTCCTGAAACGGCCAGTGCATGCGCAGCGCCGGCCCAGGAAAAATTGGACACGACTCTTTCGCGTTGTCGCAGACGGTAATGACGTAAGGAAAGTGAGTTCCCAAGTACTCGGCGGCATTCTTAGAACGCTGTCGCGAAATGTCGATGCCGGCCTCGCGCATAACCTCGACGGCCATCGGGTTCAGCGTCGAAGCTTTCGTTCCCGCGCTGTGCGCCTCGAAGCGGTCGCCGCCAAAGGCGCGAAGAAAGCCTTCCGCCATCTGGCTCCGGCAGGAATTTCCCGTACACAGAAACAATACCTTTGCTTTCATGCACTCACCTCAACCTATTGCACCCGGCACACCGGTTCGCCTCGCTGCGCTTGCGCGGCCGGGAAATATCGCTGGAAGCGCAGGGCCACGTTCACCAGCGCGATCATGACTGGCACCTCGACCAAGGGCCCGATGACAGCCGCGAACGCCGCCCCGGAATTGATCCCGAACACCGAAACCGCAACCGCGATGGCCAACTCGAAATTGTTTGAGGCAGCGGTGAATGACAGTGTCGCGGTCTTGGAGTAGTCGGCACCAAGTTTCTTCCCCATGTAAAACGACACCAGAAACATGGCGACGAAGTAAATCAACAGCGGAATGGCGATGCGGACGACATCGAGAGGCAGACGCACGATGTATTCGCCCTTGAGCGAAAACATCACCACAATCGTGAACAATAAGGCAATCAGCGTCAGCGGACTGACCCGCGGAACAAAGCTGTGGTCATACCATGCACGCCCTTTCGCCCGAACCAGCACCGTCCGGGTCACAAAGCCGGCGAGGAATGGAATGCCCAAATAAATGAAGACACTCTTTGCGATATCGGCGATCGAGACATTGACGACCACGCCACGCAGCCCTATGCGGGCTGGAAGCACCGTGATGAACACCCAGGCATAGAACGAGTAAAAGAACACCTGGAAGAGAGAGTTGAAGGCGACCAGGCCGGCAGCGTATTCCGTATCGCCCTTTGCCAGTTCGTTCCAGACAATGACCATCGCAATGCAGCGGGCGAGACCGATCATGATGAGTCCGGCCATGTATTCCGGGTAACCGTGCAGAAACACGACGGCCAGAACGAACATCAAAATCGGCCCAATGACCCAATTCTGCAAAAGCGACAGCCCAAGGACGCGTTTGTTGCGGAAAACCTCATGCAGTTCCTCGTAGCGTACCTTGGTGAACGGCGGGTACATCATCAGGATGAGGCCGGCCGCAATCGGGATCGATGTCGTCCCCACACTGAAGCGGTTCAGAAACGGCACAATGCCTGGCGCAAGCCATCCTGAAACCACTCCGAGGATCATTGCCGCGAAGATCCATGCAGTCAGGTAGCGATCGATAAACCCCAACCCGCGAGCCTTTGGTTCACCCATTCGGATTCCCTCACTTCCCGCCGTGCAACTTGATCGAGGCCAATGACCGCGAAGCCTCGCGCACCAGGTCGTCGGGATTCTTGAGAGAATCGACCGAAATGGTCGAGCCGCAGCAGGAACTCTTGCCGCTCGCTGCGCCCTTCGGTGCGCAGCAGGAACTCTTGCCGCTCTCTGAGCTCTCCGGCGCGAGAATCGCCATCAGGTCCGCGCCGACTGCGATACGCGGAATTGACAGATCGCGCAGACCGGCGTCGAGCGCGGTGGCGAGATAGTCGGTGAGCAGACTCGCTCCGGCAATGCAGCCGACATAAGCGCTGATGCTGCGCGCAAGCTCTTCCGGCAGCGGCCGCAGCAGCACAATGTCGCTCACCGCAAACCGCCCTCGAGGTTTCAGAACGCGAGCGATTTCACGAAAAACCGCCGGCTTGTCAGGCGAAAGATTGATGACGCAATTGCTGATGACGTAATCGACTGAGGCACTCTCGACCGGCAGGCTTTCGATAAATCCCTTGCGGAACTCGACATTGGCTGCGCCGCGTTTTTCGGCGTTCTGCCGGGCCAGTGCAAGCATGTCGTCGGTCATGTCCACGCCGATGACCCGCCCCGTTGGGCCGACGCGGTTCAAGGCAAGGAAGGCGTCGAAACCCGCACCGGAACCCAGATCGAGCACGGTCATGCCGGGGGCGATTTCAGTGAGGGCCAGAGGATTGCCGCATCCGAGCCCGAGATTGGCGTCGCCGGCAAGCGCAAGTTCTTCATCGGAATATCCGATCGAACGGGCGACATGATCGAGCGGAGCGCTGCACGAGGAGGCTTCCCCGCGGGCGACTGCCGCATAGTGTTCTTCGACGGCGGTAGTGATGGATTCGTTCTTCATTCGTTTTCCTCGATTCTTGCGAGCTTTGCGACCGGGGCATTCAACGCGCAGCACCCGGCGGATTCGATTGCGTTATTCAGAATGGCGAGCGCCTCGAGAACTTCAGTTCGTTTTTTTTCGGGAATGGCCGCGATGATTTGATTGGTGCGCTGGCGCATCAAGCCATCGAGTTGTTGGCGGGTGCGGCGGCCCTCGATGGTGATCCGGACCATTGCGGCGCGGCCATCGGACTGCGCTCCGCGGATACGCTCAACCAGGCCGCGATCCTCCAGCCTCTCCAGCACCCGAGTCATGGCGCTGGGAGTAATGCCGGAGCTGGCGGCGAGATCGGATATGCGGGCGCCTTCCTGTGCCACCAGGGTACGCAGAATGGCGCACTGGCGCTGGCTCAGCCCGTCGCAGCAGACCTCGTCGGGGCCGACCCGGCCGAGGATGCGGGCCAGGCGCTCGAGTTCGTCCCACCAATGCTGAACGGCAACGGACATTCTATTCATGGATGAAATGCTATCCGATATAGTTGCATGTGTCAAGCAACTTGTTAAGATATCATGGAACCGAAGAGGGGGAGACGTCTGGATGTTGCGATGCAGAAAGAAACTGCCCCACGTTAGCCCATCACCCCAGCGAACGGGGCTCGCCTGGGCCCTCCCGCCGCGCGAACAAGATTGTTCCGTTGCGCTCGCTGGTGGCCGCACGTCCCTCGGCAACCAGATGATGCAGGTGGGCGATCACTTCGCCAATCGCAAAGCCGATTTCGTGGCCGTTGAGGCCGTCTCCAAATAGCTCTGGGAGCAAGGTCGCGGCCGTCACAGGACTACCCTGCAGCCAAGCCTCAATCTTTGCCAGCCTTTCCTGGTGATGAGCTTCTATCTCGCGGATGCGGGCGTGCAGCCCCATGAAGGGCCGGTTATGCGATGGCAACACCATCACGTCTCCGCAGCTCTGCGCCAGGCGCCGGTTGCTGGCCAGGAACAGGCCCAGCGGCTGCGAGTCAGGGCGGTCGCCAAAGACGCTGACGTTGGGCGTAATTTTGGGCAGCACCTGGTCTCCGGAGATGAGCAGATTGCGCTCGGGCGAGTGCAGCAGCGCCTGCGCCTGCGCGTGTCCCTGGGCGACAATCACCTGCCAGTCGGCACCGCCGATGGGCAGCGAAGCCCCATCCTCGATTGGGCTCCACTCCTCCGGCAACGGGCGAAAATGATGACGATAACGGCCCCAATGCTCATTGATGTTGGCCGCCGCCGCTTCCGACAAACCGTGTCGGCGCCAAAATCCGATGCGGTGGGCCGATTCCTCCTCCCACTGGCTGCCCATCAGCTTTAAGGCTCTTTCGCGTTCGCCGCGGGTGATGGTGGGAACAATTCCCCAGCGCTCGCATATCCAGCGGCAATTGCCAACGTGGTCGGGGTGGTGGTGAGTCACAAACAAGCGCGTGATGGGCAGCCCGTCAAGCGTGCCGGCCCACGCGGCTTCGATCTGTTCCCGCACCTCGGGCAACGGGTAACCGCAATCGATCATGGTCCAGCCATCGCCCTCGCGCAGCAGCCAGAGATTGATGGCCCGGAGCCGAAACGGCAGCGACGTCACCAGCCAATGCACCCCCGGCGCGATCTCCACGGTTTTCCCCGGTTCCGGGGGAACCGGAATTGGGAAGCGTAGAGCTTCAGTCGCCGGACTCGAACACCGCAGCTCAGTCATTCCTTCTCCAGCTCTTTCCGTTCCTCGCGCAAGCGCTTGTAGCGGCTCGTGAGATACAGAATGTAGAGCGAGTGGATCGTCCACGTAGCAATGTACGCCAGGTATAAGAATTTCATCGCGGCTTATTCCCCACCTTCGGCGCGGAGTCGTACTCCGGCGCAAATCCGCGGCTGTCGGGCTTGGCTGGCATCTCCGCCTCCGGGCCAAGAGCGCGGTTGGCGTGCGCTTCTTCGACGGCGTTCTCCGACAAGGCGAGCCTGTATCGCTGCCAGATCAGCAACAGAGCAAACGACAGAAAGCCCGCCAGATTCCAGAGCACGGCGGTCCACATGCGCGGGTCGAGCCCAGAACCTTCGCCGCCGGCGATCACCGGCTGCGGATGCTGCGTGCGGAAATAGCGGATCGACAGATACACGATCGGAACATCGACAAACCCGAAGATGGCCAGCGCCGCCGCCAGCACCTGCGTCTGCGCGCCCGTGGCGAAGCGCCGCAACACCAGGTAGCTGACGTAGATCAGCCAGAGCACGAGCGTGCTGGTGAGCCGCGCATCCCAGGTCCACCAGATGCCCCATACCGGACGCGCCCACAGCGGGCCCGTCACCAGCACCACGGTGCAAAAGACGACTCCCACCTCGGCGCTTGCCAGCGCCAGCGCGTCAGACTGCTGGGTGCGCCGGACGAGATACCAGATGGAGGCCAGGAAATTGGTAAAGAACAGGAGAAATGCCACCCAGGCGTGCGGCAGATGATAGTAGAAAATCCGCTGCACGTCTCCCATGGTGGATTCCGTGGGAGCCACCACCATTCCCTGATAAAGGGCATAGCAGAGCAACCCGAGCGTAACGAGAGCAAAGAACGTAAATGAGCGTTTCATCCGGCGTTAATCACCTTCGGAACCATCATTCGGCCAACCGTTATTCGGCATTGATCACCGTGTCGAACAGCGCCAGGCACACCGTGGTAAACACCACATCGTAGACGGCCAGCAACTGCATCCAGAAGCGCGGCGAGGCTTCGCCGGTGAGCACGGAAGTCGTGGCGTCGACCATCGCCAGCAGCGCTGGAATCGAGATCGGGAACAGGATCAGGGGCAGCATGATCTCGCGGCTGCGAGTACGGATCGAAATGGCGGCGAAGAACGTTCCGTTGACCACCAGCGCCCATGTTCCCAGCACGGCGATCACGAGCAACTGATATGCCGGCCCCACTGATCGCAGATTGTAAAAGACTATGAACAGCGGAGTCATCAGCGCCTCAAGCACGCTGACCAGAATAAAGTTCCCGACCGCCTTGGCCAAAAACAGCGAAACCGCGGGCGCCGGTGAAACGCGATAGGCGTCCAGCACCTGGTTGCGCAACTCCCGCGCCCACGTCTGGTTGAGCGCAACCACGGCGGCAAACAGGAACGCCACCCAGACCAGTCCGCCGGCGATGCGGCGCGACTCCTCTGCCGTAGGATCGAAGCTGAAGCTGAAGATGACCACCACCAGCAGCGCGAAAAACAGCATGGAATTGACTGCGTCTTTGGCGCGCCATTCCAGGCGGAGATCTTTCGCCAAGGTGCGGCGTGCCACGGCCATCACCGTCATCGCTCGCCGCCTTCCACGGGACTCGGGCAAGCACCATCATCGCCCTTATCCTTATTGTCATTGTCCATGTGATCCGGGTGATCCGCATGCTGGCTGAAGGGAAATTTCATGTATTCCGGCAAGCCGCGCTCGCGAGCGGCAAGCAGTCCGGCGGAAAGCAGCAACGACTCGTCGGCGACAGCCTCCAGCACGGCGGGCTGATGGGTAACCACGAATATCGTTTTGCCGTCGTTGCGCATATTTCCGAGCAGCCGCGCCATCTCCCTGGCCGACTGCACGTCGACGTTCGAGAATGGCTCGTCGAGCAGCAGCAGCTCCGGATCGTGCACGATGGCGCGAGCCAGCGAAATCCGCTGCCGCATGCCCTGCGAGTACTGTCCCACGCCCCGCTTCAACTCCGGATCAAGCCCCACCAGACGAATCGCCGCCTGGCAGCGCGCGTCATCGACAATGCCGTAGAGACCGGCGAAATATCGCAGGTTTTCCATCGCATTCAGTTCATCGTAAAGCAGAGGCGCATGCCCCATGTAGCCCACGCGCGCAGCTACTTCGCGCAGGTCGGTGGCGCCCAACATGGTAACGGAACCGCGAGTCAGCTTCAGCAAACCGGCCATGATACGCAAGAGCGTGGACTTGCCGGCGCCATTCTCGCCAAGGATCAGGTAAAGCCTGCCCGGTGCGGGGTCCCCGGCACGCGCCGCTGTGGCACGTGTTGGGGCAGGAAATTCAGCCGTAACCCCGCGCAGGGCCGCAAACCGGCCGAAGTGGCGAACAACGCCTTGCAGCGACACAACCGGTCGGGTATTGGCCATCGTCTGCTGGGACGTATCGACAGAGCTGCCCGGCCCTGCGTCCGTGGGCGCGCAACCGCCGGCAGCGGGCATCGAGGCTGAAGATTTCACTGCGAAAGATTAGCAGAACCGGCTTGTGCTTTTTCGGTCATCCCTGCCTTGGCGCCGTCCCCCTGCTTGGGAGCATATTTCGAGGCGCACTTGGCCTGGAGCTTGTTGGCATGAAATACGCCGTCGCGCCCATACGTGCCCTCGGCCAGCGCCTGGGAATCGTCCTTGAACGTGTCGGGAGGCGCCTCCGTGCCGTTATAAACCACAGGCAGCAAACGTCCCTCTTCCCGCAAAGCAAACTGAACGCGCGTGCCCTGGCGCTTGATCGAACCGGCTTCCACGTTGCCGGCGACACGCAAGCGCTTGCTGTAAGCGCTGTCGCCCATCGTATTCAGTTCCTTCAGCGTTACGTAGTAGCTCTTGCTCTCCTGTACGCCGGTATAAGCCAGGTATCCGAGCCCCAGCACGATAATTGCGATGACGATTCCGAATTGAGCGTATTTGCGCCGTCGAGAGTACATACAAGAGAAGGGATGCTGAAGCCCACTGCCAGGGATGCGGAAAAATATTGCCCCCTGCCACTCACCCCGTTCCGATCAGACTATGCTCCCTGGAGTATCTGGTCAAGTTTTGAAGCGAAAGCTGGCCGTCTGGGTTAAACTTGAGATCGCTTTCGCAAGCCCGGATGGAGCTTGATCTTGGGAGCTACGTTGTTGAATTGTCTGGGCTGGCGCGGGTTTGCCACGGTCGCGACGGCGTATAAACCAAAGCTGCCGGGGCGTATAATGAAGTTTCCAGCCAAGGGAGAGGTTTGTACTTATGACTACTAACGGTGGCGACAACGGGAACCGAGACGGAAAGGGTGTCCCCGGCACTGGAATCCCAAAGTTGAGGGCGGAATGGATCGCCAGGCGCCGCACGGAGGCTGTCCGCAGCGGCGACGACAACGTGTCGCAGATGCATTTTGCGCGCAAGGGGCTGGTGACGGAAGAGATGCTGTATGTGGCCGAGCGCGAGAAGCTGTCGCCGGAGGCGGTGCGCTCGGAAGTTGCCTCGGGCAGTTTAATCATCCCGGCCAACATCAATCACCCTGAAGTCGAGCCCATGGCCATCGGCGTCGCCGCGCTGTGCAAGATCAACGCCAACATCGGGAATTCGGCGGTCAGCTCCAACGTCGAAGAGGAGCTGAAGAAACTGCATACCTCGGTGCACTACGGCGCCGATACGGTGATGGATCTCTCAACCGGCGGCGAAATCAACGAAATCCGCGAGGCCATTCTGCGTCACTCGCCGGTTCCGGTCGGTACCGTGCCCATTTACGAAGCCGTGGCCAGGGTCCGCCGGATAGAGGATTTGACCCCGCAGATCATGCTCGAGGTGATCGAGGAGCAAGCGGCCCAGGGCGTGGATTACATGACGATCCATGCCGGTTTGCTGATTCAATACGTACCGATGGTCGCCAAGCGCATCACCGGAATCGTCAGCCGCGGGGGCGCCATTCTGGCGCAGTGGATGACCCATCACCACAAACAGAATTTCCTCTACGAGCACTTCGACGAAATCACCAAAATCATGGCGAAGTACGACGTCTGCTACTCGCTCGGCGACGGCCTGCGTCCAGGCTGCATTGCCGACGCGAGCGACGAGGCGCAGTTCGCGGAATTGAAGACCTTGGGCGAGCTGACCAAGATCGCCTGGAAGCGTGACGTGCAGGTTATGATCGAGGGTCCCGGCCACGTTCCCATCGACAAGATCAAAGAGCAAGTCGATAAGGAAGTGGAGTGGTGCGATGGCGCTCCGTTCTACACCTTGGGACCGCTGGTGACCGATATCGCGCCCGGTTACGACCACATTACATCCGCCATCGGAGCCGCGATGATCGGCTGGTATGGCGCCGCCATGTTGTGCTACGTCACCCCGAAGGAACACCTCGGCCTTCCCAACGACAAGGACGTGAAAGACGGCATCATCGCTTACAAGATCGCCGCTCACGCCGCCGACCTGGCAAGGCATCGGCCCGGAGTGCAGGATCGCGACAACGCCATCAGCCACGCGCGTTACACCTTCGACTGGGAGAAGCAGTTTGAACTCTCGCTCGATCCGGAAACCGCGCGAGCCATGCACGACGAGACCCTACCCGACAAGTTTTACAAGGAAGCGTCGTTCTGCTCGATGTGCGGACCTAAGTTCTGCTCGATGAATTACTCCGCCAAGATCGACGAGTACAACCGCCATGTGTTGGGCTTGGAAAAGAAGGACTACAGCGAACTGGCTAACGACGTTGCCAGCAAACTCGTGCACTTGAAATAAGCAGACGGATCGAACTTGGGAAACGTCCCACATCTGCCAACTAAGCAGATGTGGGGCACCATCCGCGCGGCAAGGCGCGGCTTTTCTGTTGGCCTGGAAGCGCGGCGGCCCAAGGCTCAATGCATGTCGGCGAAGTCCATGCCATCGGCGTACTGCAAACCTGCGATCTGCGACGCCCTGTACTGCACTTCCAGATAGGCACGCAACAATTCTATGTGCATCAGCTCTCTCTGCTGCGGCGTTATGCAGTCGACGCGCGCCTTGTCCAGGGCCAGGTAGCGGTCATGTGCCTCAACGAATTTGTTCATGTGCTTCAGCATGGCGTCATTCTCTACGCGGGCTGCACCTGGAGAATAGGAATAATCACCTAATCACTTAGATCAACTATTCCTGAGTTTCTGGATTTACTCTATAAGGCGCCTCTACCAATTGGCTCGCGGAGCATTGGCATGCCATTTGATGGAACAGTCATTCTCACTTCAGCGATAGTCGGCGAGGCGAGGAAATGCACTGCTAGCCCATCAGAAGAAACTGCCCCAGGTTAGCCAAAGGCGGGCGAACGTGGGGCACCAGGCTACGCTCAGAGCTTGTGACTTTTTCGGACGTTGCCCCACATCTGCCGCAGTTAGCAGATGTGGGACTTGGGCACCAGTCGAACTACCCCACGTTAGCCAAAAGCGGGCGAACGTGGGGCACCAAGCCTTCGAGGTTGATTTAGTCAAAGCCTCTCATGATGACACTCACGATGTGTGTTTAGCGATGTGAGGTATTTCTGGGACAGCCACTGGCCTAGCGGAAGGTAGCCAGTGCGTCGGCGGCGCGGTCGAGCGCCTGCGTGAGCCGCTTGAGTTGCCGTTCGGTCTCTGGCAGATCGCCGTGATCGATGGCGTCGTTGACACCGGGAAGCGTGATGGCCTGATAGCCGCTGTACTCCCCGGGCGCGTAAATCGCGTGCTTGAACCACGCCCGGCCCGGCAGTCCTTCGGGCAAAAGGAGGGCGCGCTCGGCCGACAGCAATCGTTTGTTGAGCGCCACGGCGTCGCCCTTGGGCTGCTCCGAGGCGGCTTTGATAGCCTTTGCGGAGGCCATTAGCTTGGTCGTTGCCTGAAATGCAGGCGCAAAATCCGGCCGCCTGTCCCAGTCTGTCCGCGTGCTGCTCTTGCGCTTCGCGGCCTCCAGGTAGCTCTTGATCTGCACTGCGTATTCTTCGTAATCGAAAGGCAGCAAGTCCGCCTGGCACATGCGCAGAATCTCGAGGCCGAAGATACGCGCCATCTGCTGCTCGTAAGCGAAGGTCGGGTCGACATACTTCTTAAAAAATGCCAGGTTGTCAAAGACGGAGTGATAGACGCCGTTGGGACCAGCCGAACCGATGTCGGTCGCCGGCACGCCAAGATGCTGAAGAAAAGCGGTGTAGTCCGATCCGCTGCCCAGATCACCAACCAGGACGTCCGCTCCCGCATGTGCCGCGCGCCAGGAAGCGGAGGAGACTTCGGGGCTCTGCCCCTGATAGGAATGCCACATTATCTGCGAATTCTTCCACGAGTCGTAAACCGTGCCGCCGCCGGGGCTAGGTACGGCGCGGCTGATTTCCAGCAGAAAATTCTTGAGGCTCGGCACCGTCGAAGCGCCAAAGTTGGGACCGGAAACGCCGATGTCCATGTTGAAGTAGGCGGCTGCGTTGTGCAACTCCGCGGCGTACTGCTCGGCGTATTCGGTGGAGCCGATCAAGCCTTGCTCTTCGGCGTCCCAACTGGCAAGAACCACGGTGCGCCGGGGACGCCATCCGGTCTTCAGCAATTCACCAATTCCGTGCACGGCTTCCAGCATGGCCGCCGTGCCGCTGCCGGGATCGGCTGCGCCAAACACCCAGGCATCGCGGTGGTTGCCGGCAATCACCCACTGCTCCGGATATTGCGTCCCCCGCAGCGTGCCAATCACGTTCCAGATGGTCCGCAGCCGGTAATCCTGCACCAGGTGCAAGCGGACCTTGGCCGGTCCCGGGCCGAGATGATAGGTAAACGGCAGCGCGCCTTGCCACTCGCGCGGTGAATCGGGCCCGGCAAGCTCCCGCAGGATGGGCGAGGCATCGCCGTAGGAAAGCGGCGTCGTCGGCACGCGCGGAAGATTCAGCGCCTGCTCAGGCGGAATTCGCTCGGAATCGGGAAGGGTGGGAAGCGACGCCATGCCCGGCGTCGTCGGATCTCCCGGATACTTGAACATGAGTTCAATCGAGCCGCGCTGCACTGCCGTCTCGGGCCGATACGGACCCTTGGGATAGGGATCGCCCTGGAAATAGCCGTCGTCAATCGGGTTGGAGTAAATGATGACCCCTGCCGCTCCGTTCTCCTGAGCGACCATCGCCTTGACGCCGCGGAAATTCTTTCCATAGCGCACCAGGACGATCTTGTCTTTCACGGCGATGCCCATGTCTTGCAGCCGCTTGAAGTCCTCGGGCCTTCCATAGTTGGCGTAGACCGCTTCGGCTTCGACGTCGCCCGAATGCGAACCGCCCATAAAAGGCACCATCACGCGCGGATCATCCTGATAGGGATCTCCATCCACCTGTTCGCGGCTGGGTCCAATGTGCCTGGCTCCCTCGGCCGTAATCATGTCCACACGGATCTCCACCGGATAGTTGATCCAGACCTTGTACTCTTCGATCCGTGTCTGGAGCCCGGCCTCGCGAAACTTCCGGGCAACGTACTCGGCTGTCTTACGGTCCTCTTCGCTGCCCGCGACATGAGGCGCGGAGCACAGCACACGCATGTGTTCCTCGGCGAGCTGTGGGCTGGGGATCGCGAGGAACTGCTGTTCGAGTTGAAGCTGGGCGGAGGAATTGCGGAACCCTGTGATCGCGTTTGCCGCGCTGCCGGGCGTCTTTACGCCCTGTGCGAAGCCCGCCAGCGGCAGCAGCGCGCACAACAGCGCACATATCCGTAAGTTTCGTTGTCTGGGGGCTCTCATGCGCACCGCGCTTGACGTTTATGTTTGACCCAGGGCCCGGCGTGAGGCAACGCCCAGATTACACGAACTCGGCTTCGTCTTGAACTGCTTTAGCCGGAGATCGGAGAAATCGGAGGTAACCGCAGTTGCTGGCCGGCTGGAATAAATATTGGAAGGTGGCCCACATTTGTGGAGCCGAAGGCGGAGCTAATGTCGGGGATGTGATGTCACTTCGGACGGTGCCCCACATCTGCCGTAGTTAGCAGATGTGGGACTTGGGCACCAGTCGAACTACCCCACGTTAGCCAAAAACTGGCAAACGTGGGGCACCAGCCAACAACTCCCATAGCATTTACTTGAAATTCAGGATACTCCGGCTGTTCAGGCGGCGGTCATGTGTGGCTTGGCATCGGCCTTTGCCAGCAGACCATGGGCCGCCGGGGACTTGGCTTCGAGGAACTTTTTCAGTGCCGGAAGAGCCGCGCGCATGGCTCTTTCGCCGCTGGCGATCAGCTCGGAGGAACGGTCAAAGCCGTCATAAGTGAAGCCGTCGACGTCCGGTTCGAGCACGAGATCGGTGTCTTTCCGCCACTGCGCGCTCATCCGCGCCTGCGCAATCGAGAAACACTGTCCAATGACGTCGAACAGGTGGCGAGGCCCGCGCAATTGCACCCAGTGCGCGTTCAGGTAGACGCCGATCACGTAGTCAGCGCCCATCTCGCGTAGGGGGGTACTGGGCACGGCGTGTCCGAGCATTCCGTCCACCAGCCATTGACCGCCTACCTGCACGGGAGCGAACATTCCCGGATAAGCGCAACTGGCGCGCACCGGATCGCAAATAGGGCCGCTTTGGAAAACCACCGGCTCTCCGCTCACGAAATCGGTTGCCGCAACCGCCAGTGGAATCTTCAGCTCCTCGAAGGTCTTCACCCTGACGACTCGCGGCAGGAACTCCTGCATGCGGTCGTTGTTGCAGATGCCGTAGCGCGACAGGGTCCAGCGCGCAAAGTCGCGGAAGCGAACCATCTTGGAAATCTCTTCCAGCTCCTTGGCCGAGACTCCGCTGCAAAATGCCGCCGCGATCACCGAGCCCACACTGGTTCCGGCCATGTAGTCAATGGTGATTTTTTCTTCTTCGAGAACTTTCAGAACGCCTACGTGAGACAAGCCGCGGGCAAAACCGCCCCCGAGCGCCAAGCCAAGTTTCGGTTTCTTGGGGGGAATCGCACTTTGCTTGGTGGGAGAAACCCTCGCCAATTCTTGGGAAAATGCCCTTGCCGACCGGACAAGCCGTTGTAGATAAGTCACCTTTGCACCCCGCAGGCGCTGCTCAGTTGGTTAAGATGCTCAGGAACTCACCCGCGGATGCACAAAAACTCGAAGACCGGGGATAGGTACCTCTTGCCTCTGCGCGCACAAACTGCGAAGATTCAGAGACCCGTGAGCGAAAATCCGCCGACGTCCAGAAAATCTGTTCGCGAGTTTTCCGCTGGTGGCGTGGTGCTGCGCCGCATGCGCGAGCAATGGCACGTGGCCGCGATTGAACCCAATATCGTGAATGCCGACAGCATCACGCGCAACGCCGTCAAACTGCGCCGCCGCCCGGCTATTCTCGCCCTGCCCAAGGGAGCCATCGACAAAGGCGAAAGCCCGGAGCAGAGCGCCATACGCGAGGTGCTGGAGGAAACCGGCGTCATGGTGCAGGCGATCACCAAGCTGACCGACATCAAGTACTTCTACGTGCGCTCCTGGGGCGGGCGCGAACGCGTCTTCAAGGTTGTAAGTTTCTTCCTGTTCCGCTACGTCTCGGGCCGGCTTGGAGATATTCAGCCCGCCATGCGCAAGGAGGTGCGGCGGGCAGTCTGGCTGCCGTTGGAACAGGCCGCCCAGAAGCTCACCTACCCGGGTGAAAAGCAAGTGGCGCAGATAGCCCGGAAGTACGTCCGGGCGCACCCGGATCTCTGATCCCGCTATTGGCGCCCCAAGGGGCAGACGGTCGGTACGGCGGGTCGCCGCCGGGGTCCGCGCCGAACCGGACTTGCTATGGAAACAGGCGACAAAAACAGTTACGGCGGTTGTGCATCACACTTCGGCGTGATCTGCGGCACGTAAAGCGCCATTTTCAGCCGCTGGAGCCGTTTTAAGAAAAAGTTATGGCTGCACGAATTTACTTGACTGAGTGAGCATACCTTCGCTACAGTGAGTTCAACTTAATAAAGGGCGCGCGTCGTTGCCATCCTCACCCCACATTTTCGGCGCGCGCCTGATCTATTTTTGGGGCCTTTTCAGCTAACCATCCCCCGCATCGAGTCCAATCGAACACCACGTGCCAGTACATCCCCGAACACACAGTGAAGATTGCCTGCAGGATCGCCGGAATGCTGCGGCGGCGCTGCTAAGACCGGCACGGTGATGCGGAACTGAGCAGTTAGCATTTTAATAGCTATCAACCATAGCTATTGACAGTAGCTTTATCACATAGCTATCTTTGAGAGTCAAGGAGTCGATAATGTCATACGTTCGGCCAGAGGAAGTGCTTTCGCCGAGGAGTCATGTTGGCGGGGTGATCGAGGTGATCCACGATCCTGGAGAAAACCGGATGAGTGTTGCGCGGATCTTGTGGAAGGACGAGGGGGTCACGAATGAAGTCGTCGCTACGCGCTGGAACGGCAACAGTGACCAGCCGCTTGGCAACCCCGTATCGCACGGCCACGCCACTTGGTTTGTGGTTGATGGCTATGTCGCTGAAAGTGTGGAGCAGGCTGCGCGGAGGGCTGCCCAGGACTCTCCAAATGGCCTTGCTTCCCAGTACCGTGAGATGGCTGCTGATGCAGCGCGGGAGCGCGAAGCCGTGGAGTGGAGCGAGGGATTGATTGGCGATGGAAACGCGCAGAGGTGACGTGTGGTGGGTTTCATTTGATCCTTCGGTCGGTGGCGAAATTCAGAAAACCCGCCCTGCGGTCATCATCAGCAATAACGCCGCCAACGCCGCGCTTAATCGGGTCGTCGTGGTGCCGCTGAGCAGCCAGATTGGGAAGCTATATCCGGCAGAGGCCGCGGTTACTCTGAATGGCGAAAAGCGAAAGGCAATGGCAGACCAGATCATGACGGCTTCCAAGCGGCGATTGCGCAACCGGATGGGAGCTGTGTCGCAAACCGATATGCGTGCGATTGAAGATGCCATTCTGCTGCATTTGGGAATTCACCGCGTGTAGTTGATAGCTCCAGTCCCACTTTGAAACTGCGCTGGCAGGCCGGCGGGATTGTTGATGAATTTCAATGTCGTACCCCCAAGGAATGGACATCTAACGATTGGTGAATGGCAGGTGCCTTGCCGTGCCCTTCGCGGGTTATAGCAAAACCAGGGATGATGTATCCCGGAGCCAGAGCACTCCAGTCGACGCGACCATCAGTAGACCCCAACAGACGCAAAGACAGCGTCTGTCGGGGACCCCGAGGAGCGGCGACCTTGAACGAAACGAAAAGGACATAGTATCCCTGGTCTTGCCGTAGGTTGATGGAAACGCTGCGCGGTTTGCGCTTTATCTGAAAGGACTTGCATGGCTACCACGGTATCTCCAACCACTCCGGCCAAAACTCCCGGCGGAATCTTTCTGATCTCCGAGCCTCGTCCGGACGAGGCCTTCACGCCTGAAGACTTTGACGATCAGCACCGGCTCATCGCGCAGACCGCGGAAGAGTTCGCGGACAACGAGATCATGCCCGTGGCCGGCAAGCTCGAACAGAAGGACTACGCGCTCTGCCGCGAACTGTTGAAGAAGGCCAGCGATCTAGGCCTCACTTCGGTCGATGTCCCCGAGGAGTACGGCGGCTCGGACATGGACAAAGTTTCGTCGGCCATCATCGCCGACCGCACCTCCAAGTCGGCCAGCTTCAGCGTTACCTGGGGAGCGCACGCCGGCATCGGCACTCTGCCGATCGTCTATTTCGGCACCGATCAGCAGAAGCGGAAGTATCTGCCCAAGCTGGCCAGCGGCGAATGGATCGGCGCCTATGCGCTTTCCGAGAGTTCCAGCGGCTCCGATGCCCTGAATTGCCGCACCCGCGCCGTGCTTTCGCCCGATGGTGGGCATTACCTGCTGAATGGCGAAAAGATGTGGATCACCAACGCCGGTTTCGCCGATCTGTTTATCGTGTTTGCCAAAGTCGACGGCGAGAAGTTCACCGCGTTCATCATCGAGCGCACATTCCCGGGGATCACGCCGGGCGCTGAGGAGCACAAGCTTGGCATTCGTGGCTCCAGCACTTGCCCGCTCATCCTCAACGATTGCCAGGTGCCGGTGGAGAACGTTCTGGGCGAAGTGGGCCGTGGACACATCATCGCCTTCAATATCCTCAACGTCGGACGCTTCAAGCTGGGCGCTGCCTGTGTGGGAGGCGCGCGCGCCAGCCTGCAAAACGCCATCGGATGGGCCAAAGAACGCAAGGCTTTCCAAAAGACGATTGCCGACTTCGGCCTGATACGCGAAAAGATCGCGCAGATGGCCACCCAGATCTACGTTGGCGAGTCGATGATTTACCGGACCGTCGGCATGATGGACAGCGCACTCGGCCAGATCGACAGGCACTCCGCAGGCGGCACTATGGAGATTCGCCGCGCCATCGAGGAATACGCCGTCGAGTGCTCGGTCATCAAGGTTTGGTGCTCGGAGATGCTCGATTTCATCGTCGACGAAACCATGCAGATTTATGGCGGCTACGGCTTCGTCGAGGAATATCCCGCCGAACGCGCCTATCGCGACTCGCGTGTCAACCGCATCTTCGAAGGCACCAACGAAATCAACCGTCTGATCATCACCGGCTGGCTGCTCAAGCGCGCCATGAGCGGACAGCTTCCCTTGCTGCCTGCCATCAAGAAGCTGATGGACGAGGTGATGAGCGGCCCCTCACTCAGCGACGAAGCCGAAGGCCCGCTGGCCGCCGAGCGCGCATTGCTGGCCAACGCCAAGAAGATCTGCCTGTTCGTCGCCGGCACCGCCTCGCAGAAATACATGGACAAGATGGCCGACCATCAGGAAGTGATGGCCGCCATCGCCGACATGGTCATCGAATGCTACGCCATGGACAGCGCCCTGGCACGCGCCCTGAAGCTAGCCGTCCCGGACTCAGCGCCGGCGGCAATGACGCGAATCTACTTTTCCGGAGCGATGCCACGCATCGAGGCGGCAGCCCGAAAGGTTCTGGCCGCCGTCGCTGAAGGCGACATGCTGCGCACGGAAATGGCGATCCTGCGGCGGCTGGCAAAACATGAGCCCGCCAACGTTATCGCCCTGCAGGAACAGGTTGCGGCCAGAACTCTCGAGGCGGGCAAATACGCGCTGTAACCGGATGTGAGGCGTTCCGCACCCCGGCAAAGGCCAAAGCTTTTGCCGGGATCCGTGTGCCCGGTTGCATCCCCGGTCTCGAAGGATGTAGCCCGTGCGCGTGAGTTGCTCAAGTAGAGTGCTTTTCTGTCAGAAACGTACCCGATGCGGGACGGTGGCCGGCGGGAATGTGTTTCTTCATCCGGTAGCTCTCGTTGTAGAATTCCGCAGGGGTCCCCGGCACGCGCCGCAGTTGCGCGTGTTGGGGCAGAAGAGCCTGTTTCGTGGAGAGCTTGTGAAGAAAGTTACAGCTTGTATCCTCTTTATTCTTCTCGGTCTGGCGCTTTCCGTTCCAGCCGTTGCCCATGCCGACTCGAATTCCGCGCACCGCAAGGCGGTGAAGAACTCGCAGAAGTCGTACAAGAAGAGCATGAAGCAACAGAAGAAGGCGCAAAAGAAGGCGCAAAAATCGCAAAAGAAGGCGATGAAAGCCTGGAAGAAAAATCACGGCGCCTAACGTAACTTCACCAGTCTGAGCGCCACTGCCCCACCCCAGCAACGGCAAAGGCGGCCGTCGCCGGGGACCCGAGCGGCTGCCGCGCGGTCGCGCTAGACCGGATTCGCGGAAGGTATACCCCGCGAAGCAGCCGGGCTGCCGGTGGTAAGGATGTTCAAGACCCTTCCAGAATCGTTGTAACCAACCCTCGTTGCCGCTGCGACAGGCGCTCATCTCCCGAGCCCGGAAGTGAGCCGCGGTCCTCAACATGCGCTGTAGTTGCGCATGTTGAGGTGCTCGATCTCCGCCGTGGTGTATGCTGGAAGTCTCTGGAACAGATGGAGCGGGTTCCTTGTTGGTGTATCCGGATTCCCACCAGGATGTCATGGCGACCGGAGCGAAGCGGAGTGGAGCCACCCTTTGTTTTTTGACAGCAGAAACAAAAGGTGGCTCGACTTCGCTCGCCATGACAGTCTGGGTTTATGTCGGGATATGCCTCAGGGAAAGCGCTGTAGCATAACCAAATTACCTCTTCCAGGAGGTCGTCATGGAGTTTTCCGGCCTTTTCCGGATTGTCCGAAGGCTGCCAATCGTCGCGTACATCAACCTTGGAATTGCTCTGGTTGCAACTTTGTTGCTGGCGGGTTGCGGCTCGTCGGGAGGCATCAGCTCAATATCGAGCACGGTAGGTGTGTTGAGCGACCCGCGAGGGCTCGCGGTGGATTCCTTCCGGAATCTCTACATTGCCGACGCAGGTCACCATGAGATCGCTGAGGTTTCCCGCTCCACTGGCCTGCTCACCGTGATTGCGGGCACTGGCTTGCCGGGATATAGCGGAGATATCGGCCTTGCCACGAAGGCGCAACTGAATTTTCCGCAGGGCGTGGCCGTGGACTCCTCCGGAAACCTCTACATCGCCGACACGGGAAACAACGTCATCCGTGAGATCGTCGCCTCCAGTGGCGTGATCTCTACGATTGTGGGAGTCGGCGCGCAACTGAAAGGCCCCCAGGCAGTGGCGCTGGACTCCTCCGGAAACCTTTACATCGCCGACACGGGGAACAACGTCATCCGCAAAGTAGTTCTCTCGACTGGAGTGATTACCACAGTGGCGGGCAATGGAACCCAGTGCAATCCAGCAATCTCTGCCCCCTGCGGCGATGGCGGCCCGGCTACGAGTGCCACGTTGAATACGCCCGCGGATGTCAAGGTGGACTCCTCCGGGAATCTCTACATCGCTGACCAGTCCAACTTTGTCATCCGCGAAGTTTCGGGCGGCAATATCGCAACCGTGGCCGGAAGCTACGTGTCCGGAGGCGGGTGCCAGAGCCTAATCACTACCTGCAGCAATGGCGGCCCAGCTACGAGCGCGGTGCTGAATAATCCCCAGGCGGTGGCGGTCGACTCCTCCGGAAACATCTACATTGCCGATACGGGCAACAACGTCGTTCGCAAGGTCTCCGGCGGTACGATCTCCACCGTGGTCGGTAACGGCACGGCAGGCTACAGCGGCGACGGCCATTCGGCCACCGGCGCTGAACTCAACTCCCCCAACGGACTGATCTTCGATTCTTCCGGAACTTTGTACATCGACGACGCGGGCAACAAAGTCGTGCGCAAGATAAGTTTCTAGAGTGGAAATAAGAAACATCTCGCGAGTGTCATCCTGAGTGCAGCCGGGGTCCCCGACAAGCCCGCTGGTGGCTTGTCGGGGTGGAGGAGCGAAGGATCTGCTTTTCTCGTGCCTCAAAAAGAAAAGCAGATTCTTCGCTCCCTTTGGTCGCTCAGAATGACACTCTGAATATCCTTGCTAATTCCTGGGACACCATAACTCGCGATCTATTCCGCCGCTGTTTTTGCCTGTTGCGGCTTCCAGCGCAGCACCGGCTTGCGAGCCGCCGTCACTTCGTCGAGACGCGAGAGGCGCGTGTTGTGCGGCGCGTTCAGCACCGTCGCGGGCTCTTTCTCGCACTCCTCGGCGATGGCTTTCATGGCGTCGATGAAAGAGTCTAGCTCCTCTTTCGATTCGCTCTCGGTCGGCTCGATCATCAGCGCGCCGTGCACCACCAGCGGGAACGACACCGTATACGGATGGAAGCCGTAGTCGATGAGGCGCTTGGCGATGTCTCCGGTTTTGACGCCGTATTGCTGTTGCAGCTTGTCGCTGAACACCACTTCGTGCATGCTCGGCGTCTTGTAGGGCAGGTCGTAAGTGCCTTCCAGTTGCTTGCGGATGTAGTTGGCATTGAGCACGGCGTCTTCGGTGGTCTGCCGCAGGCCGTCGGGACCGTTGGCCATGATGTAGGCCAGCGCCCGCACCAGCATGCCGAAGTTGCCGTAGAACATGCGCACGCGGCCGATGGCTTGCGGGCGGTTGTACTCGAAGCCAAGCGTGCCATCGGCGCGCTCGATGACCACCGGAACCGGCAGAAAGGGCTCCATGAATTTCTTGCAGGCCACCGGCCCGGAACCCGGGCCGCCTCCGCCGTGCGGGGTCGAAAAAGTCTTGTGCAGGTTGAGGTGCATGACGTCGACGCCGAAGTCGCCCGGGCGCGTCTTGCCGACCAGCGCATTCATGTTGGCGCCGTCCATGTAAAGCAGGCCGCCTTTGGCGTGCACGATCTCGGCGATCCTGCCGATCTGCTGATCGAAGACCCCGAGCGTGTTCGGATTCGTCAGCATCAGGCCGGCTACGTCCTGGTTCATCTGCGCCTCAAGCGCCGACAGCTCGACCTGACCTTGCTGGTTGGAGCTGAGGTTTTCGACCTGATAACCAACCATGGCCGCGGTCGCGGGGTTGGTGCCGTGCGCCGAATCAGGGATCAGGATCTTCTTGCGCGCGTCTCCCCTTGACTCCAGACAGGCGCGCATCAGCAAAATGCCGGTGAGCTCGCCGTGCGCTCCCGCCGCGGGTTGCAGCGTGATGGCGTCCATGCCGGTGATTTCGATGAGCTGCTCGGAGAGCGCCTTCAAGATTCGCAGCGCGCCCTGCGAGGCTTTTTCCGGCTGATACGGGTGTGCGTTGGCGAGTCCGTCAAGCCGCGCGACGAACTCGTTCACCCGCGGGTTGTACTTCATGGTGCAGGAGCCCAGCGGATACATGCCGTGGTCGACCGCGTAATTCCAGGTGGACATGCGGGTGAAGTGGCGAATCACTTCCACTTCGCTTACTTCCGGCAGATTGCCAAGGTCCTGGCGCGCCGCCTTGCCGAGCAATTGCTGTTCGTCGACTTCGGGAACGTCGAGCGGCGCCAGGCGATAGGCTTTCTTTCCCGGCGACGACTTCTCGAAGATCAGTCCTTCATTCTGGCTGATGTGCGTAGTGGCCTTGGTGATTTTGTCGTCGCGCATTAGCGCACCTCCCCGCTGGCGAGATCGATCTGCGCTCGCGTATTCAACTCCGTGCAGCACCAGACGGCGGCATTGCTCAGCTCTGGGTAAAACTTGATGAGCGGAAAGCCGGCAATGATTCGCTTGTCGGCCAAGCGGTGAGAGATGACGTAGGGGTCCTCTTTTGTCTGCACGACGAATTCATTGAAGCGCGGCGCGCCCTCGAACAGAATCTTGCCGTGTTTGGCGAACTGCTGCCGGGCGTAGGCGGCCTTGGCCAGGTTTTGTTTGGCGAGTTCCTTGATGCCCTGGCGGCCATAAATGCTCATGAAGATGTTCGCCATGAGCGCGATGAGCGCCTGGTTGGTGCAGATGTTGGAAGTCGCTTTTTCACGACGGATGTGCTGCTCGCGGGTGGAAAGCGTCAGCACGAATCCGCGCTTGCCGTTCTTGTCGCGGGTTTCACCCACGAGACGGCCCGGAATCTGGCGCACAAATCGTTCCTTGGTGCCGATGACGCCGGCATAAGGGCCGCCGAAGCCGAGCGGAATGCCGAACGATTGCGCCTCCATGGCGACGATATCGGCCTCGACCGGCGGCTTCACCACGCCAAGCGAAAGCGCCTCGGCGATGGAGACCACCAGCAGCGATCCGTTCTTATGCACGATCTCGGCCAGCTCGGCGACATCTTCGATAGTGCCGAAGAAGTTAGGCGATTGAATGAGCAGGCACGCCGTCTCGGGCGTGAGCGCCTTTTTCAGAGCGGCTAAATCGACGCGCCCGTTGTCGCCAAAGCCGACTTCCTTGACCGGCAGACCCTGGTACCTGGCATAGGTGCGGATCACCTCGCGGTATTCCGGATGCACGCTGCGCGCCACCAGCGCCGAGCCACGACCGGTCAGGCGGATCGCCATCATCAGCGCTTCGGCCGAAGCGGTCGAACCGTCGTACATGGAGGCGTTGGCGACTTCCATGCCCGTCAGCTCGCAGATCATGGTCTGGAACTCGAAGATCGATTGCAGCGTTCCCTGCGCGATTTCCGGCTGATACGGCGTGTAGGCGGTGAAGAACTCGCCGCGTGAAATCAGCGCGTCGATCACCACCGGGCGGTAGTGGTTATAGGCGCCGGCACCGAGGAACATGGCATAGCCATGGCCAGTCTCCGCTGCCCGGGCGCGAAACCACTCGACGATTTCCGCTTCCGACATCTGCGGCGGAATATTCAGCTCACGCTTGAGGCGGAATTGCTCTGGGATCGGCGCGAACAGTTCATCAATCGAGCGCGCGCCGACCGCGCGCAGCATCAGTTCGCGATCATCTTTGGAGTTTGGAAGATAGCGCATTTGAAATTTGCTGCCCATCTTGGCGGCTAAGCACGGCAGCCGGCGCTGGCCCGACAAGCGTAACCAGCGCTCGAGCCGAAGGCCCGATGGCGAGATCCGTTTACCGCCGGAAAGGAATTGGCTATACGCGATCGGCACGCCAATTCCGATTAATTTTTGCGTCCCGCATCCGGCTGTGCGCCGGTTTCAGGACAGCCTCACCGGATGCGCATGCGGTATCCGGCCGGAGGACCTCCGATACGGAAATCAGTGCTCTTCGGCGACGAACTTCTCGTAATCGGCGCTCGACAGCAGTGTATTCAGCTCAGCGGGGGCCTTGATCGTGATCTTAACCATCCAGGCCGTGTGCGCGTCCTGGTTGACCTTTTCCGGCGCGGTGGCGAGTTCCTGGTTGATCTCGGTCACCGTGCCGCTGACGGGGGCGTAAAGATCGGAGACGGCCTTCACCGACTCGACCGTACCAAACGCCTTGCCCTGCTCAATCTCCGCGCCAAGCTTGGGAAGCTCGACAAACACGATGTCGCCCAGCGAATTCTGGGCGTGATCGGTAATGCCAATCGTGGCCGCACTGCCATCGACCTTTATCCACTCGTGCTCTTTCGTGTACTTGAAATCGGCTGGGTAAGCCATGCCTGCTCTCTCCCTGAAATGGCGTGTACAACAGGGCGGAAGCCCTCAATGCATACTCTCGATCAACGCCGGATTGCGCGCTCGGTTGTTGCTTCGGCGCGTTTTTCCGCAGCTTGCTATCTCCCGGAGGTTCGCACAGTAACTTTTGAAGTGTCATTCTGAGCGAGCGTAGCGAGCGAAGAATCTATGTATTTAATTCATAATGCATAGATCCTTCGCTTCGCTCAGGATGACATCCTGAAACTTATGCAGCGAACTTACGGGACAGCATACAAAACTACTACTTGCTCCCTGCTTTCGGGCGCTTATAAAACGGCGTCGGAATGACCTTGCACTTCACCTTTTGTCCGCGGATCTCCACCGCTACCTCGCTGCCGGGGGCCGACGCGGCGACCGGCACATAGGCGAGCGACACATTCTTCTTGAGAAACGGCGCGGGCGAACCGCTGGTGACAAAACCGATCTCACCGCCCGCCAGATCGAATACCTTGTAACCGTCGCGGGGAATGCCGCGCTCGATCGGCTCCAGTCCGACCAGGATGCGTTTGAGACCTTCCGCTCTCTGTTTTTCGAGTGCGGCGCGTCCGGTAAAATCGCCTTTCTCCATCTTCAGGAAGCGGTCCAGCCGGGCCTCCCAGGCGGTAATGCTGTCGGAGATTTCGTGCCCGTAGAGCGAAAGCGCTCCTTCCAGCCGCAGCGTGTTGCGCGCGCCGAGTCCGCAGGCCAACAGGTTGAATTCCTTGCCGGCCGCCAGGATCTGGTTCCACACCCGGGCGCTGGTCTCGCCATCGGAAGGAATGTAAATCTCGAAACCGTCTTCGGCGGTGTAGCCGGTGCGCGCAATCAGCACGTTCGGAAGGCCGCACACCGTCCCCCAGGTAAACCAGTAAAACTTTACCTGCGAAAGATCGGCGTCGGTCAGCTTCTGCAAAACCTTGACGGCGTTCGGGCCCTGGATGGCTATCTGGGTGAAGTTGTCGCTCAGGTTGTCGACCGCGCAGTTGAACCCTTTTGCCTGCCGCCGCACCCAATCGTAATCCTTGGCGTTGTTGCCGGCATTGATGACCAGCAGAAAGTCGTCGTCGGCCATGCGGTGGACGATGACGTCGTCGACGAACGTCCCTTCCGGATACAACAGGGCGGAATACTGCGCCTGACCGATAACCAGCCGGGAGGCGTCGTTCATGGTCATCTTCTGAATTGCCGGCAACGCGTCGGGACCGGCAACCCGGATGTCGCCCATGTGACTGACATCGAAGATGCCGACGCTGTTGCGAACCGCCAGGTGCTCGGCGACGAGTCCGCCGGCTTTGGGATACTCCACCGGCATGTCCCAACCGTTGAACTCGACCATCTTCGCGCCCATCTGCCGGTGCACGGCATTGAGGGCCGTCTTGCGGACCGATGCAACCTCAGAGCTGAGAGCCATGAAAAACCTTCACACGTAAAATATCTTGAGTTGTAGAACTTTGTACGTTAACACGCGCTAGAGGACGGGTCAACGTGACGCAGGGACATGGAACCCCGCGCTTCGCGCGACCCCAAAACTTTACTCCACGGCGAGTTTAGTGGATGATCGGTGGCGCACGGTGAATGTGGTGGCGCCAAGCGCAAACTCGGTACGCCTTTGGATAATAACCTTACTTTCCCTGGCCGTCGGACCCGGATCGGTCACCATACTGGGCCCCTATCTTCTCGGTGCTTACGCAAGCGGCACCCGTAGCGGCGGGTGGAGAGTGCTTGGAATCGCGATGATCGCAGCGGGCGCGTTCATGGTGTTGCGTTGCGACTTCGACTTCGTAACCAGCGGCAAAGGCACGCCGGCGCCGCCCGCGGCTCCGGTTTATCTGGTGACGAACAAACTCTACCGCTGGACACGCAACCCGATGTACGCGGGGGTGTTGCTGGTTCTGTCAGGAGAGGCGGCCTTGTTCGGCAACATCGCGCTGCCGGTTTACTTGGCGGTGGCGGGCCTCGGCTTTCATCTTTTCGTGACTCTCTACGAGGAGCCGCATCTGACACGTACCTTCGGCCAGAGCTACCTGAACTATTGCGCGCAGGTTCCGCGCTGGCTGCCCAATCGGATCAACAGAAACCTTTGAGGAAGCTGGTGGCCCGGGTATCGAACTGAGAAGCGTTGCTGGCTGGTGGTCCACATCCGCCGGGTGCCCCATTCAAGCGAAAGCTTGGGTGGGGTTTTTGGTTTGTCATCACAGCGAGAGCATAAACTACCCCACCCTACCCAAAATCGGGGTAGGATGGGCCACCCCTCCGCCACGCGTAGGGGCCAGATTTTCCGCAAGGCCGCTCTGCGGTACTACCTCCGGTCGCCCAATGCGCGGCGCCAGACCCGCACCGGCTGGTCGGAAGAATTACGGAAAATCACGTTGTAATTTCCGGGGGAAAGGTTCTCTGCGAAGGAGCCGCTTCCGACCACCCCGCTGGCGTGATGTATGTAATCGATGCCCGGTCTTGTGGGCTCGCTTCCTGCATGGGCGCGATCGTCCTGTTCGCGCGTCATGAAATAAAAGTCGATGCTCTTGCCGCCTTCAATGCGGTATTCGACCGTGATGATGGCGGAGTAGTTCAAAATAAACTGCGTATCCCAAGCTTTGTTGGGCGGGATGGTCGACTCGGCTGCGGGAAAGGCAATCTCGCTGGCTACGACCGAGCCCGTCACCAGCAGCACCGCAACAAGCGCAACGAACGAAATGCGGCCCATTCGAATCACTGTTCTCTCCTCCATGACCCAGTCACGGTCCGATGTTGGCGAAGACCACTGTTTTTTCAGCTCTGAATAGGCCTGCATTCTACTGCTCGTGAGCGGTTTCGCAAGCAAAAAGTGCATCTGCGAGCGAAAAATAGGAGCGATGGCGCGAGGGGAAATAAACCGACGGGTGGTCCATCCTACCCCGGTTTTGGGTAGGGTGGGGCCGTTCTTTGATTCTTGGTGCAGAGCATGAAGGCGGTTGCCACGCACGCATGGCAGTCCAAGAAACTACCCCACGTTAGCCAAAAGCAGGCGAACGTGGGGCACCTTCGAACCTCTCGCCTTGGGTGAGCGAATTCCTCGGAGGAGGACGAACCAGGCGGGGACTTGCGGCTGCTACTCGACGGCAAATCGCGCCGACGGATTGATCGACTGTTTGTCGACGTTGTCGGCAATTTTGACCTGGAGGCGATAGAGGCCGGGGTCGAGCTTGTTGAGCGGCATCGACCTCTGCAGCGTTAGCTGCTCGCCCACGTTGTTGCCCATATCTTCCGTCTTTTCCACGGTGTGCAACACGGACTGGTTGGTCTGCGCGTTGATGATGTCGAATTCAATGGTAGCCGAGGGCTTTTTCGTCTTGTCGTCGATGGCCAGGTTGTAGATCTGCATCCAGAGATTCAGCCGCTGGTCGCGCTTGAACCTGGCCGGCTTGCCGTCGGAGGAATCGACGCTGGGACGAACCTTGGTATTGCCGATCACGAAACGGCCGGTGCCAACGCTCTTGGTATCCACCTTCTCCATCAAATCGGCCAAAATCAGCGAGGAGGATGCCAGCTTGTCCTCGGCATACTCCGGCACCAGCACCCCTTTGCTCCAACTCCCCTTGCGGTCGCCGTTCACGTCTTTCACGATGATGTCGAGCCGATAGCGCCCCGGCCGCAACGTGGGAGCCTTCCAGTAGACGGATACATGTTCGAGCGTTTTCGGCAGCAGTTCGGTCGGCACATCCACCGCAACCGTGTCCTCAAAAGTCTGCGCGACACGGCCGGTCAGGGTGGAAAGCCTGCCGAAAATGTTTATGCTGCCGCGCTGGATACCTTCCTTGCCAACAAACGTAATGTCCTTGTTCCTGATCTGGATGGTGATCGGGGTCAGCACCGTGTCGCCGGTGATGCGCGCGAAATCGACGCGCACGTCAAATGGCACAAGGTTATAGGCGATGCGGTGAGTAACGTCGGACTGCAAATCCTTGAACTTGATCGGAGGCGGCGCAGTCAGCTTGGCCAAACGCTCAAGTTTGTCA
>JBEKBO010000044.1:0-31561 GCA_050015355.1 Candidatus Korobacteraceae bacterium | reverse complement strand
TCGGGGAACGCAGACAGGGGAAGTACTTTGTCTTCGACATCGTGTGTCCGCGCGCGGCTTCGCATGGCAGCACCACCGGGGATTCATCCACCACCATCTCATACGCCCGTGGGGTGGGTTACGGATTTTCCTGTCTCCACGGCAGTTGCAGCTCACACGGTAAAGACGATGGCATCCACTCATTCAAGGCGTTTCGCAAGGTCACGGACCCCACGGGGATGATGAGCAGCAAGCTGCAAGGGCTGCCCGATGATGCGACACATGCGAAGGTAGCCGATTACATCGCCGGTCTCGACATCTTCAAGAATCACCTCCGCATTTACGATAGTAAAAAGATGCGGACCACCTTCGTAGGAACAAGGTGGGACTTGGTGGGTCAAGATGACCTGCTCTTGATGAAAGCGATTCAGCCGGTATGCGACCGCCTCCGATACGATATGCCGGAACCGGAAGACCTAGGCAGTGATTATCGGCGCATCTTGGAGAGCCATCCATTTCGACTGGCAGTGGTGGGGGAGTTAACGCCGCGAAGGGTAGTTGTGCGGTTCGACCAGTTGGACGCCAGTCCCTACCTAATCGGGATGCCGGGTGGGGTGGTTGGTGACTTACGGCCCAATGGCCAATTACGGAAGATGGAGCGGGGGGACTTCATCACCAAAAGACTCCAGTTGGCTGCGACCAACACACCCACGCTCGTCTATGACTACTTTTTGCGGAGTATCAGCTCAGCCAACGACCAACCGGCAGACCTGGAGTGGATGAGTTATTTTGAACTGCTCCACGGTTACTTTCTCATCGGGCATTGCAATTATCACATCTGGCCGTTGTGGACCGGCGTTGGTGGGAACGGCAAATCCGAAAACGCCAAGCTGATTAAGCGCACGTTGGGTGACTTTTGCGCCGTGGTGCGATGGTCAGAATTGGCCCACGATGAACGCGGCGGGGACAACACGACCAAGAGGCTTTATTACAAACTGCTCCAAAGCCGGGTTGCCTTGGTCGAAGAGATGGGGCAGACGCACGGGATTAATCGGGTGTTGGAAACGAGCACCATCAAACAGCTCACCGGGGGCGGAGAGATTACCGGAGCGGATCTGTATAGGTCCGAAGTCACGGGAGAAATCAAGTTCAAACTCGTCTCGCTGATGAACGAAGCCCCGCATATCGAACCCGACGCCGCGTTCAAGCGCCGTGTTCGGGTGATTCCGTTTCGTGCCCGGTTTGATGAAGTGGCGAATCCAGGCTGTATCGAGCTGGCAATGGAGCGCAAGAACGCGCCTTCACAGCTCCGGGAATCCCCACATCGGTTATCCACGCTGCTCGCCAATGAACGTCCGGGGATTCTGTACAAGTGGATTCAAGCCGCACAGAGGTTCATCGCCAACGGGGAGGAGCTAGGCAACATTCCGTCTTCGGTCAGGGAAGCAACAGCCGCTATGTTCCATGAGGCCGATTACCACGCTCGGGTGGTTGAGCGGCTGGAGTTCGGGGACGAATCGTTCAATGTCACAAAAGGCGAGCTACTGGCGCTTGGGGAACGGACATTTAGGGAAAATGGCCGGGACCCTCGTTCGTTCGATATTGGGAAGCTGTTCACTTTGCTGGCAGACCGGCGTTGCACAGCTGTGTTCAATGTCATGCGGGAGGGGAGGCGAAAGGAGGGTTGGCGCGGTGTTCGATTGGTTCCCGACACTCCGGTTGTCCGGGTTTAGCCGGTTTGCAACCCGTGCAACCCATTCCCCTGACCTTTTTTTTAATAGAAATGAAAGTGGGTAATAGACGGTGTAGAGAAAAGTGTCGGCAAGTGGGTTGCAACGGGTTGCAAAACTCAAATGGAGGACAAAAATGAGGTTTTGCCGCGGTGCCGGTAGTGGGCGCGGGCCAGCGGACAATATCCCGGCGATAGATACGTGGGCTACTATCTGCGGTCCAATCTGCAAGGGCTGTGCTGCAAGTGCCACGCGGACAAGACGGCAGAGGACAAGGCGCATGTTGGGCCGTGGCCGGATGTTGTTGCTGCGGAGGCACTTGCGCCTAAGAGCGTGTAGTCCTTTGGCTAGGCGTGAGCCCAATGTAGTCAATGTGTTAGGGGGTGGGGGTGGGTCGAATCTTGGACACCTCCCCAGCGTCGCCCACGGTAGCTCATTAATTTTTACAGATGAATATACATTTCGTTTTGCATATTTATTGCAAATAAAGCTAGTTAGGAGCCTAAATACATGCCCCGTAAAGTGAAGCAAGACAAGAACTTAGCGCCGGGCCAACCGACAAAGCCCGGCACATCCGGCGCGCCCGGCGCACGGGCAAGGTTGTGATGTTTCCAAAGTCCTGATGTCGTTATTTTGAAGGCTGTTTATTCGGGTGCGGGGAGGCACCGGGAATGGGGTCAAATCCGTGGAAATTCTATGGCTCACCGCAAATGAGGCCGCCGAACACTTGAGGGTCAAGCCGCGCACCATCCTGAAGTGGGCGAAGGAAGGCCACATCCCCGCGCATCCGTTGTCCGGCTCAAAGCGCGTGACTTGGAGATTTTTGAAATCTGAATTAAATGCTATGTTGAACGTGCCATCTGCTGCCGAACCGGGGAGGGTTTAATGCGCAGCAGAGCAAAAACGGGAAGTGTTGTACAGGACAAGCGCGATAAAGTTTGGCGCTTCTATTGGTGGAAGAACGGCAAGCGGCGATCAAAAATGCTTGGACGGTTTACCACCAAAACAGCCGCGTGGTCCGCAGCAAAACCATTGCGGAATGAGCTGGAATGCGGAACGGATACCAGCAAACCATCCGCGCCAATCGTGAGCAGTCTAATTGAACGTTACCGGGCAGAGAGAATGCCAACACGCACAGACACAAAGCGGTCTTACGAGGTCTGGATTAGCAACTACATCGTCCCGAAGTGGGGCGAGTGCGCAATCACAGACTTGGAGCCGCGCCCTGTGGAACTGTGGATTGGTTCTCTCACACTCGCACCGAAGAGCAAGACGCACATTAGAGGCATGCTCAGAAATCTTTGGGACTTTGCCGCGTGGAGCGGGGACATTCCAAGAGAGCAGCGCAATCCAATGGAGCTAGTGAGAATCAAGGGCGCATCCAAGCGGGTTCGCACGCCCCGGAGTCTCACGGTTAAAGAGTTCCAAGCATTCGCACAGCATCTTGCGGAGCCATTTTGCACGATAGCTTTGCTGTGCTGTTGCTTGGGACTTCGCATCAGCGAGTGTCTTGGTTTGAAGTGGTCAGACGTGGATTGGCTCAACGGAAAGTTGTTGGTTGAGCGCGGCATTGTCTGTCAGCAAGTGGACGATGTGAAGACATCGGAGTCACGCAAGCAATTAGTGATTGCCGGTGAACTTCTCACTGCTCTCCAGACGTGGAAGCAAGCGGCCCAATTCTCCGCGCCGGGTGATTGGATGTTTGCTTCGCCGGTCCAGCTCGGGCGTCTTCCGTGGTCCTATGACCAAGTGTGGCGCGTGTATCAGAAAGCAGCAAAAGCGGCGGGTATCGGTGGTCTCGGGACTCACTGTCTTCGGCACACGTTCCGCACATGGCTTGGTTCCGTGGGCACTCCGGTGGGCGTACAGCAGAAGCTAATGCGCCACGCCGACATTCGTACCACGGTGAACATTTACGGGGACGCGGTGACGGCAGATATGGCGGAAGCGCACGGCAAGATAGTAGAACTTGCGCTTAATGGCACGGGAACGGCACGGAAGCCGGTCTAAGTGATTGAAAAGTGGTGAGCGCGGAAGGAATCGAACCTTCAACCTACTGATTAAGAGTCAGTTGCTCTGCCAGTTGAGCTACGCGCCCTTCATTGACCTACAGCGACAGCTTGAGAATGTGTAGCGGAAATCGTAGCGGCCTTTCGCTTTTGCGTTCCCTTGTCAGCAGCCGTTCGCTCATTCCCGTCTTCATTGTTCTGCCGTTCTGATTCTAACGAACGCGCATTCATTCTGTCTAGCCACGTCGGAGCAGAGAAACATGGCTGTCCAATCCCTCACCGATGGATGCGACTCGGTACCAAGTAGCTCTTTCGGATTAAGAGTGAGCTGCTCTGCCAGTTGAGCTACGCGCCCTAATTTTCAGAAACGCCTGCTTCGGAACGAAGTTGGATGGCGGAGCCAATTACGGCTTCTGCTTGACTCAGAAGTTCACTCGCAATCTAACCAACGAGTCTTTATTCCGCAAGCCAACAAGGGAAGGATCGCTCCCGAACCCAACCACCGGATTTCAGTCGGCAGCCGGGGGCGTGTTGATTTGTATCAAATCCGCCGTTGGACGCGCCGACAGCCGTCGTGTGGGCTGTGGCATCGGACTTCCAGGCAGGTGGCTCCGCTGGACTCGCTCGGCCGCGGCAACGCCCCTCGGGCAAGCCCGCTCGGGCCGCTGCGGCGCACGCCAGAAGTCGAGGTAGCCCACCTGGTGCACGCAACTGACGGTGCACTGTGGGGCGCAACTTTTTTCCGTCAAAAATTCGCGGCGGATATCAGCCAGCGTGTATTCCGTCAATGCCTTGCCAGGGTAACCGCGCTGCTGCGAGCAGTAGTGCACCAGTCCATCTTCACAGATGTAAAGATAGCGGGCGCCGGCGCGGCATCGCCACTGGTTCGGCAAGCCTAGCGCGATCCTGTCCTGAAAGTAATTGAAGCGCGAATAATTCCGCCGGTCCGCATCTTTCATTATCAGGAAGACCCCACGCTCTTTGGCCGAGAGCGGACGCAACTGGCCATCGCCGTCGTGAATGATGCCTATGGTTGAAGTGAAACCCAGTTGACGCGCGCGCCGTCCCACCACCAGGGCGTCATGCGGATTGCGGACGCCGCCGCCGACCACGCTGTTGATGTTTACATGGAAGTCGGCGTGTTCGGCCAGCAGTTGCAGCTTTTTGTCGAGCACCTTCAGGCTTTTCTTGCTCACCTCGTCCGGCACGACGTTGTCGATAGAGATCTGCATGTGGTCAAGCCCGGCACGGTTGAGCCGCTGGATGCGCTCGGCGGTGAGCAGATACCCGTTGGTGATCAGGCCGGTGATCATTCCTTTTGACCGGATGTAGCCGATAAGCTCGTCCAGTTCCGGATGGAGGATAGGTTCACCGCCGCTGATCGTGACAATCGTGGTGCCCAGTCTCGCCAGGTGGTCGACGCGTTCTCGCATGATGGCTAGCGCCACCGGTTTGGATGTGCTGTCGTACTCGTTGCAGTAGGCGCAGGAGAGATTGCAGCGGCGCATGGGAATGATGTGCGCCATCACGGGATGGTCGGTCGACACCAGTCCTTTGGCAATCATCGCCAACTCGCGCAGGCGACGATTCGCCGCGATCATTGTTCTACGTAGCCCACGATTCTTAATCGGCATAGGGGTCCAATCTTTTATTACAGCACAGGACCCTCGGCCCCTTGGAACCTGCATTCGCTGATCAGCGTAAAAACCGGGTTTATCGGGGCATAACAGCGGGTGGATAGATTCGTGCAGCTCGGCGCAATCCGGGCTCCTGCAACAGACCGGGCTAACCGCCGGCCCCTGTGACAGCCGCCCGGCGGTGTCGAATTCGGGCCACTCGGGCCAGTGAGGCTGCGGCGCTCATTTATAATCATCTATTCCGTGTCGAATATCGGAGCTCTAGAAAAAAATGATTCGATTTCTGCAAACCAAAGGCCCGATTCAGAAGGTGTTACTGGTCGGCTTTTTGGCCATCATCTGCATCATGATGGTCGTCACCCTCGTTCCCGGCGGCATTCTCAATGAGTTCGGGATCACCCATGAGGGCCTCATCGCCAAGGTTGGGTCCGAGCAGATTACGGCTCAGGACGTCAATCAGCAGGCCAACCAGATAGCCCGCAGTCAGTTCCCGCGTGGAGCTCCTCCGCAGCTTCGCCCGTACCTTGTGCAACAGGCCGCTGAATCGCTGATGATGCAGGGCCTTTTGATCAACGAAGCCAATCGCATGGGCCTCCGCACCGGCGACGAAGAACTGCGCTACGAACTGCAACACGGCGGGCTTTCGCCGCAGCTTTTCCCGAACGGCAATTTCGTCGGCACCGATCAATACAAAGCGTTTGTCGCAACCAACTTCAATATGACCATTCCGCAATTCGAAGACAAGCTGAAGCGACAAATCACGATTAACAAATTGCGCAATGTTATCGAGGGAGGCGCAAGCGTCTCTGGCGATCAGTTGGCCCAGCGCTTCCGCCAAGTCAACACCAAGGTGAAATTTGACTATGCCGTGATCGCGCTGGGGGACATGGCGAAACAGTTGAAGCCGACCGATGCCGAACTGCGGGCGTTCTACGAGAAGTCGAAGGCGCAATACGCTAACAGCATTCCTGAAAAGCGCAAGGCGGTTTACATCCCGATCGAGCAGGCGAAGCTGCCGAGCCCGCCCAAGGTCACGGCGGAAGATTTGCAGAGCTACTACAACGCTCATCAGGACCAGTTTCGGGTTCCCGAGTCGGTGACTGTGCGTCATCTTCTGATTCGTACTCCGCCAGCCGGGCCGGACGGCAAGGTGGACCCCAAGGCCGTTGCCGAGGCGCGCGCCAAGGCCGAGGACATTCTGAAACAGCTCAAGGCGGGCGCCGATTTCGCAACGCTGGCGAAGAAGTACTCGCAAGACCCGGCGAGCGCCCCCAACGGAGGATTTCTCGGTCCCATTACCCGCGGACGCACGGTTCCCGAGTTTGAAAAGAGCGCCTTCTCGACGCCCAAAGGACAGACCAGCGGCATTATTCAGACCGATTACGGCTTCCACATCCTTCATGTCGACGATAAGACCGAAGCGCACGTGAAGACCCTGGCTGAAGCCAAGCCGGAGATCGAGCCCGTGGTCGCGCGCGAAAAAGCCAAAGCAGCAGCCGAGACGCTATCACATGCGGTGGAAGCCGACGCGCGCACCGGCGGCATGGAAAAGGCCGCCAAGAATCATGGCCTGCAGGTCGTCAATACGGGTTACTTCGTTCGCTCCGAGCCGCTTCCCGGCATTGGCAATGCGCCGGGCTTTATGGATGCCGCGTTTGCCGCCAAAGCGATGGCGCCGCCGGCCGCTGTGGCCACGCCGCAGGGTTTCGTGATCCTGCAGGTCACGGACGTGAAGCCTCCCTCGACTCCGACCTATGAGGAAGTAAAGGATCGCGTTGAGCAGCAGTTCAAGACGGATCGGGCTCAGGCGATGCTCTCGCAAAAAACGCAGGAGCTCTCGGACCGGGCTCGCGCCCAGCACAACCTTCGCGCCGCAGCCAAGGAACTTGGCGCTGCTTTGCACACCAGCGAATTGGTAACGCCCCAGAGCCAGGTGCCGGAGATCGGCGCGTTCACCGGGCCGGCAGCGCAGATTTTCACCATGAAGCCGGGTGAGATTTCGGGAGCGATCAACACCGCACGGGGCGGGCTGGTCATGATGCTGCTGGAGAAGCAGGAGCCGTCCATGGCCGACTTTGACAAGCAAAAAGACGACATCCGCCAGCAACTGCTCCAGCAAAAGCAATCGGAGATGTTTGAGCTCTACATCGCCAATCTGCGCAAGGTGGGCGAGCAGAAAGGCATCATTAAGGTTTATGACAAAGAGTTCACTCGTTTGATGGCCACCGTTAGCGAGTAGCCTGATTCATCGGTGCGCAGGGGGAGTGAAACTCGCGGCTTTAGTTCTTTGAAGGGGCGCGGCTTTACAGGCTGCTGAAAAACTCGTAGCAGTGTCATCCTGAGGTCGCTCCGGTTTTGCGCGACCGAAGGATCTGCTTTATTTTTAGCACGCGCAAACAGCAGATCCTTCGCTGCGCTCAGGATGACACCTCGGAGAACAGTTTTTCTGCAGCCTGTTTAGCCGGGGTCCCCACTACGCGCCGTGTTTGCGCGTAGTGGGGTGGAAGCCGCGCCGTCCAGAGCCAACAAGAATGCGGGCTTTAGCCCCTGAGGAGATTCGCCGTTTCCTCTGACATCGGTTTATGAAATAAGCTCCTATAGATTGAAAGACGCTGATGCCGAACGAGCGAGCTACCGGAATTCTGTTGCATCCGACTTCATTTCCGTCGCACGGTGGAATCGGCGACCTGGGTCCGGCTGCCTACGAGTTCGTCGATTTCCTTGCCGCCGCCCGGCAGTCGCTCTGGCAGCTTCTGCCGCTTAATCCGCCGGGGATCGGCAACTCGCCCTATTCTTCCACGTCGGCCTTCGCCGGAAACGTTTTGCTGATCTCGCTCGACCGTCTCGCCGAACGCGGATTGATTTCGCGCGAGGCAATCTCGCAGCTTGCCGATACCGGGGACCGGGTCGACTTCGAGCGCGTAGAGCAAGCGAAGTTGCCACTGCTGGCGGGCGCCGCGCGCGAATTCCTGCTCAGCGCCGGTGGAAACGACAGCTCCTCCTATGACGCTTTTTGCCGCGACAACTCCTGGTGGCTCGAAGATTTTGTCCTTTTCGATGCCTTGCGCCGCCGTTTTCACGGGGAGAGCTGGAACCGCTGGCCGCGCCAACTCGCGCGGCGCGAGCCCGATGAGTTGACCCGGCTTCGCGACGAGTTGCGGGATGAACTCGACATTGGGCGTTTCTTGCAGTTTGCGTTTTTTGAGCAGTGGCGTGCGCTGCGCCTGCGCTGTGCCGCCAGCGGCATCCGCATCATCGGCGACATCGCCATATTCGTGAGCTATGACAGCGCCGATGTCTGGATGCATCCGCATCTTTTCCGCCTCAATGCCGATCTCGAACCCGAGGTCGTCGCCGGTGTGCCGCCGGATGCGTTCTCCGAAACCGGCCAGCGCTGGGGGAATCCCACGTATCGATGGGATGTGCTGCGGCAGCGCAACTACGACTGGTGGGTGCAGCGCGTCAGTTGGGCGCTGCGTTTTTGCGACATCATACGGCTCGATCACTTCCGCGGTTTCGTGCAGTCCTGGGAAATCCCCGCTGCCGAGCCCACGGCCGTTCATGGGCGCTGGGTCGACGGGCCGCAAGACGAGTTCTTCCAGGTTTTGCACGCCAGGCTGGGGGATCTTCCCTTCATCGCCGAGGACCTTGGGCTCATTACCCCCGACGTTCATGCGCTGCGCGAGCGCCTCAAGATTCCCGGCATGCGCGTTCTCCAGTTCGGCTTCGGCAACCCCGGCGCGCATATCTATTTGCCGCACCGTTACGAGGCCAACACGGTCGTGTACACGGGGACGCACGACAACGACACCACCGCGGGCTGGTGGCAGTCGATTGCCGGGCAGGAGCGCTGCGATGCCCTGGCTTACCTCGGCGATGCCAGCGATGGCATTCACTGGGCAATGGCGCGAACAGCCCAGAACTCAATCGCGAACCTTTGCGTCATACCGCTGCAAGATGTGCTCGGCCTCGGTTCGGAGGGGCGCATGAACACTCCGAGCCGCTCGCAGGGAAACTGGGATTGGCGCTACCGAAAGTCTGCTCTTACGCCGCAACTGGCGGAAAAGCTGGCGGTCATGGCCGAGGTTTCCGACCGGCAGCCGCGCCCCTCAGCGCAGCAGCAGGGCGAGGGGAAAGCTAGCGAAAACTTCGTGGCATAACAGGGTCTGCTGCCCGGCCGGCAAAATTTCCCCGGTAAGCAGGTTCTTCATCGGCGGGCCTGGCGATATGGGAGGCAGCACGATTTCCGTCGCTCCCCACGCCTCGCCTATGGGCATGCGCTCTTCGCCGCCCATCATGCTGTAGGTAAACCGTGGAGTCGCCACCACGGCCATCCGCTGGCCGAATGTCCTGGCGTAAGCCACCACATTGCGCTCGCCTGTTCCCTCCACTTTCAACGGAACATAGTCGCCGAGTTCGAACAGTTCGCGATGTTCGCGCCTGGCATGTAGCGCGCAACGTGTCACCCAGAGTTTCAGGCGGCCGTCGCTCCAATCTTGCAGCATTTCTCCGCACAGACGGCTGATGCCTTGCTCCTCCCGCGAACGTTCGATCATCTCGCGCAGGTGGCGCCTGCGCAGCTCAAAGTCCACCGGGCGACGGTTGTCCGGGTCCACCAGGCTGAAATCGAAAAGTTCCTGGCCCTGGTAGATATCGGGAACTCCGGGCGAGGTCAGCTTGATCAGCGTCTGCGAAATCGAGTTGATAACCCCGAACAGCGCGATCCTGGGCACAAATTCCTCGATCTGCCTGAGAAAGCTGTTAGGGCGGTTCTCCGAGCCGGGCGTCAGGATACGCGCGATGAAGTTGTGCAGCGCCTCCATGTATTCCTGGTTCGGGTTGATCCAGCTCGTATTGACCTTGGCCTCGTTCACCGCCTTCGTCATGTAGGCCTGGATTCGGGCCAGGAAGTCCTCGCTCTGTTTCTTCTCCAGTGCCCAGGGATGGGTGGTCCGCAGGTTGCCATTTCCTTTGCCTGCCACTGGGGCTCCCTGCGCTGCTTCTTTTGCCGGTAATGGCCATGTGCCCACCAGAGTTTGATAGAGCAGGTATTCCTCGTTGGCATCGGGAACCGTGCGTCCGTCGCTCAGGGTCCGTTTTTTTCCGCGATTGCTGCGGCGCCAGCGCAGTACTTGGGCGGCCCATAGCCGCGGAATTTCCGAGAGCACGTCGAGGCGCATACGAACATCCTCGCTGCGCTTGGTGTCGTGCGTCGAAGTAGCCAGCATCGAGTGGCGCCACTGCTGCTGGCGCTGAAGATTGCCGCGATGGAACTCGTCCAGTTCAACCCCGAACTCCTTGGGCGATCCGCCCACTTCATTCACCGAGACGAAACGGTTATAGACGTAGCAAGCAGTGTCTTCCAAGCCCTTTGCCATCACCGGGCCGGTCAGTTGCTGGAACTTCAAGGCAAAATACAACTGTTTGCGGTAGCCGTAGATGGCCGCCTCGCCTCCGTCGCCGCCCCGCAGCAGCAGGATGTCGCGCAGGAATTCGAATACCGAGCCCGGCATGCTGCTGTTGCGCCGCTTTGCCAGGGCGATCGCTTCGTTGATATATACCCGGTCGCGCTCGCTGATGTTGCCTCTTTCGTCGATATAGGTGCGATAGACGGGGAAACACGCGATGGTTTCGCGAATCGCGTCGCGCAGAACCGACCTTGTGAAGTCGCGCGCCCGCCTGTTCATCGATGAGATCTCGTCCAGCATGTGGGTGAGCACGTTCACTTCGCTGGAGAGCGCGCTGTGCATGATCAGTTTCTTCCCCTGGTAGATGATCGCCTCCACGTCCATCCACTGGCTTAGAAAGCGCTGGTAGAGATTAGTGAATGACTTGCGGTTGCGGGTATCGATGAAAATCCCGTTCACCAGGTTCGCAAAGTCGTAGCCGACCGTCCCATCGACCGGCCAGTCCCCCGGCAGCTCCTCCCCCGGCTCCAGGATTTTTTCCACTACCACGTAGAGCGGCGCGCGTTCGCCGGCCGCGTCTTGCTGACTGAAGGCGTTCTGTAGTTCCAGCTCGATTCCGTTTTCGGCCTGCGGTTGCCTCGGTTCGCCGCCGTAACATTGGCTGGCGGCATAAAGCATCTGCAGCCGGGCAAAGTACTGCGGTGGATTTAACAACCCGTCAGGGTGATCGATTCGCAGCCCGGACACCGTGCCGGCGGCGAGGAGTCGCCGGATCAGGGCTCCAGTCGCGGCGAAAACCTGCGCATCTTCCATACGCAACCCGACCAGGTCATTGATGTCGAAGAAGCGCCGGTAATTGATCTCCTCGGCGGAAACGCGCCAATGCGCCAACCGGTATGGCTGCGCCTCCAGCAGCTTGTGCAGCGCGTCGAAGCTGCGGCCATCGCCCGCGCGTCCATTGATGCGGCGCAGCGCCTCCTCCACCAATCCCTTGATCTCCGGCTTGCGCTCGACCATGTCTTTCAGCCGCTGGCCAATGAATGGGGTTTCGCGCTGCCGCGCCGTAGCGCGCTCCGCTTCGACGGTATCGTGCTTCGGCAGCTTGGCAAATCCGGCCAGCACGCCCATCAGTTCGCGCGCCGATTCCTCGCCCGCCAGGGAGGTGAAATCGCCTCGCGGTTCGAAGATGAGCGGAATCGTCTGTGGATCGATCGGAAAGATCTTGTCGTAATAGTCGATCCGGAACTCGCCGTCAACGTACTTGAGCACAAGCTTGCCCGACTCGAGTTCCTCGCCATACTGATCGCCCAGAATCGGCAGCAGAACTTTATTGTGCAGTTCGCCTTTCAGCGGGTTCCAGTCAATATCGAAGAAGTCAGCAAACTTTGACGTGCGCCCGTTCCGCAGCACATCCTGCCACCAAGGATTGCTGCCGTGCCCGACGCCCATGTGGTTCGGCACCACGTCCAGCAGCAGCCCCATGCCGTGGTTCTTCAGCTCCGCCGCAAGTTCGTCGAGTTCTTCCTGAGTTCCCAGCTCCGGGTTGATGGCATTGTGGTCGATGATGTCATAACCGTGCATGCTGCCGGCATGCGCCTTGAGAATAGGCGATGTGTAGCAAGTGCCGACCCCGAGTTCATGCAGGTAGCCGACCAGCTTGCGAGCATCGCTGAAGCGAAAAGCGCGATTGAATTGCAATCGGTATGTCGAAAGCGGCCGCAGCCGCTCCTTGCCGGCGGCGAGGCGCCCCAGACACTCGCGTAATCCAGACGCCTCATCGACAGCAACAACTGACTGGTTTAGCATTCCGGGCCAAGCTCTCGGATGTTCATCAAGACACTACTTAGATGCGTCCCAAAGGCCGGGTGTCGCCATCTTGGTGCCCCACGTCCCGCCCGCCAAGAACTCTTTTGAGACAATCCGTGCAGCCTGGCTGGCTGTGTCGCCTCTAGCGATAAGCTCCTGGCGTTCGGGGTCCCCGGCGAGCACCGCTCGCTGAGGTGATAGTGTTAACGTGGCGTAATTCTTATCGCGGTAACGTGCCCATTCGACTGGTATTCACCTTTTTTGTTGCAGCCAGTCCTTCCCGCCGCTTTACTAATTCGCCGCCAACGCGGAAAATAGCGGGTTGCCTGCTACGGGGGGCGCGCATCACTGTTTGCGAACCCTTACTCACCCCACCTGCTGAAAGGACGATCATGGCATCCAGTGGTGAACTGATTCGCTTGATGAACTACGTCGACGATATCTCCACGACCCTGCGGAGGATCAAAGTCGCAAGCGCGTTTATTCCAGTTGAAGAAAAAAAACGTCTGTCCGAGTATATGCGAAACTCTGATCCGAACTTTCTTAAAGTGCTGGAAGGCCTGGAGCGGGGAGATTGATGGCCGCAATTCACACTATTGCCGTCATCGGGGCTGGCGTAATGGGACGTGGCATTGCCCATGCCGCGGCTCTCGCGGGTTACCGCACGATTCTGGAAGACATCCTGCCGACGGCATTGCGCAAGGCCGGGGATGAAATCCGCGGTACTCTCGACCAAGGGGTGGAAGCCGGCAAGCTGTCGCCTGAGCAGGCCAATGCCGCTTTCGCCCGCTTGGAATACGCCAATTCGGTCGAGGAGGCGGCACGCCAGGCGGACTTCGTCATCGAGGCCGTGCCCGAGGAGATGGAGTCGAAAATCGAAATCTTTACCATGCTCGACAAAATCTGCCGTCCCGATACCTTCCTCGGCTCCAACACCTCCTCGCTTTCGGTTACCGAGATCGCGTCCGTCACTTACCGCGCGCACCGCATCGCCGGCGTGCACTTCTTCAATCCGGTACACAAGATGAAGCTGCTCGAGGTCGTGCGCGGACTGGAAACCGATGACCAAACCATTGCCGCGGCCGTTGAGATCGGCACACGCATGGGCAAGGAAGTGGTCGTCATCAAGGAATCGCCTGGTTTCATCACCAGCCGCATCAACGCCCTCATCGGGAACGAAGCTTTTTACATGCTTCAGGAGGGCATAGCCTCGGCCAGCGACATCGATAAAGCAATCAAACTGGGACTCCAGCATCCCATCGGACCGTTCGAGATGGTCGATCTGGTTGGACTTGACACGCGCCTGCATATCCTGGAATATCTGCACAAAAACCTGGGCGAGAAGTACCGCCCCTGTCCGTTGATGGTGCAATACGTCAAAGCCGGACGCCTCGGCCGCAAATCAGGCCGCGGCGTTTACGAATATCCACAGCCCGATGCCGCGCAAACGGGGTCCCCGACAGGCGCCGTAGTTGCGCATGTTGGGGTGGAAACGGGGTCCCCGACAGGCGCCGCAGTTGCGCATGTTGGGGCGGAAACGGGGTCCCCGACAGGCGCCGCAGTTGCTCATGTTGGGGCGGAAAAACCGGCCGGTGGCAACAAGACATAAGCCGGTGTGCCGCTGGGATTTCAGTCTCCGCCGGCAGCTACCGGGCTGCAATGGAATGGAATGCTCACGATGTCGCACAGAATGATCGTTGTGCTTGCCGTATGCTTTCTGGTTGCGGAGCCGGCTCTTGCCGAATCCTGGCCACGCATCCAGCCATTCGATCACACCTACAATTTTGCCCGGCCGCAGGACATGTACCTGAGCTTGTCGATTCAGACCGTTACCGGCAAGTTAGCCTACATCCTGGAATGCGCCAGTCCGGAAAACGCCCGCGCCCGTGCCGAAAACTTTCACTATACCCATGAGTTCGAGTGCCGGCTTGTGCTTCCCGGGGCGACTCATGCTCCCGATAACCAGCTATTGACCGATGGCTCCGGCAAAGCCGGCTCGATGAGCCAGGCTGGCTTCAACTGGAACCAGCTCAACGGAGACTGTTATCGTCACCCGGACTACGGCGCGCAGCGTACGTTCCATCTGCGAAACATCCGGCTGATTATCACCGCTTCCAACGTGCGCTTCACCCCCGAGGTCCGCGTCGGACAGGTCCACAAGCGTTCTATTCAGGGACTGACTATACGCGTGCAGGGTTTCTACGATCCCAGCGCGTTGCGCGAGTTCGCCGCGCCCAGCCGCTACGAAGAGCCGAAGCCCTTGCTGCCGGATCAGCCGGCGGGACTGCTCGATTGCATAAAGCCGGTGCTGAAACCGTCGAGTGCGGGAGTTCGCTAGAGTCAGGTTCAAGAATAGTTCATAGTAGGGGAGCGGCTTCAGCCGTACCCTTTCTAAAGCTTCGACGGTGCCCCACATCTGCCGCAGTTAGCAGATGTGGGATCTTAATTCTTCCGAAACCGCGCTAGAATTCCCTTCATGTCCTCGAGCCCGGAACATCTCGCGCTTGTCCGCCGGCAACTGGAGCGCTACGAGCATCCGCTGCTGAATTTCGAGGCGGAACTCCACGACGGGCAGGTTCAGGTCAAAATAGAGTTCAAGAATCCGCCGGTTCCGGTGCACACCTATTTTTTCTACGTCCATCCGCGCGATGCCGAGAATCCGCAGTTCGAGTGGGCTTTTCAGCGGCAGCTCTACGATTGCATGCACGACTATTTTGTCGAAATGTTCGTCCGCACTCCCTACAACCTCGAACTGCCTCCCGAAGACAATGAGGACTGACCCCGCCGCTAATCCGCTGCGCCAGCGCATTGTCGACGTCATCCGCCGCGAAGGGCCGATTCCCTTCTCGCGCTACATGGCCATGTGCCTGTACGAGCCCGAGCTGGGTTACTACGCGCGCCCGCGCGAGCAGTTCGGCAAAGCCGGCGATTTTTACACCTCGTCGGACGTGCATGCCTTGTTCGGGCGTCTGTTGTGCCGTCAGTTTGTCGAGTTCTGGCAGGCACTCGGCGCGCCCGCCGTCGTCGACCTCATCGAACTCGGTCCCGGGCGCGGCCTGTTTGCCCGCGATGTGCTCGACTGGGCGGCCAAGAAGCATCCGGAGTTTCTGCGGGCGCTCTGCTATCGGCTGGTCGAGACTTCGCTTTGGCTGCGGCAGCGCCAGCAGGAGCGGCTGGCGGAATTCATCGCCACCGGACAGGTCACGATCGACAGCGATTTCTCCCCGGCTCTGGCGCGCTCAACCCCACAACGCGCAAAAGCGCGCGCAGTGGGGACCCCGTGCGGCGATGCGCTGATCGTATTCGGCAACGAATTCTTCGACGCCCTTCCTGTCGAGGTGCTCACCGCCGGCGGCGAGCTTCGCGTGGCGGAAGAGGGCGGCGCCTTGACCGAGCAAACCGTCGATCCGCGTCCGCAGGTGCTCGAATACGTCGACCGCTACGGCATGCATCCGCCTGCCGGGGGCCGCGTCGAGGTTTCCCTTGCCGGCCTCGAATGGATGCGCCGCATCGCCGCCGCCTTTGCGGACTCCCGGGGCCCCCGCCGCGGCTTCGCGCTCTTCATCGATTACGGCTACACGCGCCCGCAGCAACTAGCCGGGCGCCATCTGGACACGCTCATGACCTACCGCCAGCACCGGGCGAGCGGCAATCCCTACGAGGCTCCGGGCGAGCAGGACATCACCGCGCACGTCAATTTCACGGCTCTGTGCGCCGCCGCCGAGCAGGGCGATCTCGACTATCTGGCGCTACTGACGCAAGCGCAATTTCTGATGGGAGTAGGCGAGGCGACCCAGTTCGCGGAGGCCTTCGAGGATTGCCGTTTGCCGCAGGAACGCGCCAAGGTGGCTATGCAACTGAAACACCTGGTCACCCCCGCGGGCATCGGGGAAATCTTTCAGGTGCTGCTGCTCTCGCACGGCGTCGACGCCGCAAAGACGCGTTCGCTGAGCGGGCTGAAGTTCGCGCGGTAGGGGGGAACCGCCGAGCACCCACATTTGCTAACTGCGGCAGGTATGGGCCGCCAGCCACCCGAAGGCCGACGACGGCCTCACAGGTGATATCATGTTTTCATGGCGAAAAAGAACGTCAGATTTGTTGCCGTTAAGACCGTCAAAAAGCCAGCGACTGTCAAATTCAAGACAAAGTCAGGCAAGACGGTTTCTTTCAAAGCGGTCAAGACGTTCAAACAGAAGGTCGTGCACTTCGGCGCGAAAAGAGCATGAACCGAATCTATCTGGACAGTAATATTCTCATCGCGTATTACTCGCAAGACAAACCTGAAGAGGCCAAGAAAAAAATGGTCGACAATGCCTTGGCCGTATTCGCCCAACTTAAGGACATCCAACTGTGTACATCCATGTGGGCTGTCACCGAGATGGTTAATATTCTCGTTTCCAGTAAAAAGATGGATCGAGGCATCGTTGCCGAAATAGAAAACCAGCTCGTGAATGAGAGACGGCTAAGAAATCTGAAGATCCATTTTCTAGAGATCAGCCCGGAAAGAGAGTACGACTTTGGCGAGTTCTTCTATCACGTGAGACACGCCATTCTCAAATACCATTCCGGGGTCGGAGATGTAATTCATAGCGTCATTATGAACAACAATGGCGTCGCGACCATTCTGACATTTGACGAAAAAGACGACTTCAAACAAATTCCCGATTTAACGGTCCTTCATCCTAGAGACATCAAACTGGATTCGTAGGGCAATTTCCCCCCTCACATCCCATTCGCAGGTGCCCCACATCTGCCGCAGTTAGCAGATGTGGGACTTTGATTTCGATTCACTGGGCCGAATTCGCGATCCCGGCACACTTCCCCTCACATGCCGTTAGCTTCCTTGCTGCGACTGAACGGCGATTGCAGGTATTTGCGGGCTTCGTCGAGAGCGCCCTGGGTGTTGTCCTGGGTTTGCAGTGCCTGCTGATACTCATTGACGGCGCGCTCGCGCTGCCCGCTGACGTCGAAGATTTTGCCGAGCTGAATGTGGCTCCAGACCTCGGTCCACTTGGGCTCGCCATCACCGTTGAGGGCATCGCGATAGGCGTTCGCCGAGGCCTGGTAGTTGCGCTGCAGGAAAAAGACCTCGGCAATCCGGTAGTGTGCCAGCGAGCTGCTCTTGTTGATGTCGAGCGCCTTCTGGAATTCCTTCAGCGACTCGGCGAGGTTGCCCTGCTGCACCAGTTGCTGGCCGCGCATAATGGCCGTCCGCAGGCGCAGTTCGGAAGTATTCTTCAGCACGTCGTTATTAGGATCGATGACGATGCGCCGCGGCTTGCCATAAGTCTCAAGCGAATAGGCGGAATTGGTGCCGACGACATTGACCTTCTTGCTCTCGCTCTGGCCGTCGGTGTCGATCTTGAGCTCGACCGGCATGCGGAATAGGTCGAGATCCTGCTGGATCTCGCCCACCACGCGGAAGCCTTTGTTGGTGCGGTAGATGGTGTACTTGTTCTTAAACTCCGGAGCCCCGGTCGAGTCCAGCCATTGGGCGAAGAACCACGTCAGCTTATCGCCGGCGGTCTGGTCGGTCAGTTTTTCAAGATCGTCCACACTGGCCGTCTTGCCCTGGAACTGCTGCGCGAAGCTGCGCACGAGTTTGTCGAAGTTCTCCTCGCCGATGACCCAACGAAGCATGTGGAAAACCATGCCGCCCTTGTCCGTGGCAAGCGACTGAAAACCCGGATCGAACGGCTCCAGGGTTCCCAGTTGGCCAAGCGGAACCGTATCGTAGGCCAGCGCGCCGACAGACATATCCTTGATCGCTTCTTCCTCGCCGCCTTTGCCGGAAACGTGCTCGACGTACTGCGTCTCGGCGTAACGGGCCAGACCGTCGGTAACCCACCAGTCGTTGCGCGTCGCTGGTGAAACGGCCACTCCCCACCACTGGTGCGCAATCATGTTGGCCAGCAGCCGGTAGTTCAGTTTGCCGCCAACCACGCGGCTGGAAATAGCTGCCATCTCCGGTGCCCAGGCCGCAGGCACCGTGTCGTCGGGAAGCTCAACCACCTTCAGGTCGGTCGACATGGGCACGCCGTAGAGCGTGGTGAAATAGTTAAACTCCTTGCCGGCAACGTCGCCGTATTGTTGCGCCTGCTCCTTATGTTCGGGCGGGAAGAAGACATGAATGACGAGACCGCCGGCAGTTATGGTCGCGTCTTCAAACTTGCCGATGACCAGGGTTCCCGGGAAGCTGGGCTTGTCCCATGCGAAGCTGTAGGTGGTTTGCGGCCCGCTCAATTTGGCCGCCGAGCTCTCGGCCGGCGGCGCGGTCTGTCCTGTTTTGCGAGCGACTCCGCCGCTGCCGGTGCGCGCGTGAATGGGAGGCTTGCCGCTTTCGCCGGCTGCGCCCGGGGTTTGAGCGGGTGCCGTCGCAGGAGTGCCCGGCGCAGGCTGATTTTTGCCGCTGCCCACCACCGTATAGCCCTCGGGCACGGTGACGCGGATGGTGGCTGTGAAACGGTTGGTGCCGTATCCAACCACTGGGAACCAGCGTCCGGCATAGAGCAGGTAGCTCGAAGGGTCGCCGACATAGGCAAGCTTCAACCCCGCCACCGGACTGTCCTCGGCCGAAATCAGGTCGCCTTCGTACTCGAAGTTCAGCGTGCTCGACTGGCCTTTCTGCAAGCCGTTAGGCAGCGGGATGCGTACGGTGGAGTCCTGCGAGACGCGCTCGACCTGCATGGCGTGGCCTTCGGCATCGCTGACCTTGGATGGCCGCAAGTCATTGTGCAGCTCAAAAACCGCGATGCTGATGTCGTCCAGCGCGGTGAACTTGACCTGCGCGCGCGCCCAGAGATGGTGTTTCGCCGGGTTGATCGTGGCGTCGATGCGGTAGTCGTTGACTTCTATGCGGTTCTTTTCCGCGGCCCGCGTCTGCAAGGCGAGGGTCAAGCCAGCCATCAGGCAGATCAGCGCGAACGAGATTCCCAACCGGCGACGAAGCTGCGCTTGAGTGAGGGCACGTCCCAGAGGTTTGCGTGCATGCATGTTCTTGAAGCTCCTGAGCTTCCATTGTAAGTTGATGTTGAAAAGCCAATAAAAGGATGTTGAAAAACCAATATTAAAGATGGTAGTCCTCTGACCCGTCTTAGTGCCCCAGGTTCCGCGCCGCTCGGGATCCCCGACGAGTTTGGGTGCCCCACGTCCCGTCCCGCTTTTGGACTGACGTGGGGTAGTTTCTTCGGCCTGGTGCCCCAGGTTCGCCCGCCTTTGGCTAACCTGGGGTAGTTCGTTGGTCTGTGCCGGACGCTAAACCCTCTGTTATAACGTGCTTGATCGGGGTTCCCGGCGAGCCCTGCTCGCTGGGGTGGTTAACACGACGGAGCGGCTTCGGTTTTCGCCCGCCGCTCAAGCTGAATAATCTTCAGGATTTCCCGCGCCGCCGTCACCGAAGCCGAAGCGCCAGCAGCGACGCTCAGCTTGGCTTGCACCTCCCGTAGTCCGTCTAGCATCTGCCGGCGCTCCAGCCCGTCCGCGAGCACTCGCTCGATCCGGGCGGCCACGTTGACCGGGGTAAAGTCGCGCTGGACCAGCTCGGGGACGACCTCCCGACCGGCGATGAGGTTGACAATGCAGAAGAACGGCACCTCGACCAGCCGCCGTCCCAGCAACCAGGTGAGAGGCGTCAACCGGTAGACCATGACAAACGGAGTTCCGGCCAATGCCGCTTCCAGGGTAGCCGTGCCGCTGGCAACCACGGCTGCCTGCGAACTTGCCAGCGCCTGCTGGGCGTCTGCAACTAATTCCAGCGGAAATGCCTGGGACGGGTGCCCCACGTCCCGCCCGACTCGGGGTCCCCAGCGAGGCTCTGCTCGCTGGGGTGATTGAGGGCTGACGTGGGGTAGTTTCTTGGGCTGCCTTCTCCCGGGGTCCCCGACAATGACCGTTTTCGCCGTTGCTGGGGTGGAAGACAATTTACCGCTCAGCTCCGCCAGCCAAGCCCGGCTGATCGTCGACGCCACCGGCAGGCTGAAGTGCAGTTCGGGGTGTCGCGCATGCAGGGCGACAGCGGCATTGAGCATCGCCGGCAGGTTCAGCTCGATCTCCTTGCGGCGGCTGCCGGGTAGCAGGGCGATTTGCCGGGAATCACGCTCCACGACGCTGGCACTCGAGCCGGTGTCCGCGAGATCGGCCAGCGGGTGCCCGACGAACTCCACCTCGACCCCGTGCCGGCGGTAGAACTCGCGCTCAAAAGGAAAGATCACCAGCATCTTGCGCACGTAACGCTGCACCAGTTTGAGGCGTCCTTTGCGCCAGGCCCAGAGCTGGGGGCTTATGTAGTAAATCACCGGGATGCCGCGGTGATGAAGTTGGCGCGCCAAGCGGAAGTTGAACTCCGGAAAATCGATGAGCACGGCGGCATCGGGGCGACATCGGTCAACTTCCGCGAGCAGGCGGCGGAACTCGCGGTAGATGCGGGGCAGGTGCGACACCACTTCGGCCAGTCCCAGCACCGCAACGTCTTTGGCGTCGACCACTGTCTCGCACCCGGCGGCGCGCAGGCGCTCACCGCCCAACCCGAAGCACTCGACGCCCACGGGTGAAGCCAGTTGGCGCAAGGCGGCGAGCAGCGCAGCGCCGTGCATGTCGCCGGAGGCTTCGCCGGCGGAGATCAGCAGCCGCATCGGATGCTCTCCGCGGGCCGGACCCATCGCTTGTTGGAGTGTTGGCGCCATCGCAGCCTAGTTTACAGAAAACAGGGAGCCCGCGGGCCATTAGACGAATTCAGCAGCGGTTCCCGCTTTGGGCAAACAAGTGAGAATGCCTGTAGCTGTTGAAAAAGTCGCTCGCGGAAATTGCGCCGAAAAAACGTCGCTCTAGGAAGCCCTATAAACGATTTTCTCCGACTTCGGATACATTTCTGGTCACCCATTTTGAGCCGGATTTCGGCAAAACGGACTTTTTCAACAGCTACGCCCCTTATCACCAGTTACCCCGCACGGCCTGCCGATGTCGCCGTTACCGCATCTGAAGCGAACGCAGCATTTCTTCGAACGTGGACCGCAGTTTGGTGAAATCCTGCTGGGGCGCAGTGTAGACCACGAACAGCGCCGAACCGTCGGAGCGCGGCAGCGCCACCAGCCAGTCATGCTCTTCGACCGGCTGGCCTGGCTGAAACTGTATCGGTGAAACCCCGATCAAATCCACAGACCTTCCTGCAAGGCCGTTCACCCGGATACGTTTTGGAGTGCCGATCGTCCGCATGTCCGGGTTGTTGTGTTGCAATGTGCTGAGGATTTCCTGCGTGATCTGGTCGAAAGACTGTCCGTTGTTGCCTTGCGCGGTGCCGATAGAAACGCCATAGGCAATCTGGTCGCGCGTAATTCCGGATGGCGGGGCGATGACAATCGAGTTGCCCTGGCTATCTCCCGTCACCTGCCAATTGGCCGGGTAGGAGATGCTGAACCCGGGCTGGTTCAACTGGCGCATTCCGCCCGACAGACTAATGTCGGCGGCCCTGGCCTCATTACTCAACGTTCCGCCGCCGCTTCGCTGCCGTTGCGCAATTTCCCGCGCGCTATAGGCATGAACCTTGAGCGCATCCTGGCGAACCTGCTGGTACTGCGGACTGTCGAGGACATACTTTTTGGGCGGGAATCTGGCGATGATTTTTTGTATGCTTTGGGCGCGGTCGCCCGGGTCGGGGTGATCGGAGAGGAATTGCGGCACGCCGCTTCCGCCCTGCTGTTTGAGCTTGTCGAAGAACGTCAGCATGGCTCGCGGATTGAAGCCGGCGTCGTACATGATTTGCGCGCCCATCAGGTCGGCTTCCGTCTCGGCGGTGCGGGAATACTTCATGATCACGCCCCCGGCGCCTAACTGGATGCCCAGTTGCCCGAGCTGGCCGATGACCGTGCCGCCGAAGAGGCCTCCGATAATGGCGCTGCCGAGTGCGCCGGCGATCTGGTAAGGACGGGTTTCAGCGGCTTGGCGCGCCGAGTGCATCATCACCACGTGGCCTATCTCGTGCGCCATGACGCCGGCAAGCTGAGCTTCGTTATCGGCGGCCTGGATCGTCCCGAGGTTCACGAATATAGGACCGCCGGGCAGCGCGAAAGCATTGATCTCTTTCTGGTTGACCACGTGGAATTCGAATGGCCACTTGTACCCCGGTGCAGCGGCTGCCAAGCGGCTCCCCAACTGCTGCACGAACTGCGTGACCGGACTGGACTCGGGCAGCATCGGATACTGCTTTTCCACCTGCGCAGCGGCCTGCCTGCCAAGCTTGCTCTGTTCTTGAGGACTGGTTTTGACGCTGCTCGTGTCCGGTTGAAGGCGGCCGTCAGGCTCCTGACGCACATACCTGGTTTGCGCCGCCGTACCCAGGCTCAGCCATAGCACGAACAACACGGCAAGTGGGATTGGCGATTTCGGGCCAAGAGGGTTCATGCCTGTTCTTCCTTGCCGAGAGCTTGTTCCATAAACCGTAACAGAGGGATTGGCGAATCCCCTCAGGGGCTAAAGCCCGCGTTGTCGTTGGGCCTGGACGGCGCGGCTAAAGCTGAAGCCGCGCCCCTTCAAAGAACTATTTATGAAACAGGCTCTAGTAACACCGAACGAGATGATATCAGTTCGGATGCCCTTGTTTGCGGTGCTGACAGGCAAACAGGAAGGCAACAAAAAAGGAGTGCCTCGCGGCACTCCTGGCCAGAAAAGGAGATGTTTACTTGTGGTCCAGAAGCGAACCGGCGCCTGCTTCCTTGCGGTTGGTGCTGCTCACGGTGCGGCCAGAACGCGTCGCGGCCGCTCCGGCGGCAAATTCCGGCCCGTATTTCTCCAGCAGCACGGGAACCAATGCTCCCTCCGCCTCTTTGACAAAAGTCATTTCACCGGCCGCATCCATGTCGATGCGAATGAAGTCGCCAAGCTTCACCTGACTGGTGGCAACCAGGTTGGCCAGCGGGAAAACGATGCAGCGCTCGATGGCGCGCTTGAGATGCCGCGCCCCATACTTGGGGTCTGTCCCTTCCTTCAGAAGGTAGTTCTTGACGGTCGAAGTGCAACTGAAAACGAACTGGTTATTACCGGTAGCTTGCAGAATGCGCTGCTGAACCATGCCCAGTTCGATCTCCAGAATCTTCTCCAGATGCTCGACCCGCAAGGTTTTGAAGACCACCACCTTGTCGATGCGGTTCATGAACTCGGGCGAAAATTTGCGCCGGGCGGCATCGACCGCAGTGCGATTCATCTTCTCGTCCAGCTTGCCGTCGAGTTTGGCCGGGCCGGTGGAAAACCCCATGGCGCCCTCAATCAGCTCATTCATTTCACCGGCACCGAGGTTGGAGGTCATTACGATCAGACACTGCGATAAATCCACACGGCGGTTGTCGCCCAGGGTGAGCGTGGCCTTGTCAAGAATGCCGAGGAGCAGTTGCCACAGGGCATCGGAAGCCTTCTCGATTTCATCAAACAGCAGGATCGAGAGCTTCAGTTTCTCGGTGTGCCACTGGTTCAGCGCTTCCTGCGTCAGCAACGGATGGGTTTCGCGGTGCCCCAAGTACCCCGGAGGCGACCCAATCAGCTTGGCGATCTCGTGCGAATGCTGGAACTCAGCGCAGTCGATTTTGATCAAGGCGCGAGCATCGCCGAACAGAGCTTCGGCAACGGACTCGACAACCCGGGTCTTGCCCGAACCGGTCGGCCCAAGGAAGATCAGGTTCCCTACCGGACGGCCTGGAGCATTCAGCCCCGCCAGGAACATCTGGTAGATCTCGGTGACTTTATCAATCGCGGTATCCTGACCAACGATACGGCGGCGAAGAGCGGCCTCAAATTCCTTTGCGTCAGTGCTGCGGCGCGACGGATCCAGTGTGGCGTTGAGTCCAGTTTTCATGGTAGTGTGTGTGGCCCTACTCACCTCATGTCTGGGGCCCTATCCCGAAACTCGGGACTGAGACTTCAGTTCAGATGGAACAATACTATCGCTGAGTTGGCTGAAAGTTCCAAAGCAAATTACCTTGGCGCCAAATACCCCGCACTCCTGTGCCCCATCTTCTACATATCTTTGATGCTCATTTAGCGCCAGAGATTTGCGGAAATCTCCCAGTGGCGACAGATTTCCAACGGATGCGTGACGAAGAACCTCTGCTCTGTAGCTCCGAGTAAACTCGAATCAGCTTTCATGAGCGCTCTCGCTGGATTTGAGGTGAACACGAGTGCGAAGACTTAATCGAGGCAAAAGGTACTGTCCGAACTTCGCATCTAGTTCCTTTCTAGTTACTAGCAATTCGGCAAAATGCTTGTGGCACAAGCATCTGACCCGGCCAATCCGCGGCAAAATCCGCATCGTAGATTTAAATGCGGTTGCTATCTTGCAACCTGTTTCGGTGGGAGGTGCAGCTTTTCGGCTTTCTCATCTATAATCTTGAGCATCAGGATCGAGTTCGGCAGGTGCGGGTAGCCCTTACTTCATAACCTCTTAGGAGTGCTGATGCCTATTCAGAAAACGGAAAATATTTGGCACAACGGCAAACTGATTGCTTGGGACGACGCGACGATCCATGTCATGTCGCACGTCGTGCATTATGGAAGCGCGGTGTTCGAGGGAGTACGCTGCTACAAGCTGCCCTCCGGACCGGCGATCTTCCGGGCCGAAGAACACATGCAGCGCCTGCTCGACTCCGGCAAGATCTATCGCATGGAGATCCCCTACTCGCGGCAGCAACTAATTGACGCGACGGCGGAGGTCATTCGCGTCAACGGAGCATGGCCATGCTACATCCGGCCGATCGCCTTCCGCGGTTACGGTGAGATCGGCGTCAATCCACTTAACACTCCGATCGAGGTTTATATCGCCAACTTCCCGTGGGGCAAATACCTTGCGACTGGAGACGAGGGCGTTGACGTGTGCGTCTCCTCATGGACGCGGCTGGCTCCCAACACGCTGCCGGCGATGGCGAAAGCGGCAGCCAACTACATGAACTCCCAACTGATGAAGATGGAGGCGGTTCTCAACGGCTATGTCGAAGGCATCGCCCTCGACGCCACCGGCTACGTGAGTGAAGGTTCGGGCGAGAATCTTTTTCTCGTGTATCAGGGCAGGCTGTGGACGCCGCCGACCGGCAACTCCGTGCTGCCGGGAATCACCCGCTCTTCGGTAATGCAGATCGCGCAAGATCTGGGCATAGAAATCGTGATCCAAATGATCCCGCGCGAGATGCTCTACGTCGCCGACGAAGTATTTTTCACCGGCACGGCCGCTGAGGTCACGCCGATCCGGTCGGTCGACAAGATTCGCGTCGGCGATGGGAAGATCGGTCCCATTACGCGCCGCATCAGGCACAAGTTCTTCGGCATCGTCGAGGGGACTCTGCCAGATCGCCACAAGTGGTTTACTGCGGTCCCGGTGAAGCAACCGGTGGGCGCCTGAGAGAACGCGGAAACCAGGTTCGAAAAAAGTCGGGACGCCAGCGGGCGTCCCGATTGCTTTTGGACCAAAAATGGAGTCGGTGTTGGGCCGCTTGTTCGCTCGTGGTTCGGTGCGGATTCAACGAGCCTTTGCCGCGTGCCCTGCCCCAACCGGTTCGTTCTCCTCGGCAAAATCCTCCATGAGCTCACGAAGCTCAATGTAGTCGGCAAGAATCGCATTCACCTCGGCCATGGCCGGAATTTTGCACGGCTGGCTGGTCAGCGTTTCCATCGTGTTTTTCATTGCTACCTCCCTCGGGCCGCCAACGGCTGACGCCGGCCTCGACTTCCGCGGCCAGCGGCTCAGCTCGGGGCTTATTGCGCCGGGCTTCCCTGATGCCGTAATGCTGCAATTATTTATTGCAATGCAGCATTAATTTTCACTTTACTCCCTTCCCCGCGCTCCGGCGCACGTCGCCGGGCGAAAAGCAAGTCACCGGAAAGGTACGTGTCCGGCGGAGTCTTGCATCGGTGAGTTGTTGGATTGTCAATGGCAGGGCGAACGTGCTACTTTCGGCAAAGTTCCTGGCTAAACCTCATGAATATCGATGACCTGCTGGCAATCGTAATGGAGCGGAAAGCCTCCGACCTGCACCTGAAGGTCGGCAATTATCCCCACCTGCGGATTGACGGCGAACTCGTGCCCCTGGCCGAGTTTGCACGCATCAACCCGGAAGACATGCTGAGCATGGCTTTCAGCATGATGAACAACCGGCAGAAGCAGAAACTGAAGGAAACAAGCGAACTGGACCTGGCCTACGGGGTCGCCGGCATCGGCCGCTTCCGCGTCAGCATCTTCCAGCAGCGCGGCAACGTGGGAATCGTGATGCGCGCCATTCCCACGAAAATACGCTCGCTGGACGAGCTCAACCTGCCGCCGGTGGTCGACAGGATCTGCGACGAATCGCGCGGCCTGGTGCTGGTCACCGGGGTCACCGGCTCGGGCAAATCCACCACGCTGGCGTCCATGATCGATCGCATCAACTCCAGCCGCGCCGAGCACATTATCACCATTGAAGATCCGATCGAGTTCCTGCATCGCGACAAAAAGGGCTTCGTCAACCAGCGCGAGGTCGAGGTCGATACGGCGTCGTTCGCCACCGCTCTTCGCGGAAGTCTTCGTCAGGACCCGGACGTCATCCTGGTGGGCGAGATGCGCGACCAGGAAACCATCGCCACGGCACTGCATGCGGCCGAAACCGGACACATGGTGTTCTCCACCCTGCACACACTGGACGCGGTCGAGACCATCAACCGAATCATCGCCGTTTTCGGGCCCATGGAGCAGAAACAGATCCGTCTGCAACTGTCGGCGACGTTGCGGTCCATTGTCAGCCAGCGGCTGGTGAAGCGCTCCGACGGACCCGGCCGCGTCCCCGCCGTCGAAGTGATGATTTCCACCGCTTACATTCGCGAATGCATCACCGTACCGGAGAAGACCGCGCAGATACGTGATTTGATTGCCCAGGGCGGATCGCAGTATGGCATGCAGACGTTCGATCAGTCGCTCTTTCAACTGCTCAAGAACGGTCTCATCTCAATGGAAACCGCGCTGGAGAACGCATCGAATCCGGACGACTTCAAACTCAAAATCTCGGGCGTTAGCAGCACGACCGATTCAGCGCGCGACCAGATGGCGGGCATTGATTGATCCAGCGCGCTTTGGCCGGATGCACAATCTGGAGCAGCCTCTAAGAGGCCGCGGAAAAACAGGTTTTAGGTAAGGCAAGTCCACAAATTCTTGTACAAGGACCTTGGGGTGCCCACATCACATAGCGCCTCGCTTGATGCTTCGGTGCGTTTTTCCGCAGCCTGCTAAACGCACACGCGAAGCCGCTCTAGAGTAATTCCACAGTTGGTATACCCCTCAATATCACTTGTTCAGCGCGTTAGCGCGGAAGGCGTGCACAGCTAGCAATGAGATACGTCATCCATATCCATCACTTCGGCCGCCGGGCTTGAAAGCCCGGCATCTTCACGGGGTATACCTTCCGCGAATCTGGCCTAGAAGTACGTGGCGACGATGATCCAGTACACCGGAACCGAGTAAGTACTGCTGCTTGCGTAGCAGGCGCCCACGGAAAATGCGCTGGCGGGAACCGTCTTCATATTCTGCAAGTAGGTGGGCATTTGCGCGAGGTTTGCCACGGTGAAGGTCACCACCCGCGCCACATTCGGCAGGGCACCGGCTTGGGCGAGACTAATCGAATCGTGCCGCGCCATCTGGCAGGCCAGGTCGCGCAGCTTGGGATTGGCGATCACCGGCAGCGTACTTGTTCTGGCGCTCCTGCGCAGCTCGTTGAACTGGCGCGCGATCTGCACTTCCGCGTCAGTCGCTGAAATTTCGGGAAGACGCCCCATGAAATCCTGCGTCACCCAGATCTGCTGCCCTGCGCGCAACACGCCGATTCCAATGGTGTTGTACCTCGGGTTCAGAATGTTTTCGCGGTGAGGCGGCGAACCCATCAAACCCTGGTGGGCGCCGGCTGCCGACGCATTCACGGCAACGTTTTCGCCGCTTACGTCAAAATGCATGCCGGCGGGCGCGAGCCGCGCGTTCAAATCGGGCTCACCGCGAAACTGGTGCGATAGCGCGCCCTGCTCCGCCATTCGTTGCGAGTGCCGGCGAGCCGCAGTGATGAGTTGCGACTCCATCTGTAGAGGCTGCAACCCTCTTCGGGTCCGCTCCTGATTCAGAAGACGAAGAATCTCCTGCTCGGACGCCGCGTCCCAACTGCCGGCGCTTTGACCGGAAGCGGACAGCGCAATCGATAGCACGCTCAATATCAGCATCATCCGCGAAAGAATGCGTTTCACCATTAATCCTTGTGTTGCAGTGTCACCGTTCCGGCTTCGGCCACGTCTGTCCCGAGTTGCAAATCACCCCAGCGAGCGGTGCTCGCCGGGGACCCCGAAAGCGACTTGGTTGAACCATTCATGGTGCCAGGTGAAAACTTCGTCCTGCCCAGCAGCTTACCTGAGGTAGAATGCCTCTGTCTCCGCGAAAAAATGGTACCCAATCGATGATGAATTATCTGCTTGTCGCACTGCTTGCCCTTGCCTTAGGCACCGTCCTTGGGATTCTTTTCCTGCGCGCACGCGAATCCGCGCTACGCTCACGCCTCGCCGGCCTGGAGACCGATGTCTCGACGCGCGCCGGCGAACTGCGCGATGCCCGCGCCGAACTGGAAGCGCTCAAGAGTGACAAACAGCGCGCCGAGCAGGAAGTTGCGGTGCTCAACGAGCGACTGCATCAGGAACGCAACGGCGCGGCGGAAAAACTCGATCTGCTGACCAAGGCCTCGCAGGAGTTGCAAAACGCCTTTCACCGGCTTGCCGCCGACGCGCTGGCCAGCAATAACCAATCGTTCCTGCAATTGGCCAAGACCAGCCTGGAATCGTTTCACAAGCAGGCTGAAGGCGGCTTGGCGGCGCGCGAGTTAGCCATCGCGGGACTGGTGAAACCCCTCGAGCAGTCGCTCAAGTCGGTCGAGGAGCAGGTGAAGACCATCGAGACGCAGCGCGTGGACGCCTATAGCGCGCTGCGCCAGCAGATCGTGTCGCTCTCCGGCACGCAGGAGCAGTTGAAGTCGGAGACCGCCAAGCTGGTGCAGGCTCTGCGCGCGCCTCACGTGCGGGGCCGTTGGGGAGAAATACAGCTTCGCCGCGCGGTCGAGATTGCCGGCATGCTGGACCACTGCGACTTCGTCGAACAGAGCTCGGTTTCGACCGACAACGGACGGTTGCGTCCCGACATGATCATCCGCCTGCCCGGCGGCAAGCAGATTGTGGTGGACTCGAAGGCGCCGCTGCAAGCGTATCTCAACGCGTTGGAAGCAACCGACGAGGACGCGCGGCGCACGCAGATGCTCGCCCATGCCCGGCAGATCCGCGAGCACATGGCCAGCCTCTCTTCCAAGCGATACTGGGAACAGTTCGAGTGCTCGCCCGATTTTGTGGTGATGTTTCTTCCCGGCGAAGTCTTTTTCAGCGCCGCCCTGGAGCACGCTCCGGACCTGATCGAGGCGGGCGTCGAGGAGAAGGTGATTCCGGCCTCGCCCACCACCTTGATTGCCTTGCTGCGCGCGGTTCACTTCGGCTGGCGACAGGAGATATTGGCGGAAAACGCCAACAAGATCAGCGAACTTGGCAAGCGACTCTACGACAGTCTCTGCACAATGGCCGGACACCTGGAGAAGCTGGGCGGCAATCTCGACCGCTCGGTGAAGGCCTACAACGAAACCATCGGCTCGCTGGAGCGCAATGTGCTGGTTGGCGGACGCCGCTTCCGCGAACTCGGCGTCGCCTCGACCGGCGACATCGCCGAAGGCAAACAGATAAGCAACGTGCCGCGCGTGCTCCAGTCCGCTGACTGGAAGCTGGCATCGGCGTCGGAAGAAGAGCCGGAAGAAATCGTCAAAGCGTGAGCGGAGCAGCGTTACAGCGCTAGGCGGCGGTGAGGCGATTCCCGAACGCGCCTCACGAGGACGCTGCGGCCCCTTGCGTGCCCAAAGGCTTCTCCGCCTTCAGGTCGCGGAGCAACTCTGCGAACGCCTTGCCATAGGAATCGTGGTTCTTCCACTCGCTAAAGTCCGGGATGAAGTACTCGCGGATTTCGCGCGCCGAGTCTTTGCCCCGATCGGCATCGAAGCATTCCCAGCTCTGTAGTTCTTCGAATGGCACCAGGCGAACGGGGAACAACATCTGCCGTCTTTCCTCGGCCTCGCGTTTCCGTGCTTTTGAGATTTCGGTATTCACCCACTCGCTGTTCATGCTGTCATGCGACAGAATCAAGAGCAGCTTGTCGTATAACCGTATCGCATCATCAATCTGCTTGTGAAGCTTCTTTCCTCCCTGCACATCATGCGGCGCAAACCAGCAGCGCACGCCATTTTGTTGCAAGTCCGCGTGCAGACGTGTAGCGAACTCCTGGTCCTTGGTCGAATAACTAATAAAGCAGGAGTAGTACTCAAACGCCTGTCCGACGAGGGAATGCATGTACTCGATGAAGTTGTCCGGCACACCAGCGCCGCGTAGGAACACCTCTGGGATCTTGCCTTGGGAGCGATAAATCGTGTCGATGCCGATTATTGAGGGAACGATCTGTTTGATGGTGTCGAGTCCCTTCGCGGTACTGAGATTAGTGGCCCCAAAGTTCGTAATGCCAATGTGCGAAGCCGTGAAATCCGTTCCTCCTAGGTTCGCACCGCTAAGGTTAGTGTCCCAGAGGTCCGCCTCGCTTAAGTCTGCCCCGCTGAGATCTGCCCTGCGGAGGTCTACCCCTGCGAGCTGGGCTCTAATGAGGCTCGCGCCACTGAGATCTGCCTCGTTGAGGCTCGCGCCCGCGAGATCCGCCCGGCTGAGGTCCGCTCGGCTGATATTCGCCCCTCGATAAGAACGAAGGCATTGTCAAGCGACAGTTTTTTTAGGCGGTGCATAAGCACCGCTGGGGTCGAGCCATCGATAAGAACGAAGGCATTGTCAAGCGACAGTTTTTTTAGGCGGTGCATAAGCACCGCTGGGGTCGAGCCAGAGTTACGGCTTGAGGACCAAGACTCTGGAACATCTCTCGCTGATCA
>JBEKBO010000043.1:0-31812 GCA_050015355.1 Candidatus Korobacteraceae bacterium | reverse complement strand
TGGGATTGATCCAAGCGAAGATGTAATCGCACGCTTTGGTTAGGCGACTGGCCCTGGGGCGTCTGGCGGATAACCTTCGGCATTTTCGCATCGATCGCGGAATTCGAGCGCAGCCTGATCACGGACCGGGTGAATCTGGTCAACAGGCGGCGCGCCGGCGTGGCGTGAAATTTGGTCGGCCGCGGGTCGAAGTCGATGCCGGGCGTCTGTCGAAGCTTCGGGACAAAGGTGCCTCGTTTGCGGCAATCTCGAAGGAAACTGGCCTGTCAGTCGGAACCGTGTTCCGTACGCTTTGCTCTGCGAGCAACATGCAAGCATCCAACAGCACGAAGCCGCAATAGCCACTCAAACTGGAGTCCAGGTGCCTGGACAAGTTCTCGTTGAAGTTCGCGGCTCGAAATCGCCAATTTGCGAGTAGTCCGTGACTCACCAACGGACTCACGGCTGACTTCCCAGAATAAGGCTTCGGGCCCGCCTCAGCAGATTTGCTCATGCGAGAAGCACACAAGACGGTCAGACAGCCTCTGTACTGTTCAGAAGTGGCGGGATTCGGTCAGCTTGTGATTCAGGCAGGATAACCTAAATACTTGAGAATTCTCGTTGGGTAACTGGATGTTCAGGGCAGTACGCACCGGTGTGACTAAAGTCATCTACGTAGCCAATCTCTGTGCGTAACCTCGAAAGTGAGTGGACGCAAATATACGGAGGTGTCTTATGTTTATAGTGATTATTTCTTTTCCATCCATTAAAGATGGCAAGGTTGCTGACTTTCAACAATGGTTTGCCTCGTCAAACCAGACGTTCTCTAATTTTAAGGGCTTCATAAGCAGAAAGCTTCTGAAGCCTGTAGAAGGTGGAAACTACGCGGCTATAGTTGAATTTGAAAATCAAGCGGCCTTCCAGGCGATGCATAGCAGTTCTATCCACGATAAAGCAGGCGAGCAGGTGAGACCACTGTTTGATGGCAAACCTACGCCCAAGTTTTACGAAGTAGTCGAGGGATAAGACAGTTATGCATGACATCGAGGCACTGGCGGACAGTGAGCTTCTGTTCACGATCGTGAGGGAAATCAAATGAACAAGGCAACGCCGATTGAAGAGCTGGAGGCCGAACATCGAGTTATGCAAAAGATGGTGGCTGGCATGTCGGTCCTGGCAGACCAGCTTGAAGGTGGCGAAGCGGTGGATGTTTCGCTCCTGGAGAGTATCGTGGTGTTCCTGCGCACGTTTGCCGACCGCTGCCACCACGGTAAAGAAGAGAATTTCCTGTTCCCGACCCTGATACGCCGCGGGGTGCCGTCACACGGCTGTCCAATAGGCGGCTTGACCATGGAGCATCAAAAAGGACGGGTGATGGTTGGAGAGTTGGCCGATGCTATCCACGGTTACGCCGTGGGAGAACCTCTCGCGCAAGAGAACCTCGTTAAAACCCTGCGCGCGCTGGTGGTCTTCTATCCTAGTCACATTTGGAAAGAGGACTACCTGCTATTCCCGCTGGCTGGCAAGGTTCTCACTCCGGAAGACCAACAAGAGCTGAGGGACAAGTTTGCGACGGTCGAGTGCGAACTTGGGCTCGATGTGCTCGAGGGGTTCGATAAGGTGGTTGCGGAACTCGAACGGAAGGTATCCGGAATCGATTCATCACTCAAGTAGGACTGGCCCTCTGGAAATCCTGGTAGTAATTATAAGGTGGCATATCATGATCGACACGTCTGCTGAGATCAACACGCCTGCCGAGCCTACGAGTCTCTCTCCGTGGTGGAGACACTCGGTCATCCTCGTAATGATCGCTGGCTTCTCGGTTCTATCCTTGGTCACTGTTCTGACCTACACGAACGCTCCCCCGATCCCAGAGCGGGCCGTGGATATCACGGGTACTGTGGTGTTCACCGGAGCCGACATCCAAATGGGCCAGGAGGTCTTCCTCAAGTACGGTCTCATGGAGCACGGGAGCCTGTGGGGCCACGGGGCTTACCTTGGTCCTGATTACAGTGCGGAGTACCTGCACAGGCTCGGCGAGATAACCCTGGACACGATCGCCGTCGAGAAGTACGGCAAACTCTTTGCGCAGCTCTCGCCGGACGAGCAAAGCATCGCATCCGCGCGGACGGTGACGGTGCTCAAAGAAAACCGGTACGAACCTGCCTCGCGAACTCTCCGACTCTCGCCAGGCGAGGTGGCTGCCTACCGCACACAGCTTCCCGAATGGAGGGAATACTTCACCAGGAAGGACGCCGCTCCCGGGCTACCAGCCAACTATATTCAGGACCCCGGGGAGCTTAAAGCTCTGACCGCCTATTTCGCTTGGGCGGCTTGGGCCACAACGGCTAATCGCCCTGGGAAGGATTACTCTTACACCAACAACTGGCCCTACGAACCCATCGCGGGAAACCGGCCCTCCACCGAGGCCTATGTTTGGAGCGCCTTGAGTCTCATCACCCTCCTGTCAGGGCTGGGTTTGATCCTCTTCGTCGTCGGCAAGTTTGACTACTTGGGCTGGAAGGGCGAGGGCGCTGGCTCCCATATTATGCACTCTGCTCCCCTCGCTTTGAAGCTCACGCCCAGCCAGTGGGCTACAGGATGGTTCTTCGGCATCGTGGCCCTCCTGTTCCTGGCACAATCATTTCTGGGAGGCGTGCTCGCCCACTATCGGGTGGAGCCCGGAGCCTTTTACGGGCTCGACATCGCCCGTTGGCTGCCCTACAACCTAGCGCGCACCTGGCACCTCCAACTCGCCATCTTCTGGATCGCGACGGCTTGGGTGGGCGGCGGCCTTTTCCTGGCGTCGTGGGTGGGCGGCGGGGAGCCCAGACACCAGAGGACCGGCGTCTACGCGCTCCTCGGGGCGCTGGTGGTGGTCGTCGTCGGCAGCTTGGCAGGCGAGGCCCTCGGCATCAACGACAAGCTGGGGCAGCTCTGGTTCTGGTTCGGTCACCAGGGTTCCGAGTACCTGGACCTCGGGCGGTTCTGGCAATTACTGTTGGCAGCCGGCCTTCTCTTCTGGCTGTTTCTGATGTTTCGGGCGCTTAAGCCCGCATTCAAGAGCCCTGACAAGCGCGAACTATCCTCACTCTTTCTGTACGCGGCCGTAGCCATCCCTCTCTTCTACCTGCCCGCCCTTTTCTATGGACCTCACACCAACTTCGCCGTCATCGACAACTGGCGCTTCTGGATCATCCATCTTTGGGTGGAGGGATTCTTCGAACTCTTCGCGACGGTGCTGGTGGCGATCATGTTCCACCAGCTGGGCATAGTCAGCACCAAGACCGCCACGCGCCTGATCTACCTGGATGCCATCCTGTATCTAAGCGGGGGGATCATCGGCACGGGCCATCATTGGTACTTCACAGGCCAGGGAACGCTCAACATGGGCCTTGCGGCATGCTTCTCCGCCCTGGAAGTTGTACCTCTAACGCTTCTGACTCTGGACGCCTGGGATTTCATCAAGCTGAGGAAGGCGCAGTGTTCCGCGTGCGACCATGATCTGGCTTGGGGCCAGAAATGGTCCATCTACTTCCTCATGGCCGTGGGTGTCTGGAACTTCGTCGGCGCAGGGATCTTTGGTTTCCTGATTAACCTGCCGATCGTGTCCTACTTCGAGGTGGGCACCTCGCTCACCCCCAATCACGGACACGCCGCACTGTTTGGTGTCTTTGGGATGTTGGCATTGGCAGTCCTCGTCTTTTGCTTGAGGGCTATGCAATCCGACACCGTATGGAAGGGAACGGAGAAATTTGTCCGGGTGGGATTCTGGGGTGCAAATGTGGGCCTCGCGCTCATGATCATCCTGGATCTGTTTCCCGGAGGAGTAATCCAGCTCTGGGATTCCATCGCCAACGGGTATTGGCATGCGCGCCGCCTGACATTCCTAATGGGCGGCACCTACCACAAGCTGGAATGGTTGCGCATGGTGGGGGATTTAGTCTTCCTCTTCGCCGGGGCCCTGCCCATCACGCTCGGCGCGCTGCGAAGTGTGTGGAAAAGGGATCTCTCTCCCACGGCGTAATGGTTGTACCGCACTGGATCCCGGGGTGCCGCGAAGCCAGAATACTGTCCGGACCGGATGCTTTGCACGAGCCGGCAATGTGAGCGCTGGAGAACTAGCATGCCACAGGCCTGTGCTCGCGTTCTGGGAAACCAGACGTGTGGTTCGGGGCGAGTGGTCGGATATCTGGAAGTTGAAAACGACTTCCGGGAATGCTGCGTGATATCCGACAATTGGTGCAGAGCTCACGCTCTACCCCGGAATTGGATGATTTTGCGTCGGTCGCGTTTTGATGGTCTGCCTTCCGGTGCCGGAATGAAATTCATCATAGATTTGCGCTGTTCTGTCAGCTTCTGGCGCAATTCACGACTCGCCTCTGTCTCGCGATATAGCGTTTGTGCAACAGCGGCCGGGCCGCGCGCCTCGCTGAGAAGCAGGACCTCTACCTGAAAATCGCCGCCTTCGTTCGTCACTCGCAACACGTCGCCAACCCGGACTTCGCGCGCAGCCTTGGCTTGCTGCCCGTTGGATTGAATCCTGCCGAGTTCACATGCTCGTGCAGCCAATGCGCGCGTCTTAAAGAACCTGGCGGCCCAGAGCCATTTGTCTATTCGTACGTTAGGCATGACCTATTTTCCTATAAGTGCGGGATTCCGCCAGGGCTTAGCGGCACCCGGCGCCGGGGCTCTTTTAGGCTCGGCCAAGGTCGAGTAGGCGTCGATTGTCGATATGTGCGCCGGTTGTTTTTACGGGAACAAATACAGACGATCAACGCCGGCGGGGTTTATCAACCGCCCGCGTTGGCCGGGCGGCCTTCTTCAGGATCGCGCCGATAGTTGCGTCCTTGAATCGCTGGAATCTGTCGGCGAGGCCGGAGGCGACGAGCGCGGTTAGTTTCTCGGGAGTCCAGGCACCTGGACTGCACCAACCCCGGCCCGGAGTCCAGGCACCTGGACTGAAGCACCACCGGGGATTGAAGTAGCGATTGCGGATTTAAATGCACTTTAGAGCCGCCCAAAAGGCGCTTTAAAGCGACCTTTAGTCCTCCCTTTTGCGCCCATTTTCCTGCATTCAGCCCCACCAAAAACCTGCTTTTTGCTGCTTTCAGAGTCACCTTTTGCGTTACTAGATAGGCAACAAATATTAATTAAATGTGCTGCTAGCGGGTTCATAGACGTGCCAGTAGCGAGGCGGAAGGGCACAGGAAAATGACCCTACAAGAACAACTAGATCGAGAGTATTCCAGTGTTAACGCCTATGATTTCAAGCGCTTGCCTGTCAAGTGCTCCGGCCGGCCAGCGGCTTTGACGCAAGACCCATTGCTGCGCCACCTGGCAGGCGGGTTGGAAAGCGACCCCCAAAACCAGATAAAAAACTGACTTCAAAATCGTGACCAAAAAACTGTGCTCAAAAAACGTGATCCAAATTCGCGAGCGCGCGAGCACGGAGTACATGCCAGGTCATACCGGAGGGAATCCAACGTCCAGCCACTCATTTGGCGGTCGGATCTGGAAGGCTGTCCTCCGAAGTCCAGGCACCTGGACAACTTTTCGCCAAAGTTCGGCCGTTCGAATCACCAATTTTGGGATTGCACGCCAGCCGTCCAGAACAGCGCAGAGCCGTCGGGACAACCTCGCCACACGCCAACTTTTCGGTACCGGTATGCCCAGGGAACTGGCGAACCAACTCCCGAGTGGCCGTCAACCTTCATCCCTATTCCGTCGAGCAGCCTCAGTTATTTCTGCTCGCAAGCAGTTCGATCGCGCGCTAACATTTCCTGAAGACAATTCAAACTGCGGATGTAATAGAAACGCTACTAAAGCTCATTGATGAGGCGACGCAATAAACTCAGCTTCATGAATCGGAATGAAACATGGCCAACATACTTGAGCAGCGGGGTTTCTTCTGGTGGTTCAATGAATCGGATCTACCAGCGCGCTCCAAAGAGGCTGCGGTTCCTGGCTTGCTTACGATCACAGACGATGGCCGGACCACGCTTCAGACAGACGGACCGCTCTGCGGGAATGACGAACATACCGACTGGACCAAACCGCGTTCCTTTCCCCCATCACGTCGTATCGCTGGGCTTCTAGACACACCTGGCGATTATGTCCTGCTCGAAGATCTGGAACGTACCGATTTCTCGTTTTCTGATGAGGCACCACAAAGCCAGGAGTTCACCGCAGAATACTGCACAAAGCGCCAGTTCGCATTTCCTAACGATTACGAACAAGGTCAGTTCACAGAACTTCGTGTCGAGATGACGGGTCTCGAGGAGTGGCTTGATTTGGACAGCATCGTCGTCAGCGGGCAGGACGCGGATGACGACAACACAGTTCGAGTTCAGGTCTCATATAAAGAACACCGCATCAGTTTTCCTGTGTTGGGAGGGATGCTTTTGGTCGAGTCTCTGACGACTGGGAGCTCGCTATTCCGTCTGACCGATCACCCGAGACGAAGTGCTGAATTCAAGCAGTATCTCTACATAATCTTTCGGCCAGACACTCCAGCAAATCGTCAACAGATGCAGTACACCTTCACAAAGATCGAAGAGCTCCTCGCCCTTTTACTAGGTACGTACTATCGTCTGGTATGGCCGACATTCGTTCGGAAAGAGGAGCCATTCGATTCGTGGGTGACCATCTATTCTCAGCGGAACGCGCCCACCAGCCGGCCGCTCAATCGCTATTTTTGCTGGGTTACTTTTGAGCGGATCCGGGAGCATTTCGGCCAGCTCTTTCAAGGATGGTTGGACTCTAGCGAAGCCTTCGGCGCAGGTTTCTACTTGTACATCGCTTCGCTCCGCAATCCTCATGTCTATTCAGAGGATCGCCTCTTCTCGCTTTGCTCTGGTATGGAAGCGCTCCATCGCAGATGGCTGCAAGAATCAGAATCGTCCCCTCGCGTCGTTCAGGCGAAAGAGCGCGTTCAGCGCATCCTCAGTTTTCTGCCTGAAGATAGCTCGGACCTGAAATGGCTCAGCAAACGATTAGCACGCGCGCACGAACCGAATCTCGAAGCGCGTTTGCTTGAATGTCTACGCCAGCTACCAATCCAGTTTGCCAAGGGTGAACTCGAGAAGTTCGCGAAAGCCTGTGCCGACCGGCGCAATGACATCTCCCATGAAGGCGGCCCACGCAGTGACATGGACTATAGCGCCTTCCACCAGGAGACGAGCCGCTTAGCAGAAGCGTTAGACCACTTGTTCCACGCATTGCTACTGTACAAGATTGGGCTTCCTACCAATGTCCTATTTGAAACACTGACAAAAAGCTGGGTCGCAGAAAGACAGATCAAACCCGCTCTGGTAGAGGTCGGGCTGCACATTCAGCCCCCCGCGCAATCAGAGAACGAGTGATCGGGCACCCGAATTGCGCTCCACGCTGGTAGGCTCATGATCAATCTCCAACACGATTTCTCTAATTACCGAGTCCAGGTGCTGGACTTTCTCTTTCTGCTAAAGAGTCCAGCCTCCTGGACTTCCAAATACCGACACCACCGACCGCGGGCAGGAGTCCAGGCATCTGGACTTCCTGAATCGCGTCAATCGCGAGAAAGCGTACGCGTACGCCGAATCCGATCGGCGGTCGCGCTCGACGATATTCACCTGTCCAGGTCCCTGGATAGCTGCCAGAACCCGTCAGCGGTCGCGCCTTTTAACGAAAGCGTGGTTGGGCTCGCCGCGGTCCGAAGAACTAACGCTAATTCTCGAGTCCAGATACGTGGACCGCATGGCCACCGAAGTCCAGGGGCCTGGACTTTTTCCACCGGGCAGGAGCCCAGGCATCTGGACTCTTTGGGCTCAACTGAAGCCCAGGACAGGATGCGGCGTGTAGGGCTCCTCAAGAGCAGTGACCTCTTCGGGGCTCAGGCGCAGCGAGAGCGCGGCTACGGCGTCTTGAAGATGGTGCGGCTTGGTGGCGCCGACAATTGGCGCGGTGATCCCCGGCTTGCCGAGCAGCCATGCAAGCGCGATCTGCGCGCGTGAAACACCGCGCTGTTCCGAAATCCCGCCTAAGCGGTCTACTACTTTATGGTCGGCCTCTTCGGTTTGCGAATACATCTTCTTGCCGAATTGGTCGGTTTCGTAGCGTATCGTGCTTTCGGCCTGCCAGGGGCGAGCCAGGCGGCCCCGCGCGAGTGGACTCCAAGGGATGACACCGATACCCTCGGACTGGCAGAGGGGTATCGTCTCGCGTTCTTCTTCGCGATAGAGCAGGTTGTAGTGATTCTGCATGGAGACAAAACGGGTCCAGCCGTGAAGGTCGGCAAGATAAAGCGCTTTGGTGAACTGCCATGCGAACATGGACGAAGCGCCGATATAACGCACCTTGCCCGATTTCACCACATCGTGCAGCGCCTCCAGTGTTTCTTCGATCGGCGTTGCGTAATCCCAGCGGTGAGTTTGGTAGAGGTCCACATAGTCGGTTCCCAGGCGGCGAAGGCTCTGGTCAAGTTCATAAAAGATGGATTTGCGGGAGAGACCGCTGCCGTTGGGTTCGTCGCGCATTGTGCCGTGAACCTTGGTAGCGATGACGACGGCTTCGCGGCGCGCGTTTGCTTTAAGGAAACGACCGAGCACTTCCTCGCTAGCGCCGCTGGAGTAGACATTGGCGGTATCAAAGAAGTTAATTCCGAGATCGAGCGCCTCGCGAAGAAAGGGACGACTCTCTTCTTCGTTAAGAGCCCAGGCATGGCTGCCAGGCTTAATTTCACCAGTGGCAGGTGCTCCGTAAGTCATACAGCCGAGACAGATACGGGAAACTTTAAGGCCGGTCTTGCCAAGGTTGATGTAGTCCATTATTTCTCCTGTATGGGCCCTGCGTCCCTTAACCATCGCTGCCCGTGGAAAATTGTCCTTTGCTGAATACAAGCATACCGCTCCAAGAATAATTCACGTATACGGGATGCCTCCCGCCGTGCGCGCAACGACTGCATATAAAACGCGTGCGCAGTAGCAAAATTGCCGACACCGTCGGACCGAGTCGGAGTCCAGGCCCCTGGACTTCCCGAATCGCCGTCACCGCTTGCGGCTACAATGTGGATGGCGCCGAAGGCCGCGCGCGTTTCCGCTGGACCGGGGGCATCGAACCCGCTTTCAGGACCGCACTGCGTAGGCGGGCGTGCCGCTGCAGGTGACGCACGTACGCGATCTCGTCCGGCCCAGCCTTGGCGCGAATGATCTCGGCGAGCGCCGCCGTTTCCGCGGCTGTCCAGTCCTGTAGCCCGGGCGTGACCGCCAGCAGCAGCCCGAAGTTGGCAAGTGCAGTTTTCTCCACCGCCGTCCTGGATGCGAAATCTAAGCCGAGCACCGCTGCCAGCGCCTCCGCCGAGCGCTTCACCGACTGATTCAGATCGCCGGTGGTCGCGACATGACGAAGCGCATCGTGCGCCAGCTTGCGAATATTGAAGTTGTCCCAAGCGCCAGTGGACGAATCGGGAAGTTCCCAAACGACATGCCCGGAGGCAATTCGGCGCAGCGTTCGCGCCGGCGTTCGGTATCCGGACGTGGCACGGATTTTCTCTTCTTCTTTTTCCACCAGCCGGCGTAGCTCCGGCCGCAGCGGTCGGAATCCCAGTTTGCGGTAGAACCAGAAAGCGCCTGACTGGATCGCCTCATCATTGTGGTACCCGATCTGGTAGGGATCGACCGTAAAACAACTGAGCCCGAACACCTGCCGCAGCAAACGCAGCAAGCGGGCGTAAATCCAGGCCGACTCGCCTTCACGGAAGGTCGAGTAATGATTGAATGCCACCTCGCCGCGGTCAAAAAAGCTGACCAGGTCGCCATAGCCCACCTGTACTCCATTTTTGTAAACGAGGAAACCGTGGTAGGCGCGCCAGGGAAGGCGCCGTCCGGCCGGAAGGCCGCACAGGAAGATTTCGATCCCGCGCCTGACATGCGCAGCCAGCACGTTATCCGGATCGCCATGCGTGAAGGCGTACAGCTCGCGATGACGCACCGCCATTCCTTCGCACGCCATCTCCAGGAGTAGTTCGCTATCGGCGCGGGATAATTTCTCGACCGGAATTTCCGTTTGCGTGAGTTCATGCGCCAGAGAGATGTCCTGCCGTCGTAGCAGTGGTTCGTGCTGATAGAAGATCTCGGCAAACGGACGGCGATGGCGGGTTCGCGTGGCCGGCGAATTCTCTAGTTCCCACCGCACCGGGATAGACAGCGATTCGTACAGTTCGGCACGTTCTTGAAGCGAAACCGGCAGTGACTCGAAACGCTGCACGAGCCATTGAAGCTGGTCCGTGCTGTCCCGTGCCGCGTCGATCCAGTCGGCGTAAGGCACATTCGCCTCGACCAGCGAATCTTCCTCCAACAGCGGAATGAAGCGCGGCCATGTAGCGGCAATGCGACCAGGTTCCTCGTACTCGTGCCAGATGCCGCGCAGTTTTCCCGGATAGCGAACGAGCAGCCGCCGCAGCACATCGTAACTGAATACTTCGTCCGTAGCGCTGCCAGCGATCCCAGAGTTTTCTTCGGAATCGAACTGCTCCGCGTCGGCGTTGCTCGCGCGTTGGGTTGCGACACGGTCGTTGAACGACGCCAGCAGCGCCTCGCTGCGCTCCAGCACCTCGGGATTGTGAGGGTACACCCGCAGGAACAGCAGTGCTTCATGAAAGCGGATGAGCGAAGGCGCGTCCGGAAATGCCTGCGGAGCCAATTGGGCGAGCAGCGTGAGCACGCGAGCAGCGCTCTCGGTGTCGAACTGCCGCTTCGTCTCTTCCAGCGCCGTGAGTAATGCCTCAAGCGACTCAGGGGCCATTTCGGTCTCCTGCATGGATTCTGAGGCCGGAGTTTATAGCGTAATCATGCGCCGGGAACAAGAAAATCGCAGCGGTCCACGTCCATAGCTCTTACAGCGGCGGCGTCAATCACGCCGGCTTTCTTGATGACCCGTTTCTTTGCCGCTTTGCAGCCGGTATGCGCTGGCTCTGCTGGCAACGCCGTAGTCCCGGGCGATGATGACCGCCTGGCTGCGCCGCGCTACAAACTCAGCTTGAATTTCCAGGCGCTTCGGATGAGCGCACACCAAGCAGGTTCACCTTATACCTGCCGAGGCTCACTGGCTGTTTTATGCCTTCCGAGTAAGTTTCTCAAACTCTGCCAAAGTGCCGCGCCCCTCACTTACTGTCGAAAATATTGTGGGGACTTTTGTGGGACCAGCAAATGTCTCGTATTGCCATCAAAGGACTTACACTGTCGCCTTCCGCACGAGCCGCTTATGCTAAGTTCTTTATTTGTGAATATCTTAGAGTCAACGCCCGGCGATTCGTAATCGACAGGTCATCGGTTCAAGTCCGATCGTCGGCTCCACTAAGTTCTTGAGCATCTGCAATCTGCCCGCCTCGCCTGTCCGGTCACGCCAAATGCAGCATGAAATTCCAGATCACATATGGAATACTTGTCCGTTTACGAGATCAACTTCGGGTCGGATGAGTTAACCGCCGGCGGCAAAGAGAGATGGCATGCTAGTGCCAACATGGATTGGCATTGATATTGGAACTACAGGCGTCAGGGCAGTAGCCTATGCGCCTGACGGCCACTGCCACTGTGCGGCGTCCCGCGAGTATCGGTTGAACACTCCTCAGCCTGGTTGGGCGGAACAAAATCCCGACGAGATCGTGGCGGCGATGGAGGAGGTGCTGCGCGAGGTCGCGTCACATCTGGATCGCCAGGGACGAAAGCCGGATGGCATCGCTTTCAGCTCCGTGTTCCACAGTTTTCTCGTTTACGATCAAAGGCTTCGCCCGATTTCGACTCTGATGACTTGGGCCGATAACCGCAGCCAATCGCTCGTTACCGAGATGAAGATGAGCGGCTTGGATTTCCTATCCGTCTATCGGCGTGTCGGCTGCCCGGTTCACCCCATGTATCCCATGACCAAGATAGCGTGGGTGCTGAAGCAACGGCCCGGACTGGCCGGGCAGTCACCGCGCTTCGGTTCAATTAAAGACTACGTGTTCATGCTCTTGACCGGCCAGTGGGTGATTGATCGTTCCATCGCCAGCGGCTCCGGGTTGTACAACCTCCTGAAGCTGGAATGGGATAGAGAATTGATGCACTTTCTGGGGATTTCGGAAGATAGTCTGCCGGAGGTTGTGCCCACCACTTACAGTCGGGCTCTCAGTGCTGAAGCGGCACAGCGCACAGGACTACCGTCGGGGATACCCGTGGTGATCGGCGCTGGCGATGGCGTGTTGGTAAATGTTGGAATAGGAGCGGTACGGCCCGGACAAATGAGCGCCACCATCGGGACCAGCGGGGCAGTCCGCATCTTGTCTGACCGTCCGCAAACCGATGAAAAAGGACGGACATGGTGCTACAACCTCACCGACAGCACCTGGGTGCTGGGAGGAGCGATCAATAACGGCGGCATAGCCTTGCGCTGGTTACGCGACAATTTTGGCGAAGCTGAACGATTGGAAGCCGCAAGCCGGGGTGTTGATCCTTACGAGGTGTTGATTCAAGCTGCCAGCAAAGTTCCGGCTGGCTCCGATGGTTTGATTCTGCTGCCGTTCTTTCTCGGCGAGCGAGCGCCTAACTGGAACGCCGATGCGCGCGGCGTCTTATTCGGGTTGAACTTGAACCATGGTAAGAACCACATCACGAGAGCGACCATCGAAGGGGTGTGCTATCGAATGAATAGCATTCTGCGGGCGCTCGAGCAATTGGCCGGACCGGCCCGCGAAATCAGGTTGAGTGGAAGCTTCACCAGGTCCGTAATATGGTCGCAGATGCTTGCCGACGTCTTCGGGCAACCGTTGAACGTGCCGAATATCAGTGAAGGAGCGGCGTTTGGGGCCGCCGTGCTGGGATTCGTCTCGGCCGGAGCGTTGCAGAGTATTGCTGACACCGGCAACCTCATTACGGTTGCGCAATCATTTCAGCCCGAGCCGAAGGCTGCGGCGCGATATGCGCGCCTCTATGCTATTTACGAACAGGTGTACTGGAGCATGCAGCAAGCATTCTCTGAGATTTCCGCCTACCAGGCTGAGCATGCCAAGTAGTTTGAGAGCAATCCGATTGTTGGAGCTAATGTCTTGGGAAAAGTATTGATCACTGCCCGTTCAGTTGCGGCTAGCAAAGAAGGAAGAGCGGTTCTTGAGTCGGCGGGACATGAGATTGTAGCTCATGCGGGCCAAAGACCGTGGGGCGAAGATGAAATGCTGCGCGTTATTGTGGGCATGGATGCGGCTATTGTTGGCTTGGACACCATGACTGCCAAAGTGCTCGCGGCAGGCGCTCCGCGACTGAAAATAATAGCCAGGAATGGCATGGGCCACAGCAATGTGGACTTGAAAGCTGCCGCCGAACTTGGCATTGCAGTGACCCTTACGCCCGGTGCCAATTCCATCTCTGTAGCTGAACTGACTGTCGGATTAATGCTGTCTCTCGCTCGCCATATACCGCAACAGGACTCGATTTCGCACAACGGTGGCTGGAGCCGGATGATGGGGTGTGAGCTGCACGGCAAGGTATTGGGAGTGATTGGTACCGGCCAGATCGGCGCCGAAGTCATCGCCCGTGCACGCGCCTTCGGCATGAGCATAGCGGCCTTCGACGTCAAGCAGCGCCCTGAATTGTGCCGCCTGCACAACGTAAACTATCTTCCCATGGATGAAGTCTTCCGCGTGGCCGACTTCCTGACGTTGCATGTTCCGGCCTGCGCCCAGACAAATGGCATGGTTAATTCCAGGACTCTCCGTTTGATGAAACCTGCTGCTTGCATCATTAACAGCGCAAGAGGAGAGCTAGTCAACGAATCTGATTTGTACGAGGCTCTGAAAGAAGGCCGCATAGCTGGATATGCCGCCGATGCTTTGCTGCAAGAACCTCCGCCGAAGAGTCATCCGCTGCTGTCTTTGCGGAACGTCGTCCTTACACCGCATTGCGGTGCCTACACCGCGGAAGCAGTTGCACGCGCCAGCGTAATGACCGCCCAGGAGGTTGTAAGGGTGTTGTCGGGTACACCGCCGCTCTATTCCGTCGCCGGAGTCAGAAACTAGAGCAATTCTCTTATTGGTGTATCAAAACTTCTGAAAGGAACGTCATCCCGACCGAAGCGCCGTGCGCACGTGGCCGAAGCAGCCGAGCTGCGTACCCGACATTACATTCGATAAGCGAGAAGCTGTTCGGGCGCGGAGTGGAGGGATCTTTTGTTTCTTGCGGCAAAAGCAACACAAGATTCCTCAACTCGCGACGCAAGGCGTCGCTTGTTCGGAATGACGTGCTCCTCCTTGCTGCAGGATGATCTCGGTCAGGCGGTGGTCTCAACAACCGGGGCCCCCGTCACGCGCCGTGGTTCCGCGTGTTGGGGCGAAACCAGTTGGTCAAGCAGGTTTCCCGCCGCGTCGAAAACCATCTCGGCAGGCGAACCTATCACTTCGATCTGCGGCCTGGTAGCGGCTTCAGCCAGCATCGATTCGGAAATGTAGATTTCGCCAATGCGCAACGTGTCCTTGATGCGGACGACTCTGGCCTTGCTGAGATCCCGGGCGTTGCACGTCTTCATGGCGGCGAGGATCGCATCGCGATCATCCTCAAGAATGATGGGCAGCTTGCCCGGCTGCGCCACGGTTGAGGTCAGGCAGTTGGCGTAGGTCATCGGGAAATTTATCTTATTAACCAGCTTGCGGGTTGTGAACTCGGCATGACCGATGCCGTTGGCGTTGCCGTGAGTCGCTTCCGTCAGGTCGAGTATCACCATCTTGGAAACCTGGGGTCCGCCCGATGCGAAAGGCGTCGGATAGCGGCCCATAATATTAGGGTCAGCTCCGTCCCCGGAAATGTCCTTCCCAATCTGGTCGATGATCAGCACGTCGATGGGGTCGTCGAAACAGATGCGAGCCATGGCGGCTTTGGCCTCAGGCAGAAGCGCCGCGTCCGTTTCTATCAATTCACCGGCAGGCATGGCGACGATCTTCGCAATGCGATCGTATGCGTTCTCCACCGTGGCTACTCCGAACAGGATCGGCGCCTTGGCAAGAGTTATTCGCGCCATCGCCGGAATGAATTCCGCCGCCACGCCAAAGCCATACGCGTGACACGATTCGGCGCCCTTCTGTTTGCCCAGGCCAATCGTGATCATTTTCGCGACACCGCTTTCATTGGGGCCGCGGAAGGCGGTATGCGGTTTGACGCGGTTGATGACCACGATCCCGTCCGCTTCATAGGCGTATTTGTCCATATAGACCGGCAAGCCAACCGGCAGCCGTCCCAGTTCCACGACTTCCATGGACGATAGAATCTCGCATCCGGCGCTGGCCTCGGTCACTCCGAGGTTCGCCAGGACTTCTTTCTGGCCTTCGGCGGTTGCTCCACCGTGGCTCCCCATGCCGGGCACAATGAACGGATGGCCGCCGCGGCGCTTGATTTCTTCCGCCGTCACCCGTGCCAGAGTAGGAATTTCCGCGACGCCCCTGCTGCCAACCGCAATTGCGATGCGCATGCCCGGCTTAATGCGGTCGCCAACTCCGGGTTTGCTCAGTTGCTCACGCAAGCTGGCCGGCACGTCCTTGATTTCGGAGACGGGAAAGTTCTGGCGAACTTTCACCATTCGCGGCAGGGGAATGCCCCGAAGTAATTCCTTGACGATGTCCATGATTGTGCCCTCCAGGTATTCTCAACCAACATGCGTTGCCGTTGACTCGGCAACGGGCTCACCGATCAGTGTAGAGCCGTGCGAAACCGTCGGCAAGCTTCTGCGGAAGGCAAAGCGTCCGCCATGCGGCGACTACTTACGGCGCGCGGCGTTTCCCGGCCGCATAGGTTAGGAGGGCAATTTACAGATTGGAACTAGGTGAGTCAAATGGTATTTTAGTGCCGCATGCGCATACCGCAGGGCAAAGATCGTCAGCACGGCGACGCCAAGCTTCTGCCTCTGCGCAGCCGCACTGGCATACGCGATTTGGGTTCAGACCGAGAGAATCGAGCGTCTCTCGGCGCCGCCTGATTCGAAACAAATGACGGCATCGCAAAAGGGATAGTCGGAATTCTGCTTCTTGCACGTTGGGAGAGAGCTGGATGAAGATCACGAAGGTCGAGACATTTATTGCCGGTAATCCTTGGAAGAACTGGTTGTTTGTCAAAGTCCACACGGATGGAGGCGTTCACGGCATCGGCGAAGGAACGCTCAACGGTTTCGCCAAAACCGTGGAAGCGGCCATTCATGAGCTCAGCCATCTGGTAATTGGACACGATCCTTTCAATACCGAAATGTTGGCCTTGAAGTTATTCAGAGACGTGTACTCCGACGGCGGACAAATTCAAGGCTCGGCGCTTGCCGCGGTGGAGATGGCGTGCTGGGACATTATCGGGAAGGCGTGCGGACAGCCGCTGTACAAGCTGATTGGCGGGCGCAACCACGACAAGCTGCGGGTGTACGCGAACGGATGGTATAGGGGTCCACGTACTCCGGAAAGTTATTACGAGAAAGCCAAGCTCGTGAAAGCACGCGGATATACTGCGCTAAAGTTTGATCCCTTCGGTAATGCATGGCGCACCGTTGAACCGGCGGACTTCGACCTGGCAGTCTCGATCATCAAGGCGGTTCGGGATGCAGTCGGACCCGAGATTGACATTCTGGTAGAGGGGCACAACCGTTTCAGTGTTCATACCGCGTTGCAGTTTGCGGAGGCGATGGCGCCGTATCGCCCGGCGTGGTTTGAAACCCCTGTGCCACCTCAGAGAATTTCATCGATTGTTGAAGTGGCTAAGCGGAGCCCTGTTCCCATCTCGTGCGGAGAAGATTATTACTGCCGCGAGCAATTCCTCGAACTGCTCAGTCACGACGCAGTGCATATCATCCAGTTAGAGCCGCAATGGCTTGGCATTTCCGCGGCGAAGCAGATTGCCGGAATGGTGCACGCCGCCAATGGAGTGACTGCCCCGCACAGCGCGCAAGGGCCAATTTGTTCCATCGCCTGTGCTCACCTTAATATGGCAACCCCGAACTTTTTCATTCATGAGATTTTTGACGAGTTCAATGATCCCTGGGAGGAAAAGCTGCTAACCAATCCGATGAAGGTTCAAAACGGCTATATCCAACCTCCGGAGGGTCCCGGGCTGGGGACCGATTTGAATATCGAGGAAATCAAGAAGCATCCCTACAATGTCGGAAATTGGTTGCCGCTCTTCCGCCAAGGCTGGGAGAAGAGAGAATCCAGCCACTGAATTCGTGCAGAAGTGAACAACTAACCAATGCGGCAGGGCGGGAGGTCGAGCGGCCCCTCGCCCTGCGCACCGGGGTCCCCGGCACGCGCCGTCGTTGCGCGTGCCGGGGTGGCACCACGCATCACCTCAGATACGCCGAGCGGTCCTATGAATTTGATCAATGCGGTCGTAGCAGCCACCGCTTTTAGCATTGTGGATGGGATAGGAAAGGTTCGACTCAGTTCCCCCTAACCTTATCCTTCGCGCCGGGCAGCATCCGCGTCCTCTGCCAACTCGCGTAGGAATTCAAAAAAATCTGGCGGCTGCCCGATGAAAAGTCCGTCAGCCGTGAGCGCCTTGACCGCCCCCATTGCGGCCCCGTTTGTATTGGTCGGGCGAATAATGGAGCAGATCGGGAATTTTTTGCTGAGGAATGGGGTCGGCTCCGGCATGATCAGGGTTGGCCTGCAACGACTCCGGCTGGCCCGTGGTGAGGTCCTGGAACGTCACCGTCGCCCCCGTCACGGGGTCCACATCAGTCAGTGGCGTTGCATTGCCTGCCTTGTCGTGCCAAGTTTGAAAGTGCATTGTTTCGGTAGGTCCGATACTGAGAAGGACGCGCAGAACCTCTGGATCCGTTACCCTCTGAGCCAGGCTGGGGTAGAGACTGGTGCCACCTTGCTCTAGGAAGGCAAAGTGAAATCCTGCCGTGAAGGCGATTGCTTTGAGGTGGTCAGTGATGCTCGTGACGGAACTTCCGGCAGTGTCGTCATCGGTTCTGGGAATCGCCGTCCGGTTCACGATTGAGACTGCTTGAGGAAACTTGAACGTGGGATCGAGATCGGGGTTCTCTGAGTCGATGCGGTACCGCGTCCAAAAACTGGTGTCCACTGTGAGCTGCATGAGATTCGTAAGCCTCAGCCTGGACTTGTTAGCCCAGGTCGCTTGACTGCAAACCCGACCGCAAGTTTCTTCAACCTGTTACGAATCCGAACAGGAACGGCTCGGCGACATGCCCGCTCGCAGCGTATTGCCTGGCCCGTTACTTCACCGGATTTTCTTGCCGCAACTCACATCAGATGTGACAAAATATCAGCTTCTCTCGAATTGAAAGGTTCCGTGTGGACGAGCAATTCAGTCCGCGTCCTAGGCTTCCTGTCTTTGTGCATCAGGTCATTCCCAATGGCCTGACCGTGGCTACCTGTCTTTTGTGCCAAAAAATCTTCGCGAGCCCCACTCCTGCGGGTATGAGGATGGCGGAGGCAGCACATAAATGCAGAGGGCTAGGTTATGGCTGCTGATCTTAATGCTGGAAGACAGTTCGAGCGGAAACTGCGTGAGCAGGGCGGGAGAACGCTGATCGAATCACGTTGCCGGCAATGCGGTGAAATTCTCCTGGGCTCCGCCATGTTCGATAACATACTGGAGCAGGAACGACAGCACGCGGCTCGGTGTCGGCGTGCAACTCCTGATAAGCCCTCGTCCGACTTTGAGTAGCGCGAAGCCTGCTTTTTGAGGCAAATTTCCGTTCAGAAATGGATTCCGCACGTCGCAGGCGGCAACTTTCCTCTTGCGCGATATTGCGGATATGACCCATAATCTGATTACGAGTGGCTTTTGTGAACCGATTCGCACGATCAGATGTGCTTAGGATTCTGCATGTCACCCCGCGTCAGTTCAGCGGCTGGCAAAAAGCCGGACTGATTGCGAATGGGGACTCGTTTACTTTTTTTGATCTCCTGCAACTGAAAAAAGTGCGCGACTTAAGGGCCCGCAAGATCCGTCCCGCCGTCATCCGTCAGTCCTTACTCGCCATGCAGCAGCAGGTCGCCGGGATGGAAAACCCGCTGCTCGAGGCGGGAGCTTTTTCGGTCGGCTCACGCGTCGTATTCAGGCATGAAGGCAGGTCGCTGGACCCCGTCGCCGGACAGTTTTTCATGGAGTTCGAGCCGGCGGGGAAGCTGCTTCCGACACGCGCCGTGAAACCGATCAGCCAGCTCGAGACGGTGGCGGAATACTTTGCCCGCGGCATTGCGCTGGAAGAAGACCCCAACAGCGCGGCCTTGGCGATGCAGGCCTACAATACAGTTCTCGAATTGCAACCGGACTACGGCCCGGCTCACATCAACCTGGGCACGCTCTATTACAACCAGGAGGAGTTCGGCCAGGCTGAACATCATTACCGGGCGGCGATTCAGTGTGACCCGCGCTATGCCCTCGCGTGGTTCGATCTGGGCAACGTGCTGGATGAAACCGGACGCATCGCGGAAGCGATCCGAGCTTATGAAACGGCAATCGCTTTGGCTCCCACCTACGCCGATGCTCACTACAATCTTGCGCTCGCCCATGAGCGCAACCGCGAGCCGCGAAAGGCGCTTAGGCACTGGCGGAACTATCGCAAGCTGGATTCCAAGGGACCGTGGGCGGTGCACGCCTACAATCAAATCAAGCGCATCCTCAAGGCGGACAGACTCAAACTCGTTCGCGGCCGCTGATCACCACCGGCTGCAATGCAAGCCGCCACGGCACTTTTCAAGAATCTACGTTTTCAACCGGCAGTGCCGCCAAGGCGCGAATTTCTCCCTCTTCAGCAAGGGCGGGGTTCGGTGATATAACAAAGCTGATAATCCCGAGTAGGAACTAATCGAACAGGACTCTTCGCGATGATCGTAATGAAATTTGGCGGCACCTCCGTCATGGACCCCGCAGCCATTCAACGTGCCTGCAGTATCGTACAGGGGCGGGTTGACCGCAAGCCCGTGGTGGTCGTCAGCGCCATGTCCAAGGTCACCGACCAACTGTTAGCCATGGGGCGGGCCGCCGGAAGCGGCGATAGTAAGCAGGCCTTGCAGCTTTCGCGGGCTCTGCGCGAGCGGCATTACAACACTGCCCATCAATTGCTTGGCCCGGAAGCCTACGGCCACTTCCATTGCACTCTGGAGCAGGAGTTCGACACCCTCGACGAGCTGCTGCGCGGCATTGTCGCCGTAGGCGAAATTTCTCCCAGGACATCGGATTACGTCGTCAGCTACGGCGAGCGTCTGTCGAGCAAGATGTGCGCTGCCGCCTTCTCCGCGATGGGGGTGAATTCCGCGCTGGTGGACGCCCGCGAGGTGATGATCACCGATGGGCAACACACCAAGGCCATTCCCCAGGTCGAGGAGATCGACGCCCGCACTCAGGCCGTCATGGGACCGCTGCTGGACGACGGATGCGTGCCGGTGGTGGGCGGCTTCATCGGTGCGACCAAGGACGGCGTTCAAACCACTATTGGCCGCGGCGGCTCCGACTACTCGGCCGCGCTCTTCGGCGCCGCTCTGAATGCGGAGACCATCGAAATATGGACCGACGTCGATGGCATGATGACCACCGATCCGAATATCTGTCCGGACGCGCACCGCATCAAGGTCATCAGCTTTGAAGAAGCCGCGGAGCTCGCCTACTTTGGCGCTAAGGTGCTGCATCCGGCGACAGTTCTGCCGGCCATCCGGAAGAATATTCCGGTGCGGGTGCTCAATTCGCGTAATCCTACAAATGAAGGTACGTTGATTGTCGCGCGCGCACCGCATTCCCGGGCGACCTTCAAGGCGATTGCGGCCAAGAAAGGGATCACCATCGTCGATGTATCCGCCACGCGCATGCTGATGGCGCACGGATTCCTGCGGCAGATCTTTGAGGTCTTCGATCGTTACCGCTGCTCCGTCGACGTGGTTGCCACATCTGAGGTCAGCGTCTCCATGACGGTCGATTCCATCCAGGCGCTGCCCCAGATTACGGCCGAGTTGCAAAAGATCGCCGACGTCCACTTCAAGGAGCGCAATGCCATCGTCTGTCTGGTGGGCGAGAACATTCGCGAGAAGCCGGGCATCGCGGCGCAGGTTTTTACGGCGCTCGAGAACATCAACGTGCGGATGATTTCGCAGGGAGCGTCGGAAATCAACATTACCTTCGTGATCGATGAAGCCGATGTGCCGGAGGCGATCCGGCGGCTGCACAAGCACTTCTTCTCGGCGCCCGATCCGGAGATATTCGACTGATTCGGCTAGAGCATGTTTCATAAATAGTTCTTTGAAGGGGCGCGGCTTCAGCCGCGTTGAAGGGGACGGGCTTCAGCCCGTCCGTAATTAGCCGCAATTATCGGGAGCTTTAGCCCCTGAGGGGATTCGCTGTTTCCTCTGTGGTCGCAGAATGTTAGCTGGCAGCACGCGAGTTTTTTGGAGCGCACATGAACTTTGTACTTCTCGGAGCGGGCAAAACCGGATCGGTGGTGGCCGGCATCGCGGACGAACGCGGACACCGCATGAAGGTCATCGAGATCGAAGAGAACACGGACGGGGCCGCGCTCACTCGTGCTTCCCTGGCCGGAGTGGATGCGGTGATCGATTTCACCTCGCCGCATGCCGTGCTGAAAAACATCGAGGCCTGCACCCGGGCGGGCGCGAATATGGTTGTCGGAACCACCGGCTGGTATGACCACGTTCCAGACGCGCGCAAGTGGGTCGAGCAGGCCGGGACCGGCCTCATCTTTGCCTCCAACTTTTCGGTGGGAGTGAACGTTTTCTTCAAGGCCATCGCGGCCGCAGCCGCGGCCCTGAAGCACGGCTATCATGGCGAAATACTGGAGCGCCATCACATCCATAAGAAGGACGCGCCCTCCGGCACCGCCGTCACCATGCGGCAGATCGTGGAAAAGGCCTCGGGAAAACGGCTCGAAATCCGCTCGGAGCGCGAGGGCGAAGTGTTCGGCTTCCACCAGCTTACCTTGGGCTCCGCCGCCGACACTATTGTACTCACGCATGATTCTGCCAGCCGGCGCGGCTTTGCCGAAGGGGCTGTGCTGGCAGCCGAGTGGATACGCGGCAAAAAAGGATTTTACGAGTTCAAGGATATATTCGATCAGCTCTGAGTTCGTGCCATAGCCACGACGAATTGCGCTTGCGCTGAACGGTTTAGGATGTCATTCTGAGCGACCACAGGGAGCGAAGAATCCCAGCACGGCATAGAGCTGAGGCGCGGCTGAAGGATTTATAAAAGAACCCAGGGCAGCGCGGGTTGGAACAGTGCCATGGGATGCTTCGCTACGCTCAGCATGACACCTAGGTTACGTTACAAAACTTTTAGGACACTATCGCGGGGGACTCACCATGAAACTGCGTGGATGTGGGACAGCGCTGGTAACTCCATTCCGGAGCGACGGCTCGGTAGACGAAGCGGCCTTGCGCTCGCTGGTCGCCTGGCAGGTCGAATCGAAGATCGATTTCCTCGTCCCTTGCGGCACCACGGGCGAAACGCCGACGCTGACCAGGGACGAATGGATTCGCGTGGTCGAGATCACCATTGAAGTCGTCGCCGGGCGCGTGCCGATTGTTGCCGGAGCCACCTCGAACGCCACCGCCGACGCCGTCGAGAAGGCGCGAACCATCGCGGCCATCAAGGGCGTGGACGCGATCCTGACTGCCTCGCCCTACTACAACAAGCCGACGCAGGAAGGCCAGTATCAGCATTTCAGAGCCATTGCCGAGGCCGTCGATAAACCGCTGGTGCTCTACAACGTCCCCGGGCGCACCGGAGCCAACATTGAGCCGGCTACGGCGGCGCGGCTGGCGCAGGTCGCGAACATCGTCGCCATCAAGGAAGCCAGCGGCAACATCAGCCAGATGGCCGACCTGCTCAACGCAGTGCCGGAATCGTTCCTGGTGTTTTCGGGAGACGATGCGGTTACCCTGCCGCTGATCGCGCTCGGCGGCGTGGGCATCATCTCCGTGGTCTCGAACCAGATTCCGCGCGAAATGGCCGAGATGACCCGCGCGGCGCTCGCCAACGATTGGACCGCGGCGCGCAAGCTGCATCGCAAATACCTGCCGCTGATGCAAGCCAACTTCATCGAGTCTAACCCCATGCCGGTCAAAGCCGTGCTGGCGATGATGGGCAAGATCGGCGAGAACTATCGCCTGCCGATGGTGCGCGTCAAACCCGAAACCCGCGCCAAACTGGAAAAGATCGCCAGTGAAGCGGGATTACTGGTCCCGGTGACCACAGCCCGCTGAGAGCAGCCCACAAATTATTAGGAAGCGATGGTGCCCCATGTTCGCCCGCGCCTCGTGAGTGTCATCCTGAGCGCAGCGAAGGATCTGCTTTTTCTTGGACGGTGGCCCACAAATTATTAGGGAGCGAGGGTGCCCCATCCTAGCCCGCAGTTGGCTAGGGTGGGGTAGTTTCTTTCTGGGAGATGTGTAGCGCTGTTCCATGTGATCGCGATGGTGCCCCACGTTCGCCTGCGTCGGGGTCCCCAGCGAGGCTCGGCTCGCTGGGGTGATTGGGCTAACGTGGGGTAGTTTCTTCGGTTACTGCGATGAGCGCAGTTCCTTAACTTACCCGCGCGACCGGCTTGCCGACGCACTCTTGTATCATCGCGTACAGTCGCTCATAGCCATCGGCCATTCGCGATGCGTTGAAACGCGCCTCGACGTGAGCGCGGCACTCCCGGCGGTCGATTGAATCCGCGCGGCGTATGGCGTTCACCATCTCGTCGAAATCATTCACCAGAAACCCTGTCTTCCCGTCGACCAGCACTTCCGGCAGCGCGCCGTTGGCGAACGCCACCACGGGCGTACCGCACGCCATGGCCTCCATAGCCACCAGCGAACTGGTCTCGGGTGCGAGCGTCGGAATCAGCAGTGCCCGGGACTGGCCAAGCAGTTCGACCTTCCGTGCAAACGGCGGCGACTCCACGAACTCGGCCATGGAACCGGCAGCCTCAAGCCTGGGACGCACCTCGCGCTCGAAGTATTGACGATGCCAGGAGAACGGATACACCGAGCCGGCGACCACCAGCTTCATTCCGAGCTGGCGGGCGACATCGAGGGCAAGGTGTGTTCCCTTCTCGGGGCAAATGCGGCCGATCCAGAGCAGGTAATCCTGTTTCGCTGCGGTGAACGTGAATCTCTCAAGCGCAATTCCGTTGGCAACCACGCCCAGGAAATTCGGCAGATCGCGAAATCCATCGGCTTGCGATTCCGAGACGCAATTGAAGAAGACGTTAGGCGCAACCGAGTTGAACAGCTCCGGCGGATAGAAACTGCGTGGCAGGTGGAGCGTGGCCAGCACCGGGCAGCGCACCCGCGCCGCATGGCGCCAGAAGTGGCCACTCTTGTCGTGCAACAGGGCAAAAGAACGCTGACGGCAGAGGCGCACAACTGCCACGCTGTGCTCCCGCTCGCGCACCTCGAAGCGGTCGGGCTCAGTCGGCGCGACGCCGGTGCTCAGCAGTTCGCCGCGGACGCGCGAACCCTCGCAAGCCGCGACCGCCGTAGCCGCACCGCGCCGTGCGAGTTCGCGCTCCAGGCACCACAACATCTGCTCGGCTCCGCCGCAACTGCTATCGGAAACGGGCAGCATGGGATAAGCGACAAAGAGAATCGGATCGGGGCGTTCAGAGGACATAGGTGCGCCGTTGCCGCTTCAAGTTCTGATGTCCGCTGGTGGTTGCAAGTTGCTGCCAGGAAGCCCAAAACGGAGCCTCCGCCCCGGCAAACTGTTGAGAAGGGGATTTCTCAACAACTACCTGCGGCCCTCTGGGGCTTCACGATAACTTCCGAATTGCCGACCGCACGACCAGAACCGTTCCTCACGCTTCCCGCAAGCCGTTTTCTGGGCCGCAGGGATGCAGGGTTTTCTACCGAGCGTCCGATGCAGCTTCTTCGATCAGAGCCGTAACCTCCTTCAGCTGGAGACGTAGACCGAGTGACTGGCGCCTGAGACTTCAACCTTGTGGCTGTTGGCCCGTGCGGCGTCCCATCGTTCGAGGTCGGGGTTGATGGTTCTGTCTTTCGTCGCTACCAACATCCAGCTCGGTTTGCTTCTGCAAGCAGGTGTGGTGATGACTGCTTTGAAATTGGCAACTGCGTTCAGCACCTGCGACCGCGCCATGAAAGCGGCCTGCACAGAAGGGCGGAAGACTCGCGGCACGGCAGATCACGGTGTCCGGTTTTCGAGTACGCGCTACGAAACATCTTTCTTGTACGTTTCCTCGGCGAGGATCGTCGCAACAATAGTAACCACGCAGAAGGAAATTATGTACAGCGATACGGGCCACGATTTGTTGTGGGCCCATGCCAGCAGGGCGGTCGAGACCGGAAGTACCATGCCGCCGGCAAAAACCGAAGCGAGCTGATATCCGAGCGATGCCCCGCTGTAGCGGATTTTTGCCGGGAAAAGTTCCGCCAGGAAACTCGCCTGTGGGTCCCCGATTTGGATCGGCGGCACCATTGCAGTGCCGCCGCTTGCTTCCTTTATTGGCCGTCTTCCCGGAACCAGAAGGTAGTTGCGGCCACCTTCAAATTGACCTGGGGTCAGAGATCAGGCCCCGGCCTCCTTGAATAGCTGCTGGCTCTCTTCGCCGCCGGCCCAGGCCTTCTTATAGAGCTGCTGAATCTCTTCCGCGCTGGCTGCCCGAGGGTTGTTGGCTGGTGAGCCCGACGCCAGCGCCTGTTCCGCCATCGTTCCCAGGAGGCTCGTCCAACGGCCAGGGTCGATGCCATAAGACTTCGGCGTGGGGACCTCGAGATCTTTATTAAACGCAATGAACTCATTCACGAGCTTGTTAACTGCCGACTCGCTGCTCTCACCCTCGTCGGCGAGGCCCATGGCACGCGCGACGTTGGCATACAGCAAGATGTTGGCCGGAGCGGAGAACTCAATAACCGCCGGCATCAGCATCGCGACGGACAGCCCATGTGGCACATGGAAGAAAGCGCCGATGGGGCGGGCCATCCCATGGATGAGGGCGACTGAGCTGTTGGAAAATGCGATCCCAGCCAATGCCGCGCCCAACATCACGGCTTCGCGCGCAAAGCGATCCGATGGGTCGGCAAAGACGCGCCGCAGATTGGGCGCAATGGCGCGCATCGCCTGCACTGCGATGTTCTGGGAGAATGGATGGGAACGCTTCGAGATATAACCTTCCAGCGCGTGGCATAGCGCATCCAGGCCCGTGGCTGCCGTGAGCGCTTTGGGCATGCTGAAGCTCTGCTCGTAGTCGACGAGCGAGGCCGTGGGTAGGAAGCCCAAACCAACGCACAGCATCTTTTCGTTTGTTTTTTTCGTCGCTGATGATCGTGAAGCGGGTCGTCTCCGAGCCCGTGCCGGCGGTTGTCGGAATCGCAATAATCGGCAGGCCAGGCGAGTCCTGCATGTACGGCGCCTTGTAACTGCTTACGGCACCGCCATGGACGGCGAGCACGGCCACCGCCTTGGCAGTATCCATGGAGCTGCCGCCCCCGAACCCGACGACGCAATCGTGGTTGCCCGCACGCAGGAAGGCCAGGCACGCCTCGACCGAAGCGACTGTAGGGTCAAGAACAACATCGGAGTACAACCTTGCGCAAATCTTGGAACTGTCGAGGCTGCCCATCAGCTTCTCGAGCTTTCCTAATTCAACCAGGTGACTATCTGTCACAATCAGAGGCCGTGAAAGGCCAAGCTGCGAAAGAATGTTTCCCAGCTCAGAGGATGCGCCGGCCCCGATTCGCATAAGGCGCGGCAAAGCGATTGTCGCAATCATGATTGCCCCAGGAAGCCGCCGATTGGCCATCTCGCATCTGCCGCTGTCCAGCCAATCGGCACCTCGAAGTTAATGTGGACGCACTTTAGTCTTGTAAGCCTTAAAAAGAAAGGGGTATTATCGCGGTCACTTCGTGCGCAAATAGGGCGGTATTCTCGCAGATGTTCTGTGCGCAAATGAGGAGGGTCCATGTCGAAAGGCTTTGATTGGGATGACCTCCAATTTTCTTGCAGTGGCACGCACAGGGACCGTGTCGCAAGCGAGTCGCAGGATGGGCGTGGACCATGCGACCGTAACGCGCCGGCTCGACAATCTGGAGAAAACTCTGGGATCTAAGCTGTTAGAGCGAAATCCCCGTGGCTACAATCTCACGAAACGAGGCGAGCGACTACTAGCATCCGCGCGCTCGGGCGCACTTCTTGTCCGAAGTGCCAAACACCATATAAACGGAGCAGGTTTTATCGGCCATATTTCATCTGCCAGAACTGCGGGCATCGCTGGTCGGAGAATCCACTGATCGACGGACTCGGGAGTTGGCTCAGTGAAATGCATCAGCGATACCCCTGGGACTGGTTTGCTACGCTCACGTTCGCGCGTGAGGGCATCACCCCCGCAGGCGCTCAGTACTGGTTCCGTCGCTATCTGGACGACGCGGGCAGGGCCGGGGCGTCCGTCCCCTATGCGTTTCGCGCGGATGAGTACGGGCCGCTTTACGGGCGCTACCACCTTCACGCCTTGGTGGGGAATGTCAGTCACTTGCAGATTTACTGCGGCGGTCGGCTTCCCAGAGGCGAATGGGGAAGACCCTGCTGTTGGCTGCATCGTTGGCCGTGCGGTCACGCCCGCATCTACGCTTACGATCCGCAGCGCGGCGCTCAGTATTACCTGAGCAAGTACCTGGTAAAGACGCTCGCGAACTGGGAGCTAATCGGATTTGAAACCGAGAATCTGGTATTTCGGGCGAATTGAGACAGTAAACGCTGCAAGAATTGTCTGTAGGCCTTGACACTACTGAGGGGGCTGAGCATAATTACCAGCATGAAATTGAATTACCCGGACGAACTACGCGAATTCTTTCGACGAAAAGGCAAGATCGGAGCCCGTAAGCGGATGAAGGTTCTCTCGCCAGAGCAACGCACGGAAATTGCGCGGCACGCTGCCCAAGCCCGCTGGAAAAAACACCAGCAGGGCAACGCGAAATCCGACGACAGAACGAAAACTGGAGGTAAATCGCGATGAACGCCGTCATCTATGCCCGAGTATCCAGCAAAGAACAGGAGCAGGAAGGCTTTTCGATTCCTGCCCAATTAAAGCTTTTGCGTGATTACGCCTCAAAGAACGACTTTGGAATTGTCGAAGAATTCGTCGATGCCGAGACCGCGAAAGCAACCGGGCGCACAAGATTCGGCGAAATGCTGAAGTTTCTTAGAACTTCAAAGAATTGCCGAACCGTTTTGGTCGAGAAAACGGACCGCCTTTACCGGAATTTAAAGGATTACACGATCCTTGAAGAACTCGATGTGGAAATCCACTTGGTAAAAGAGGGCCAAATCCTATCGAAAGAATCGAAATCGCAAATCAAATTTATGCATGGAATTCAGGTTCTGATGGCTCGGAATTACATCGAGAATCTCAAGGAAGAAGTGCGGAAAGGCATGCTGGAAAAAGCGGAACAAGGAATCTATCCGAGCCGCCCCCCTCTCGGATATGTAAATAACAAAGCCGAACATACGATTGAGGTTCATCCGGACAATGCTCGAATCGCGAAACGAATGTTTGAGCTTTATGCGACGGGAGAACATTCGTTGGCGGAAATACGGAAACTAATCCGAATTGAATTCGGAAAAACGTTCCAAAAGGGCTATATCCACAAGCTTCTGAGAAACCCCTTTTACAACGGTTTTTTCGAGTGGGAATCGAAAGCTTTTCGGGGAACGCACGATACCTTTATCGGTCCCGCCTTATTCGACTCCGTGCAAGCGGTATTAAGGGGACATAATCGCCCGAAATACCGGAAACACGAATTCGCCTTTTCCGGAATTCTGACCTGTGCCCACGACAATTGCACTGTTACAGCGGAAATCAAAAAGCAAAAATACGTTTATTACCGATGCACGGGATACCGGGGCAAATGCGATTTACCCTACGTGCGCCAAGAAGAACTCGGGAAACAACTCGGTCAGGTTTTGCGGGACATCCAGATCCCGGATACGGTTCTGACTCGTTTGCAGCATGCCCTACGAAAAGAACAGAACACGTACGCAGAAGCGAAGCGGCAAGAGCAAGCACGACAGGAGCAGCGGCTGGCGGCCATCCGTAAACGCATGGATCAGGCTTATTCAGATAAATTGGACGGGAAAATCAGCGAGGATTTCTGGAATCGAAAAAACCAAGAATGGATTGACGAAGAACGGAACGTATTGACCGCTATCCGGGCTCTCGACGAGCCAATCGCCGAACGCATTCTCGCCCTCGAAAAGATTTTAGAACTCGCAAATAAGGCTTATTTGCTGTATCAAATGCAGAATTCGGCAGAACAGGGCAAATTGCTGAAAAAGGTACTTTCGAACTGCGCGACAGACGGAATAACCCTTTATCCCACATACAGAAAGCCATTCGATCAAATCTTTAAAAGGGTGATAAAAAGGGAATGGCGCGCCCTGAGAGATTCGAACTCCCGACCTACTGATTCGTAGTCTGAGTCTTTATCAGGCAATGCTGACATCTGCTGACATGTGGTTTCAATAACTTCATAAATATCCGCATTAATGCTGGACATTGCTAGACAATCCACTGACTTTGTGAGACAGTTGCAGACGCCAGTAGTCAAGAAGCTGTTGACATGGTGCTGACATGGGCTCTGGAAGGCGTCCTAGAAAGAGGGGGACTCGGCAATGGCGAACCTGACCCAAACCTTAGTAAAGCGGGTGAAAGCTCCGGCGAGAGGCTACGAGATCCATTGGGACGACGGCAACGACAGTATCGCGGGTTTTGGACTGCGCGTGACGGCGGCGGGCGCCAAGAGTTTCCTTTTGAACTACCGCGTGCATGGTCGGCAGCGCCGATACACCATAGGGCAATTGGGCGCATGGACGGCAGAGACAGCGCGACAGGAAGCGCGGCGGTTGCGAATGATGGTAGATCGCGGGGAAGATCCTTTCGCAATTGAGCAGGCACAGAAGCAGCAAGCCATCGAAGACGATGGGCGTCAGCGAACAATGAAGGACTTGGCCGATTACTACCTGTCCAACTATGCCGAAGTACATAAGCGGCCCCGTTCCGTGGTCGAAGATAAGGCCATGCTGGAAACCATCATTCTGCCGCGCTTGGGGCAGGTGCGCGTCTCCAGCATTACCCACCGCGATGTGTCCGAGTTGCACGCTACACTGAAAGGCACCCCCTACCGTGCGAACCGCGTGCTCGCTCTGCTGCACAAGATGTTTTCCTTTGCGGCGGTCGGTGATGACAACGAGTGGGGTGTAACCCGAAACCCGGCTGCTGGCATTTCGAGATTCCACGAGGAGAAGCGCGAGCGGTGGTTGTCGGAAGAGGAATTTGAACGGTTAGCCGTCGCTATGCAGGAGTATCCCGAGCGTTGCGCTACGGAAGCCGACGTGTCGGAAAAACGACGCGAGTTTTGGCGCAAAGAGGCCCGGCGCGCCATGAACGCCATTCGCCTTACCGTGGTGACGGGTTGCCGCAAGGGTGAAGCCCTGACCGCCAAGTGGACGGACTTTGACTTTGTGCGGGGCGTATGGACGAAACCAAGCCATCACACCAAGCAAAAGCGAGTCGAGCATGTGCCCCTCAATGAACAGGCACTGGCGCTGCTGGAGTCACTGCCCCGCGATGGGGAGTATCTATTCCCCGGCAGGAGGAGGGGCGCGCACCTAACCGATTTGAAAGGGCCTTGGGCTAAAGTCTCCCAGTTCGCCAGCCTTTCCGGGGTGCGCATCCACGATCTGCGGCACAGCTTCGCATCGCATCTGGTAAGCAGTGGTGTGTCACTGCCAATCGTGGGCAAGCTCTTGGGACACACTCAGCCTCAGACTACCGCCCGGTACGCGCATCTGGCCGATAATCCGCTGCGCGAGGCAAGCAACCGTTTTCCCCAGGTGCTATGAGGCGCTGGGCAAGCTAAGTTGTCAGGCTTCCCCTGCGGGGGTGTCACGCGAATCAGCGGCGAGAGCGCCGAGATAGTCGTCGAGGGCTTGGTTCACCAGTGGGAACGCATTCAAGTAATCGTTGGTTACAGAGCGCCCTGATTAGGTACTGTTACCAGCGAGTTCGCCCGGCAACCTCCACGATGAAGCCTATGAGCTGTTGGGTATCGAAAACGTTAGCCAGGGTCCGAGCCGCGTAGCGTGTATCCCCGGTTAACTCAAACGCCCGTCGCCGGGTGATGTGCCGATGGTTTCGGCAGTCGGGCCTAACGCCCGTTACGCGATAGTCCGCCCACTCCCAGGGGTGCAGGAAGCAAATCATTCCTTTATTGTTCTTTGACATAGTTCGTGGCCCCGCAGTAAGGCACCTGGAAGGCGATGAAGGCGCCGCGCGTCAGGGTTTCCTACCAATTTCTCTCTTGAAAAGAAACGCGCCGCAACCCCCGAGGTTACAGCGTGCCCCACTTCGCAGGGGATGGTCAGTGTACCTAGACCGCGCCGGGGTTGCCGGATAACCAACTTGAGACAAAGAATCTCTCCTGACACGCCAATGGACATAATTGGAGAGTCAGAGATATGGGCCAGCTTCTATGCGCGCTGGGAGCGCTACGACACACTACACACACCCCCTGCTCCTGAAGAGCCCAATACAGCGGCAAACGGATTAGATTTCCGGCCTTATCCGATGGCCGGCGGCTTCGTTCGAAAAGCTCTATGTGTTTAGCTTTTCTGGGGCCGCAGTTTTTCTGCATGAGCGGTGCATCTGCAACGGCACCACCACATCTCGGCAAAAGCCGAATACAACTACCATATATCGACAAAGTGGGTATTTACTTAACGCCACCGAACGCAACAGGTTGTGGTTTGACCAGGGTTGCAAACGGGACCGGATCTACCTGCACAGCCTGCTGGGCCAAGCGATAGAAGAGTTTGCCGC